>NZ_JARBDB010000057.1:0-465954 GCF_036577605.1 Paenibacillus sp. GYB004
TATTTGCCACGATGAATGACCCTGCGTAAGAGGTAGCTTTTCTTGCGAGCAGAAAGTGTCAGCTTCGCTGAAAACATAAGACTTTCTTACTCTAAAAGAAAAGCTTATAATCGATGTATTTGCCACGATGAATGACCCGCCATCCCCTACTACTCTAATGAAAAAGGTGCACAATGAGTATACTGACCGTCAAAAATTTAAGCCACGGCTTCGGCGACCGCGCCATCTTCCGCGACGTGTCGTTCCGGCTGCTCAAGGGCGAACATATCGGATTGATCGGCGCTAACGGCGAAGGCAAATCGACATTCATGAATATTATTACCGGGAATCTGCAGCCGGATCAAGGCAAGGTCGAATGGGCCAAGCGGGTCCGCGTCGGTTACTTGGACCAGCACTCCGTGCTTCAAAAAGGGCTCACCATCCGGGATGTGCTCAAGACGGCCTTCGCCTACTTGTTCGAGATGGAAGCGGAAATGAACGGCATGTACGAAAAGATGGGCGAAGCGACACCTGAGGAGCTCGAGAAGATGCTTGAGGATGTCGGCACGATCCAGGACGCGCTCACCAATCACGATTTTTATATGATCGACGCGAAGGTCGAAGAGATTGCCCGCGGCCTCGGTCTGGAGGATATCGGTCTGGAGAAAGACGTTCACGACCTCAGCGGCGGGCAACGGACCAAAGTGCTGCTCGCGAAGCTGTTGCTCGAAAAGCCGGACATCTTGCTGCTCGACGAGCCTACGAACTATTTGGACGAGCAGCATATCGAATGGTTAAAGCGGTATTTGCAAGAATACGAGAACGCCTTTATTCTAATCTCTCACGACATTCCGTTCCTGAACAGCGTCATTAACCTGATCTACCATATGGAAAATCAGGAGCTCAGCCGTTACGTCGGCGATTACTACGTCTTCCAGCAGCAGCACGAAGCGAAGCAATTGCAGTTGGAGTCGGCCTACAAAAAGCAGCAGCAGGAGATCGCCGATCTGAAAGACTTCGTAGCCCGCAACAAAGCCCGGGTATCGACCCGCAACATGGCGATGTCGCGCCAGAAGAAGCTGGACAAGATGGACGTCATCGAGCTCGCCAAGGAGAAGCCGAAGCCGGAATTCCGCTTCAAGGACGCCAGAGCGTCCGGCAAACTGGTCGTCGAGACGAAAGGTCTAGTCATCGGCTATGACGAACCGTTGTCACGGCCGCTGGATCTGCGCGTGGAACGCGGCCAGAAGATCGCCCTCGTCGGCTCGAACGGCATCGGGAAAACGACGCTGCTGCGCAGCATTCTCGGCGAGATCCAGCCGCTTGGCGGATCGGTGGAGCTAGGAGAGCATCTGTATATCGGCTACTTCGAGCAGGAGATGAAGGGATCGGGCAGCACGACCTGCATCGACGAAGTATGGAACGAATTTCCTTCACTCTCGCAATTCGAAGTCCGCGCGGCGCTCGCCAAATGCGGTCTGACGACGAAACATATCGAGAGCCGGATCGACGTGCTGAGCGGCGGCGAGAAAGCTAAAGTCCGCCTATGCAAGCTGATCAACAAAGAAACGAACCTGCTCGTGCTCGACGAGCCGACGAACCATCTCGATGTCGATGCCAAGGATGAGTTGAAGCGCGCGCTGCAAGCTTACAAAGGAACCATCCTGCTGATCTCTCACGAACCGGAATTTTACCGCGACGTCGCGACCGAGGTTTGGAACTGCGAATCATGGACGACGAAGCTGCTGTAACGAATAAGCGTCCCGGACCGCCTCGATGGCGGCTCGGAACGCTTTTTTTCGCTCTACAGGCAGAACCGCTGAACGATGCAATCCAGGAAGTCAACCCTAATTCGAGCGCAGTAATTTTCGGGCAGTTTCCCCGAATTTCAGCATCCGGGCGTAGAGGTAATTGTGAACTCATGTGGAATATATATCCTTATTCGACGCGCGACATCTGGGCTTGTGACGGAGGTATTTCTGTGAATTCTCGGTTTAGGATGAAATTGACGATTGCAATGATCATTTTCGCGATGGCGCTGTCCGTCGCGATCGCCCTGATGGATCATTATCGTCTGAAAGAACAAGCCCGTCTGGGCAAGGCGGAGCAAGTCCGGAAAAGCGAGCAAACCGTCAAGTACGCACTGGAATCGATGGAGAAAGCGTATTATGTGCTCGGCGAGAATATAGCCGCCAAGATGCGGGACAGCACCGTTTATTTGCTGAACAAATATGAGAACGCTCCGACTGTAAGCGACTGGGATCTGGAAGCGCTGAAGAAAGAGCTTTCCTACGACATCCACATCATCGATGAGAATGATGTAATCGCCTACAGCAGCCTGCGGGACGAAGTCGGGCTGGACTTTAAAGCTTGCTGCGGCAAGCTGGCCGCCATTTTGAAGGAGCGGCGGAGCACTGGGGAATTTTATCATGACGGAATCGATATCGAGCAAAACACCGGCATTTTGAAAAAATACAGTTACATGGCGTCACCCGACAAAAAGGTTATATTTCAGCTCGGCTACACGCTGCAGGACAGTATGATCTACCAGCATTTCAACTTCTTCCAGGCGATCGACGAGCTCGTAGCCCAGGACGACTCTTTTTACGAGATCAATGTGCTGAATATGGGCGGCCACGCTTTGGGCGAGCTGGCCGACGCAAGCAAGCTGTCTGGCCCGCGAAGGGATGCGTTCGAGAAAACGTTCACAACCGGACAAACGGGCGAATTTCGCGGCGACTGGTACGGGCTGCCGGCGATCTACCGCTATGTGAACTACGACTCCAAGTACGACAGCGGTTCCACGCAGACGAAAGTGCTCGAAATCATATACAACGACAAAGACTTGCAAGCTTTCCTGCAGGAAAACCGGAGGACGTTCATCGTTCAACTGATCGCAGTCCTGTTCGTAACAGTCGTTCTGGCCCTCATTATCTCCAAATGGGTGGCCAGGCCGATGCATCTCGCCTTTCACGACAGCTTGACCGGCCTGCACAACCGCGCGGCTTTCGAGGAGCTGCTGGTATCGATGCTGGCGGATAACAGAGATACGCTCGCCCTGCTTATGATCGACCTGGATAATTTCAAATCGGTTAACGACGATCACGGTCACGATACCGGCGATCTGCTGCTGAAGCGGGTCGCCCACAGCATCCGCTCCGTCCTTCGCAAAGGAGATGCCGCCGTGCGGCTCGGCGGCGACGAGTTCGTCATCCTCATGCCTTCGGCTAGCAAGGAGGAAGCGGAACATGCGGCGGTGCAGCTGATTGAAGCGGTTCGGGGACCGATCAAGCGGCACTCGCAGCTTGAGAAGGCGAGCATCTCGGTCAGTATCGGGATATCGCTGGCCCCCCATGACGGCATCGACGTCGAGACGTTATGCAAGCGGGCCGATACGGCGCTTTACGTATCGAAGGAGCTCGGCAAAAATCGGTACAGCTTCTACTCCTGGCAGGCGGCCGACCGCCGTCAGAACGCGGCAAGGCCGCTATAGAAAGGCTCGCCCCCCATGCAGGGTGGTGCGTTCCAGGTTCCATAGCGGCCATCCGTCTGCGGCGCTCTTATCGGTCGTCGTCCCGGTCAGGTTCCGCCCCTGACTCCGACTCCGGCTCTACCTCTTGCTCCAGCTGTTGCGCCAAATTTTCGATCTGCTCCTTCGTTACCGTCGTAATCAGCGCGAGCTCCTTATGCTTCGCATAGCCGATCTGCTCGGCGGCCTCCTCAAGACGTCCCAGCTCCTGGAGCGTCAGCGCATAATAGTAGTACGACTCCGCATGCTTCGGAGACTTATCCACCGCTTTCGCGTACATCTCGGCCGCTTCCTCGAACCGGCCGAGCAAATAATACGTTTGCGCCAAATTATCGAGGATCGTCACATCGCCGTCGTTGTACTCGTACGCCTCCCGGTTGAAGCGGAGCGCATCGTCCAGCTCGCCGCGCAGCAGCTTGAAATAACCCAAATTTCCGTATACCGTCGTGTTTTTATAGTTTTCGTACACAGTCGCCAGCAGGTTGTGCGCTTCGTCCCGCTTGCCCTGCAGCCAGTACACGGTCGCCAGGTTCACTTGAGCCTGCAGCCGGATCTCGTTCGAAAGCTGGCCGGACAACACCTCGTTTAACACCTGCTCCGCTTGCTCCGTCTCTCCCGCCTTCGCCAGCAGGAAGCCGTAGCCGGCGATATGCTGGGGATGGAACGGCTTGGTCTGGTACGCTTTCTCCAGCTTGGCGAGCGCCGTCTTCATATCGCCCTTCATATACGCTACATTGCCCTGCTGCGCATAGATCGCGGAACGGCTCTTGTAGATCCAGAACGCGAGCAGCAGCACGAGCACCCCGATCCCCGCACCGATGTGATACTTAAACGCGGCGAAAATGACGACCGCAACGAGGGCCAGCTTGATCAACCCTTGTACAATTGGCGGCATTGTATACTCTCCCCTTCTCCTCTTCATGTCTTGCAAAATCTATCTGCACAGCAGCTGCTGCGTCACAATATCCGAGAACAGCTCCATTCCCGCCGTCTGCACTGCATAGATGACGTCCGCTAACGCCGCGCTTTGCGGAGGTAATGGACGAATCGGCTTCGAGCAGCATACCCGCAATCCGTTAGTAAAATCATACCACATGTGCCTCAAGACAGCGAAAAAGCAAATCGGCGGCATTGGCGGGAGGAGGTCCTCCGATCCACAGGAAAACCATTCCCGGCCCGTCTTAGCCCTGCACAAACCGGCTCAGTCTGCCGCGCACCCGCTCCTCTCCCATCACGTTCATCACATCGTACAGATCCGGGGCGTTCAGCCTGCCCGACAAGGCCGATCGCAGGACAGCGGCGACATCTCCGACACTCCCTTTGTAAGCTTCCGGATGTTTCTTATACGCTTTCGTATCTTGGGCGAAGCCAAATGCCTCGGCGATCTCCTTCACCTTGCCGAACCAGGCGTTCCGGTCGTCCCGCGGATCGTAACGGTTCAGAAACTCCCCTGCGATTCCTTTCGCGGTCATATCATCGACCGACGGCGGCAGCGGGTATCCGCCGGACGTTGCGCCTTCAAACCAGCCGTCGTGGAAAAACGCGACAGAGCTTCTTACGTCTCCCCACTTGGCCATATCTTTGCGCGGCTTCTCCAGCGTTCTTCCGATGCGGAAGATGTTCAGCGCGTAATCCTTATTCTCGCCCAGCCAGCCGTACAGTTCCGGGTCGTACACTTCCGCCCAACCCGACGTCTCTGCGTAGACGGACTCCGCACTTAATTTCGCGATCGCATCCTTGCTAATATCGTTCAGCTTATCCATGTCGAACAAAGCGCCGCTGGCGTTCATTTTGTTCGTATCGATCGCAAACCGGGTGTACGGCTCCGCCGGGTGGTCCATCCGCCACTGCTCGTAGTGTGAATTGATCAGCGTCATGAAATATTCATTAATCGCCAGACTCGGATATCCTTGGCTCCGGTAATAATTAGCCGTAGCGTCCCGGTCTTTGCGCTTGCTGAACTTCCGCTTCGACGTTCCGTCCATCTTCATGATCGGCGCGATATGGCCGTATTCCGGCCGCGGGAATCCCAGCACCTCGAACAGCTGCAGATGAATCGGCACCGAGGACAACCATTCATCTCCGCGGAAAACGTGGGTCGTCCCCATCAGCCGGTCATCAATCGCATGGGCGAAATGATACGTCGGGATACCGTCCGATTTCAGCAGAACGATATCGTGATCGTTCTCGGGCATCTCGATCGGGCCTTTGACCAGATCCATGTAGCTGACCCGGTTCGCGGGCGATCCCGGCGATTTCAGCCGGATCACATACGGCTTGCCCGCCGCCAGCTCCTCCTTCGCCTGCTCCGGAGTCAGGAAGCGGTGAACGGCCCATTCGCCGTAATAACCGGGCGTCACTTTCTGCTCCTGCTGCTTGTCGCGGATCGTCTGAAGCTCCTCCTCCGTGCAGAAGCAAGGGTACGCGAGTCCTTGCCGGACCAGCTGCTTCACCCATACGTGGTACAGCGGCACTCTCGAGCTTTGGCGGTACGGGCCGTACGCGCCGATCTCCTCGCCGGAGGCGGCAGGCCCTTCATCGATCGCGATACCGAACGCGGCCAACGACTCGATCATATCGGCCATGCTGCCCTCGACCTCGCGCTTCTTGTCCGTATCTTCGATCCGCAAGTAAAAGACGCCGCCACTGCTTCGCGCCAGCCGCTCCGAGATCATCGTGGCGTACAGCCCCCCGATCGTCAGAAAACCGGTCGGGCTCGGGGCGAACCTCGTCACTTTCGCGCCCTGCGGCAAACTTCTCGGCGGATATAACGCAAGCACATCCTCGGGAGTTCGGGTAACGTTCGGAAACAACAAATCGGCGAGCTCGTTTAAAGTCGTCATCCAGGTTCATCCTTTCGCGATAGTTGAAATGAAAAACAAAAAAGCCCTCATCCTCATAAGGACGAAAGGCTTTGGCTTCCGCGGTACCACCTAATTTGGCCGTAAAACGACCCGCTTAAAGTACGGCTGCCCTGCTGCATCGCTGCATGGCGCCGACATCGATTCTGTAACGGGAACTCCCGCCGGACGTACTCCGCTTGCTTTCGGCCCGGTACTCGGAGGCTTCTTTCATCAATTCCGGATGCCTACGTCTCACCCCAGTAGGCTCTCTGCGATCCGGTCGGCTGATTACTGTTCCTCTTCATCGCGTCTCTTCGTATAGAGGTTATTCAAAAAGTCCACTTTGATCACGAAGCCGATCAGGAAGCGTACTCGACATCGAATATGGAATTCAGTCGGAACTTCCGGTGCTCACAAAAGCTCCCACTACTTTCCGCTCCTCATTTCCTTGCTTCATCCCATCTTCTCGGTGCTGAAAACCGGACTTTTTGAACTCGCACATATAAGGCTGGTTCGGGTTGCAATTTCATTATCGTACAAAATATCATATCCCCGTATCTCCCGTCAAGGGAGTGCCTCATCCAAGTAATCGTTTCTTTTGTGCTGATCGTTTTGTCCGTTCACTCTCCGGTTACGTTTATAACCGCTCATGCCGCGGCGTTCAAGCTTTATTGACAATCTGCCTCAGTGCCGCCCCTTCCGAAGGGATCTCCCCTCTTCTGATGTCCTCTTCCGTAAACACCGCCATTAGAATTTCTTTCTCATTGCTGCGATCACGATCGTAGATCAGGTAGATTCGTCCGTCTTCGGCCTGTACGCCGTCCGGATAACTGACGCGATTCCGTTCGTCAAGCAGCAGGTTGCCGGTCCAGCTCCGGCCGTCGTCATCGGAGAGCATCGCCGTCAGATGGCTGCGTTTATTCCCCGATTCGTAATGGTTGACGAGCAGCAGGCTGCCGGAGCGCAACCGGCGAATAAAAAACCGGGAGTCGGGTCCGCTGAGCGCGGAAGGTTCCCCCGGCGTCCAGGTGCGCCCCCGGTCGCGGGATTCCGACTGTCCGATGCCGTACAACGTACGAACAAGCATCCACAAGCTACCGTCGCCTCGTTCCACGATCATATGCTCGTCGAAGCCGCGGGTCGGAATATCCGCGAAGCCGAGCTTGTGGAACGTCGCGCCCTGATCGGTCGAACGGTGTACGTTGGAGAACCGTTCTTCGGGCATATGGTTCAGGTCGGAGCTCTTGCAAGCCCATACTGCGATCGGCATCAGCCATTCGCCGCTCGCGAGTACGGTCGGCTTGTTCATCATAATACCATCCGCGATGCGCCGAGGCTCGCTCCATATCGCCTCTTCGTCGCCGCTGTTGTCGCAGGTCGCCGCGAATACGCCGCAGCGCCCGTCGTACCAGCCGTAGCTTTGCGCCCAGAACAGCCACAGCCGCCCCGACGGGTCGTGCCATAAACAAGGGTCGTATGCCCTCACCTGTCCCGGCGGATCAACTACATAGCGGATATCCGTCCAAGTCCGGCCTCCGTCCCCGCTCGTGACAAGCGCGACATAATTGTCTGGCCCTTCCTCAACCCCTCCGCTGTAAAAGGTCGACCACAACCTTCCGTTGCCGGCGCATTCGATGCCGGGGATGCCCTGCCAGCTGCGGGTCTTGTAACGGTCGTCCGTAACCGGCATTACAGCTTGTGCCACCAATGCCAAGTCTTTCTCTTCCATTGTCATCTTCCATCCTCCAATCTCCGATTAAGCGCTTACTTGCCACGCGGCGAACGGCTTATTTCCGCTGCTCTGCGGCTATTTTTTGTTCGTGATTTTCTTCCGCGGTTCGAAGTGCCGTGATTAGGTCGGTTTTTGCATGGATGACATCGCGGAACGCAGCTTCTACTTCCTATGCAGTGATCAAATCGTATTTGGAGACGGATTTCGGGGAAGGCGCAATATCGTTGGCCATAAACGCTCCTACGTTTTTACCTTTCAAATAGTTGCGGTCCGCTCCGAATTGCTTCTTGATGTTCGCGTATTTTAGAACCGGAGGTTCTCCTCAAGCTGCAGCTGTAATTCGTCCGACAGGAAACGCCGTTATCGAACCAAGTCAACCGTTTTGCGGGTTCATACGTTTCATCGATCGTCATGCCGTCTTATCGGATAGGGTACCGCGAATTTGTAGAAGATGTCTTTGCTGTAGTAGATCGACGTATTGGAATCGTGATCGGCAAACCGTATATTGTATCTTTCTCGAAATAAACCTTCAATCCTTCCATCGCCACCGGATCAATTTGGTTTACGTCGAATTTCCTGCTTTTGATCAGCGGCG
Source organism: Paenibacillus sp. GYB004 (assembly GCF_036577605.1). Taxonomy (NCBI): domain Bacteria; kingdom Bacillati; phylum Bacillota; class Bacilli; order Caryophanales; family Paenibacillaceae; genus Paenibacillus; species Paenibacillus sp. GYB004. Next base: position 8,679 of record NZ_JARBDB010000057.1, read on the forward strand.
AAGTATCCTTCAGCAGCCCGAGTTTCTCCAAATCAAAGGTGAACTTGGTGCCGGAGTTGGGGGGCTTTTCCCTCACCCATTCATAATGTACTCGTAATCCTGTTGACAGTCCCGGAATTGGCGATGTAGAATGAAATGGGAATTACATTTACACTACAAAAACCAAAAAGGAGGTTTTCACATGAACGGCAGCACAATCGTGTGCGTATCGTTATTGGCCGGCATGACTGCTCTAGCTGCCGCCGGCTGCGGGAGTAAACCGGCGGAACCGGCGCCGGACGTCTCCGGCAAGGTGGAGCCTGTGGCGCTGAAATTATTTCTGGCGTCCAAATCGAGCATGCCGCTTGAAGAATTAAAGGCCAACTATGAGGAACCGATCAAACGGAAATACCCGCACTTTTCCTTGGAAATCATTAATAACGACAAGGGTATCGACCAGTTTATGGCTACCAATACGAAGGTGGATCTGATACTCGGCTCGTATAACGTACTCAGCAGCATGAAGCAATACGAGCTGTTCGGCGATATGGCAGACCTGGTCGCTTCGGCCAAGTACGACCTGAACCGGTTCGAGAAATCGTATCTGGACGCAATTACCGGGATGAGCGACGGCAAATTGTCAGCGCTTCCATTTTACGATTTGCGCCTCGCCCTATATTACAACAAAGACATCTTCGACCGGTTCGGGGTCTCCTATCCGAAGGACGGCATGACCTGGGAGGAACTGCTCGACACGGCCAAACGGCTTACCCGCGAAGACGGAGGCGTGATGTACCGGGGCTTGGCCGGCGCTCCCTCCAACCTCATTGCGGTCAACCAGTTCTCGCTCGGCTTCGTCGATCCGAAAACAAACGCGGCGGCACTGCAGAAGGATCAGTGGAAAACGTTTCTCGACGTGCTCGTTCCCTTCTATACGTTGCCAGGCTACAACCCGACCAAGAAACAACTCGCCGTGAACGATCAATCGAACTTGTTTTACAACGAAAAAACGGCGGCCATGCATATCGCGTTTAACAACGGAGCTTCTCTGGCGAACAAAAGCGGTCTGAACTGGGATCTGGTCAGCTTGCCGGAGATGAAAGGGCTTAAAAATATCGGCTCCCAGCCTTATCCGGTATACGTGGGCCTGTCCGCCACAAGCGAGCACCGCAAGGAGGCGTTTCAGGCGATTACCCAGCTCGTGTCTGACGAGATTTTGAAAGAACGGAGTGCCGATCAAGCTTTCCTCGCGCCTGTGACGAGCGCCGAGATCAAAGGAGCCTACGGACAAAACGTAAGCGACTGGAAAGGCAAAAACTTCAAGGGCGTCGTCAACCAGCAAACGGCCGCTCCGATGCCGTACAGCCCTTATAATATAACGGGTCAGGCGGAAATGACGAATGCGATGCTGTCGGTTATCGTCGGCGAGAAAGACGCCAATTCGGCGCTGCGCGATGCGGAGGAGCAAACGAACAAAAAAATTCAGGCGGCGGCCGGCAAGTAATCGAACCCACCCTTAACTCTCTAAAAAGGCGGTGCTGGAAAATGAACAGAGAAGCGATCAGCCGGAGACAAATGCTTGCCAGACTCGGGATCGGAGCGGTCGGCGCGACCTTTGCCACAGCCGGAATCGTATCCGGGGCGCCATTCGGCGAAGGTTCCGTCCAGAACCAGGTGTACGGCGGCGGCAGCGATGGGAACAGCAAGGGGAGCGGCAGAGGGAATGGACACGGAAATGGTAATGCGAATGGACACGAAAATGGCAACGCGGCGTGTGATACGCCAATATGCTCCCTGTCGAGTATGCTCGACCTGGTCGGACTGGAAGGCGGCACGGACGGCGAGTGCGTGCAACTGATCGGTTACAGACCCGGCCATACGATAGGCGGCGGCCCTTTTTACTGGGATGCCGCTCGTCCGAGAGCCGATCATAACGGCGGGGCCGTCATTAGTCCAACTGTTCCCCTGCTGCCGGATTTCTCCAATCTGTCCGGGTTTCTGAACGGTATCGGCGAAACCGCTCCTTCCGGAACGGGATGCTGGGTACGGCCCGTGAAAGCGGAAATCCCCCTGGAGGAGTTCGGAATCGATCCGACCGGCCAGACCGATTCGTATGATGTCATTATGCAAGCGGCCGCCTACGCTCTCTCGTTCAACCAAAACCCGACCGGCCAATCGTACCAGACGAACGTAGGCGCCACGCTCCTGTTTCCCCGGGGCAGCATCCGGCTCGACCGGGAAGTCGTGCTGTCCGGCTGGGGCATCCACCTTCGGGGCCACCGCCTGATGACGCGGATTTGCAACGGGGGCTCTTTTACCGGCGAGGCGTACTTCCGCTTCTACAATCCGGCTACTTACCTAAGCGACGTGTCCTGCTGCGATATGGCCTTCGACGGGCGGGGACTTGCGGTCAAAGGGGTCGTCTTCCAGCGGTGCCGGAATCCGGTAATCGCGAGCGGTCTGAGCGGCCAGTATATGGGCGCGGCGCTGGTCAAGACTCTCCAGTGCGACATGTGGCTGATCGACGACGTTTTCTTCATCCCGCTTGCGCCGGGATCGTCCGCCAACGGTATCGAGATCATCAGCGGCAACGAAGGCGTCTTGTCGCGGGCGAAGCTGTTCGGCTGGAACCATACGGCGGGCACCGAGAAAACGAACGGTTCCGCCGTCTATATCGAGAACAACGAGGAAGTGAAGCTGTTTGCTGTGGAGATCGCCTTCTTCGGCCGGTACGGGCTGGAGGCCCGGGGATGCTTTGCACTCAAAAGCTACGACTTGCAAGCGGAAAGCTGCGGCCTGGGTGGTGTGATCCTGACTGCTTCCGGGACAAAGCGCTCGATTTACTGCACCTTCTCGGGAACGAACCTGGACGGGGTCGGCGACCAGAAAAAGCTGTGGATCGACGATGCGCTCGGCTGCCGGGTTCTCGATCATACCGCAGGACCGATCGAGCTTACAACGAAATCGGAAAAGTGCGTGGTCGACATATCGGCGGGAGGACGCGGCGGCGGCGTAACGAATACCGGGACGAATAACGTCGTCATCTCCGACTTTTTCGGACAGTTTAAAGTTAGCGGAGGCGTTCGAATACCGGGAGCGACGGGAAAAGTGACTGCCGAAGGAACGTTGGCGCTGGAAGCGGCAACCTCGATCGTTCCGAAAAAACATATGACGTTCCAATCCGACTGGACGACGCTAGATGCAGGCGGACTGCGGCTTGGCACCTATCGGTTGTGGGTGGACAGCTCGGGACGGCTGCGTATGAAAAACGGCGACCCGACCGGCGATACGGACGGCGAGTTGGTGGCCGCGCAGAGCTAATCCGGACAACGGACAGTTTCAACAAAAACCGTTCAACCTGGATGACGGCAGTTGCTCGACTGCCGCTCCAAGTTGAACGGTTTATTTGGCATGTCGGTTCATGCAGCGGGCGAATCGGACGGAGCAGCAGCGCCAGCCGGTACAATTCCGCCGCATCCGCCGTACTTCTGCCTCTCCTCTGCCTCTCCCGCCTATTCCTTCCGGATATGAGCGCTTAATTGCTCGCTTACAAGCCGGCATAACGTTTCCTCATCGATAAATCGCGACCAGTACTGCTTCAACAGCCCCCAGAACACGACGAATCCTTCGCTCGTCAAGTTCAGGTCGCGGTGCGTTCGCATAGACGGCAGAATGTCGCGGAACAAGTCGAACCGGGACGGCCTGTTCCGTTCGTCCTCCACCTTCGTTTCTGCAGCAGACTTCAGGGACGGGATACTGAGCGTTTCGCTGCGGATGAGGAGCTGCCCCTCCGGGGAACCCAGAAAATCGACGAGCAACCGGGCTGCCTGCTTTTTATCCGAGCCCTTCCGGATACAGGCGCCCATCGATACCGCCAGTGTCCGGGGCTCCTGCAAGTAAGGCAGCGACGAAATATCGTAGCAAAGCCCGGAATGCTTCAATTCGTTCAAGCTCGTGTAGCTGGTCAAAATCATCGAAACTTTGCCTGTCATAAACAGCCGTTCAATATCGTCGTTGCTTTCCGACATAACCTTCGGAAACAGCTCCGCGTCATGTATAATCCGGTCATACAAACGGATGCTGTCCAGCATCGGCGTGCCGCTTATGTCGCATCGGCCGTCGCGATTTAGCCCGAGCTTCATGCCGCTTTGCAGCAAAAAGGCCGGCCACCGGTTGGCCGACAGCTCATAAAACACGAACCCGTACCGCTCTCCCGGCCTGGTGAGCTGCCGCGCATGCTCCAGACAATCGTCCCATGTCCAACTGCTGTCCGGTTCGGAAAGTCCGGCTTCGCGGAAATGTTCTTTGTTGTAACACAGCACGATCGGCCCGAACAACAGCGGCTGCGCATATTGGACGCCGTCCGCCGTAAACGTCTCGTTCAGGAAACGGTAATGCCCCGGCTCGGCCCCCAGCGGTTCCAGCAGTTGCACTTTGCCGCTATCCGTTATGTCCTGAAAATATTGGTTGTTGATTATAAATGCGTCAACCAGCCCATGGTCGACATACTCTTCGATAAACAGACGGGACTTTCCCGGAATCGTAATCGGCTGCACCCGGATCGAACGATATTTGCGCTGAAACGCCTCCAGCAGCCGGGATAAAGCCATATCCCGCTCCAGGCTGCTGTTGACGCCAAGCGTAACGGTTACGACCGACTGATGGACTGCTTCGGTAACCTGGTTGCCGACCCGGGGGATTTTACGGATCAGCTCTTCCTCCACCAGAATCGATAATCCTTGACGCACCGACTTGTTGCTCATCCCGAACGTCTCCGCCAAATCCGACTCGGATGGCAGGAAATCGCCCGGCGCATACTGTCCGCTAACTATCTCGTGTCTCAACTGATCGACCATCCGGTCCAAACGGACCCGGAATAAACGCTGACTTGTCTTCCCGCTCATTATGCTTACATCCTTCACCGGATCATTTTAATCGAAGCCTCTAAAATGATCATAGCGAAAACGGCAAAAAAAGTACAGCATTATGCTGTACTCGTCATTTTAATATGAAGAATGCATGTTCAGTAACACGATCATATATGAATTACGTTTACATCAATGAATTGAACTTGCCCCTGTTCCGGTGGGACTGCATGGGTCTAGATTCCAACCCGATTTTGCTTCACAGAACTACTGCTGCCGCTCCTGATTTTAATCGCTTGTATGGCTTTTATGGGCTTTCCAGCTTTCCCAGCAGCTTTCCCAGCTTTCCCAATTTTCCCTGCTTTCTATGCTTTCCCGTCTCATCATGAATCCGTAATCTCTATTTTAACTGCCGACGTTTTCCCGGGATACGACTGTAGCATTATGCCGGTCGACCAGGCCTTCACTTGTTGGCCTTCGGCCAGCTTGTCGAACGACAGCTTCTCGCCGCTCCCCTTTTTGGTGACGATGCCATCCTCGGTTAAGGTGACCCATACCGCAACGGGATCGTCGGTATTGCCGTTTTTTTTCGTTTCGTCCACAATAAGCACGCGCTCATTCTCGATTTTTTTAATTTTTCCCGTCACGTCCCCTGAACCGGTGCAGCAATGGCGGACTTCTAGCTTAAGCGGAAACGTTTCGCCGGCATAGGCAAACAATGATTGCCGGATCCGTTCTACCTCCTCTTCCGTGATTTTCTTCTCCACATCGTTGACACTTCGGATCGTCATCATCACCTCTTCCGCTCCAGAGCCGATAAGCAGTACCTGAATCGAGTACGTTTTGTGCAGCTCGTCGAAATGACTGGACAGCTTTTTTTGAATCTCAGCCAGTTTGGCCACCTTCGTCCGATCGATCTGGGCTGGAGCCGGTATCCCCTCCATCGGTTGATGGACTGGGGCTGGCTCGGGAACCGCAGACGTAGCCGCAGATTCGCTGCCGCACCCGGCAACAGCCCCGCTTAACAGCAAAGCCGCAAGAAGCATAAGCCATCGATTGCAATTTTTCAACCGATACGATTCCATTCTCTTCTCCTCTTCCATTTGGATGATTCTGGTACTCATAGAGACGATGGATGTCGTTGTAAAGTTGCAGCAGATGGGAAAAAACGGCTTCTCCTTATCAGAATGGATAACGAATAATCACCTGAAGCCAGGCTGGACGGTCCGACCGATTGACGTAAATATGTCCCTGGTCCGCATTAAACCGGACGGCATCTCCCTGCTCGACCGCATACACTTCATCCCCGATATGCAAATCCAGCGCCCCCTGCGTCACGATGACGAATTCCTCCACGCCTTCCTGGTGAGGCTCGGATTGATGGCTGCAGCCCGGTTCGACGGTAACGGTATATACTTCGAAATGCGTTTTCGCATCAAACGGAAACAGCGGATACGCCTTGTACCCTTCCGCTTCCTCCGTAATCGGCTCCAATTCGGCGAAACGGACCAGCGTTACCTGCGATGTCTCTTCTGCAATTAGTGTCGTCACCGAGATACGCAGGCCGTTGGCGATTTTCCACAGCAGGGAGATCGTCGGGTTGGAGTCGCCCCGCTCCACCTGGGCCAGCATCGCTTTGCTCACTCCGGTCAGCTCCGCCAATTTATCCAGACTGAGATCCCGCGACTTGCGGATCGATTTCAAGTTTTTGCCTACTTTAATCGGAATATGGTCCATTGGATACGGTCTCCTTTTTCCCAGAATAATCGTATATTATATTGTACAAAATAATTAATATATTGAAAAGATCATTGCTTGCCAAACCTGAACCATGTATACTATAGCATACAAAGATGCGTTATATTATATGATTATGTGGAGGAATGGACATGGGGGCAACTATGCAGGCATTAGTGAAGGAGAATCGCGCCTCCGGGTTAAGCTTGAAGCAGGTTCCGATTCCGACGGCGGGTCCGGACGAAGTATTGATTAAAGTCCGATCGTCTTCCATATGCGGAACGGACCTTCATATTTACAAATGGGATGCTTGGGCGGAAAGCGCTGTCGCGACGCCGAATGTGATCGGCCATGAATTTGCCGGGATCGTGGAAGCCGTCGGCGAGAACGTGTCGAGCGTAAAGCCGGGCGACCACGTATCGGCCGAAGGCCATGTCGTGTGCGGCGTATGCCGCGCCTGCCGCAGCGGGAATGCGCACGTCTGTCCGCATACGCGCAGCTTCGGCATTACGATTCCGGGCTGCTTCGCGGAATATGCGGTCGTACCCGCGTCCAACATCGTACTTAACGATCCGCGCCTGCCCTTTGAGCTGGCTTGTCTGCAAGATCCGTTAGGGAACGCAGTGCAATCGGTAATGGTCGGCGATATTTCCGGTAAAAGCGTAGCCGTCGTAGGAGCGGGGCCCATCGGATTGATGGCGGTGGCTGTAGCCAAAGCGTGCGGGGCGTCTCAAGTCATCGCGGCGGATATCAACGACTTCCGGCTCCAAATGGCGAAAACGATGGGGGCGGATCACGTCGTGAACAGCCGCACGGAATCGCTTGCGGACCAGTTGAAAGCGTTAACCGGGGGCGACGGCGTCGAGGTGCTGCTGGAAATGTCCGGCCATCCCGACGCCATCCGTCAAGGGCTGGAAGGTACGGCCAATGCCGGCCGGGTCTCCCTGCTCGGCATTCCGGCGTCCGGCGTGGAGCTGGATTTGGCCCGGAACATTATCTTCAAAGGGCTGCGGCTGGACGGCATCACCGGCCGCCGGATGTATACGACCTGGTACCAGGTCAAGGGGCTGCTGGAAAGCGGCAGGCTCGACTTGTCACCACTTATCACGCACCGGTTCCGCCTGGAGCAGTACGAGGAAGCGTTTGAGCTCGTACGCAGCGGCAACTGCGGCAAAGTGATCTTTATGCACGCCTAACCGATTTCTATGACGAGGGGAGATTCCACCTATGCCGACATCGACATTTGATTATCTAAACGAAGAGCTGGAGCGGCTCCGCAAGGAAGGCATGTATCGGCTGCCGACCGTATGGACCAGCGCATCGGGGCCGTGGATGGAGACGGGCGGACGCAAGCTGCTTCAGCTGTCATCCAACAATTACTTAGGCTTCACCGGGCATCCCGACATTCAAGCGGCGGCGATCGAAGCGATTAACCGGTATGGCGCTGGAAGCGGATCGGTCCGGACGATTACCGGAACGCTGGACATCCACGACGAGCTGGAACGCGAGCTCGCCGATTTTAAAGGAACGGAAGCGGCGCTTGTATTCCAGTCGGGCTTTACAACGAACCAGGGCGCATTGTCCTCCCTGCTCGGTCCGGACGAACTTGTCATCAGCGACGAGCTGAACCATGCCAGCATTATCGACGGCATCCGGCTGACCAAAGCGGCCCGGGCGATTTATCCGCACAAAGATATGGACCGGCTTGAGCAACTGCTGAAGGAAAACGGAGGCCGCAAGCGCACGTTTATCGTGACCGACGGCGTATTCAGCATGGACGGCGATATCGCCCCGCTGCCCGCTATCGTGGATCTGGCGGAAGCTTACGGCGCCTACGTATACGTGGACGATGCGCATGCGAGCGGCGTGCTCGGCCGTAACGGCAAAGGCTCGACCGACCATTTCAATCTGCATGGGCGTGTTCACGTTCAAGTCGGCACCTTGTCCAAAGCGGTCGGAGTCGTCGGCGGGTACGTGGCCGGAGCCGATGTGCTGAAACGTTACCTCATTCATAAAGGACGTCCGTTTCTGTTCAGCACCTCGCATCCGCCGGCAGTTGCCGCCGCCTGTCTCGCCGCGATCCGGCTGCTGCGCAAAAGCCAGCCGCTGATCGACCGGCTGTGGGACAACGCGACCTTTTTCCGGACGCGCCTGCAGGAGGAAGGCTTCGATACCGGCGGTAGCGAGACGCCGATTATCCCTGTCCTGATCGGCCAGCCGGACAAGACGGCAGATTTCTCGCGGCAGCTGATGGAGGAAGGGATCTACGCCCAGGGCATCGTGTACCCGACGGTGGCGATGGACAAAGGCCGCGTTCGCTGTATCGTGACCGCCGCCCATTCGAAGGACGACTTGTCGTTTGCGGTGGAAAAGATCGTCGCGGTTGGCAAGCGGACCGGCGTGTTGAAGGGGTAATTTCCGCACAGTGTAAGTTTCGAACGGCATACATGAACATAAGCAGCGGGCGTATAAGGCGCGCCTGATTCCCTTCCCTACCCTGACATACGCTGTCAGGGTAGCTGCTTTTTTGCCGCTGCTCCGTACGGTGCTGCTGGTTGTTGATTTTTTCACGGGGGCGGTCATATCTGCGAGCTCAAAACAACGCCGGACGGCTGATTGTAGACAGATTGGAATTGTTCAACGAAAAACGGTATAGTATTTGGGGTTAAACGCGCAGGGAGAATGTATATTGGGGAGGCGGCGGCATGGACAACAATTCCGTTCATAAAACAAACGTGATAGGCGCTGGCGAGGTTGGCCGCGCCAGCTCGGTCGACATGGACAAAACTTCGGTTTATACAACCAACAGCTTCTACTGGGATACCCATGGAAACGACTTCTTGGGAGCAATCGTGCTGCCTTTATATGGAGCATTTGTCTCAGAGGAAAAATACCGGCTCTTTGGCGATGTCTCCGGGAAAAAGATGTTGGAGATTGGTTGTGGTAACGGTCAATCTTTGCAATATCAGGGGGAACGCAAGGCGTCTGAACTATGGGCCGTGGATCTGTCGGAAAAACAAATCGAAAAGGCAAAACAGCATTTGGAAGCATGCGGTCTGTCAGCCAAACTGATCTGTTCTCCCATGGAAGAAGAATGCGGCATACCGGTCGATTATTTTGACGTTGTTTATTCGATTTATGCCATAGGCTGGACGACCGACCTTGAAGGCACCTTTTGCCGGATCGCTTCTTACCTTAAAAAAGACGGCGTATTTATTTTCAGCTGGTCTCACCCGATACATAAATGCGTTGTTGCAGAAAATAATAGGCTTACTTTCAAAAAGTGTTATTTCGATGAATCCTGGTATTCGGTTTCTCTGGATGATGGTGCGCTGACCTTATCGGACCGTAAACTATCCACCTATGTGAATGCGTTGGCAAAAGCGGGATTTGTCATTGAGCAAATGATCGAGGAATCGGATGATGAGATCATGCAAGTACGCGGCGATAACAGCGATTTTGCCAAAAAAGCAAAGATGCTCCCTGTAACGTTTGTAATCAAAGCAAGAAAACTGTAAGTCTTGTCTCACAGCCTTTGCCTCCTCCATTCCACAGCCCATAAGAGTAGTGCAAAAGCTGCGACAGATAGCAAATCGACCACACACTTCATCCTGTATCGTTGTCCCGGGTTTCCGTCCATTTCTGCTTCGGCGGCTTCAAGGCGAGGTTGTTTTTCTATTTCGCGTCCTTAACCTAACGCCTTGATATCCTCCGCTGCCTGCGATAGTTCCACGGTTCGGCTGCAAAAATTGGTGTAAGATTCTCCGTTTTTATCATACGTATATACCATATAGCGCTTGCCTTCTTCAAACGCGAACCCGCAGCTGCCGCCGTTGCTGAAAACGATCGTCCGGGACTGTTCGGTCCCCTTCCAGACCTGATCCACTGCCAGTACATTGACGCGTCTGCCGATCGTATGGCGTGCACGGCTCTTACCGCACCCGGAAGTTCCGGGAACGACATCGCGAGCATCACAGCTGCTCCGTCCGATGTTACAGCGTCGTCGAACGAGTAGCCGAACACGAAGTCTCCGACTTGGGGAAAAACTGGATCGCTATGAAAAGAGGCGCCTTCATCTGTCGATCGGTATACATGCAGCCCAAGCCTCTCTTTCGTACCGCCGCGCTGCGCATCTACATACATGTAGACGGTTCCGTCCGGCATCCGCAGAAGCTCCGGATTTTGGTTGATCCGTCCGGGAGTCTCGTCAACCGTATACACGGATACGACTTCCTTCTGCACCGGGTCAAAAGTCAGCACCTCCAAGGGAGCGCCCGCTTCAAGCGCATGTTGGGTCCCGTTTTTGTAGGCGATAATGATGTTCCCGTCACCCGATTCGAGTATCGAAGGAAAGGCGTAATAACGTTGTGATTCCGCCCCGCTGTCGTTGCCGATCAGCACTTGCTTCTGTTTGTACACCGGTACGTGGTTCATATCCATCCCCCTGAAAAAAGTAAAGTTCCGCCCTTTGACTTTAATCGTGTATTCCGCCTTGAATCCCGCTTCCTTCCAATTCTTTTCGTTACGGATTCGCACCCCGGCCGCTGCCCCTCCCTGTTTTGCCGGTAGTTTAATTGTAAATTCTTTATTCACTATTAGCAATTAAATTTTATTATACGAAATACACTCATACACTCATACAAATTATCGTTTACTCTTGAACTTCGCCCTTACTTTCCCAGATTGAATATGCAAATTTTCGATTTCCACATCCTCCTCCACATCCTCCATTTTCTTATCGCCGGACATGCTTTGCGAACATACATTCCCGGTACTACTCGAATCTAGTACTTTCCAATTGACTAAATTCACGTACAATAAGATTAAGACCAGGTCATAAAAAGACCCAACCTGGAAAGCGGCGCAACCGCCGCCATATTGGAGGAGATGATCACCGTGAAGGTGGCATTCACTTTACTTCGTTTCGTCCTGTTCCGTCTGTTCCGGGTACGATTCCGCGGACTGGAGCAGTTGGATTCCTCGCAACCCGCGCTGCTTCTGCCAAACCACGTCTCGCTTCTGGACGGCGTATTTTTAATGCTCGCTTTGCCCCGCGATGTCGTGTTCGTCGTGAATACGCAGATTGCCAAACGGTTCGCCCCGCTGCTGCGGTTTTGCAAGATCGTTACGGTTGATCCGCTCAATCCGTACTCGGTCCGCCATATGATCAAAGTGGTGCAAAAAGGCTCGCCTCTCGTCGTTTTTCCGGAAGGCCGGATTACGACTACGGGCGGACTGATGAAGATGTACGGAGGCGTCGGGTATATCGCCTTGAAAACGGGGGTCCCGATTCACCCTGTCGCCATAAACGGACTGGAGCAGTCCAACATGTCGTATATGAAAGGGTTGATCAAACGCCGCCTGCTCCCTCCGGTCGCCATCACCGTCGGCAAAGCGTATCGGATCGCTTCCGATCCCGAACGTTCGGTCAAAATCCAAAAGGAGCAGGCTGCCGGGCAAATCGGCCGGCTGCTGCAGCAGGAGCTGTTCGACAGCCGGATGAAGCCGGAAGTGAATTTGTTCGACGAACTGACAGCGGCGGCCGCAAGGCATGGCAGCGGGTTTCCGGCCTGCGAGGACGCCACCCAGCAGCTCAGCTACAAGAAGCTGCTGCTCGCTTCTCATGTGCTGGGGCGCAAGCTGGTCCCCTTGCTGAAGGACGAACCGAACGTAGCGCTTCTGATGCCGAACGCTTGCGGACACGTCGTCGCATTGTTCTCGCTGATCCGGATCGGCAAAACGCCGGCCATCCTGAATTTCTCGAACGGCCCCCAGCAGCTGGCGGAAGCGTGCGAGACCGCGTCAGTCCGGACGGTGCTGACGTCGCGTCAATTCGTGGAAAAAGCGAAGCTCCAGCCGCTGATCGAGCTGTTCGAGGAACGCTTCACCGTCTTGTACCTGGAAGACGTGAGAAGTACCGTTACGAAGGGCGACAAGCTGCGCGGGCTGGCCGATTACATTTTCCGTGCAAAAGCCGCTCCCGGACCGAACGAGGTCATCCTGTTCACATCGGGCAGTGAAAGCAAGCCGAAGGGTGTCGTGCTTAGCCATCGCAATCTGTTCGCCAACATTCAGCAGGCCCGCTCGGTCATCGACTTTACGTCGAAAGATAAAGTATTCAACGCCATGCCGATGTTTCACTCGTTCGGCTTGACGGCAGGTACGATGCTGCCGCTGCTCAGCGGAATAAAGCTGTTTCTGTACCCGAGCCCGCTCCACTACAAAGTGATCCCGGAGCTGGTGTACACGAGCAATTCGACGATCCTGTTCGGCACTTCGACGTTTCTTGCCGCTTACGGCAAAGCCGCGCATCCGTACGATTTCTACTCGCTGCGGTATGTGGTAGCCGGTGCGGAGAAGCTGAAGGACGACGTCCGCCAGCTGTGGTACGACAAATTCGGCATCCGTATCCTCGAGGGCTACGGCACGACCGAAACCGCGCCGGTGCTGGCGCTGAATACGCCGATGGCGTTCAAGCGAGGATCGGTCGGACGCCTGCTGCCTGGAATCGAGTGCCTGCTGGAGAAAATTCCGGGCATTGACGGCGGCAACCTTCACGTTCGCGGCCCGAACGTGATGAAAGGATATTTGCTGCACGGCCAAGGATTCGTCCCTTGTCCGGACTGGTACGACTGCGGCGATGTCGTCGATATCGATGCGGACGGTTACGTGACCGTCTTGTCCCGCCGCAAACGGTTCGCCAAAATCGCCGGAGAGATGGTGTCGCTGGGCGCCGTCGAGGAGATGGTCGCCTCCTGCTTCCCCGATCTGGCGGCCGCCGCCGTCAGCGTCCCTGATTCGCGCAAAGGCGAGCGGATCGTGCTGTTCCACACGTCGCCGGATCTGACGATCGGCACGCTGAAGGAGAAAGCCCGGGCGCTTGGCGGCTCGCCGCTGCTGCTTCCGTCCCAGCTCCGGTTCGTCGACAAGCTTCCGGTACTGGGGAGCGGTAAACCGGACTACTTGACGCTGAAACAGTGGGCGGAGGCGGAGTAAGACGCGAAGCAGCCCCGTGCCTAGCGGCCTGTGCGGCCGCAAAACCTGCAAAGGGCAGTTCCAGACCGACTATCGGCTGACGGACCGGTCCTGATGATAGGCAAAGACGCTTCCAAAACCGCGGGTATGCGGGGGATGGAGGCGTCTGTTTGTTTGCAGGGGGATTTCGGGCGTCTTAACCCCTTGCTTCCACGCAGGAAGGATTTTATGCAAGCGAACCGGAACCGCCATCCATAAGCCCCCTATTCCCTTCCTCACGCTTCTGTGCTATAGTACGTGAGAAAAACTAAAGAAGAATTCCGGTCGGATGTTCTGCCGCAAGCGGCGGGAGCCCCGGGAGAGGTTCGCGAACTCCCTCTATAAAAAACTATCCGGAAACGATGGCCCCGTTCAGGTATCGTCGTTTTTTGCGTTCGGTGCGAATCGGCTTTGCCGTGTTCGCGCCGTTTCTTTAGTTCAGGGAAATTTGCACGGATCTCGTTCTTCTCGAATCAGAGAGGGAGATGCCCGAATGAATCAATCGAAAGCCGTCGTCGTATTCAGCGGCGGACAAGACAGTACGACCTGCCTGTTCTGGGCGTTGGAGCGGTTTGGCGAGGTGGAAGCCGTCACGTTCGATTACGGCCAGCGGCACAAGCTGGAGGTAGAAGTTGCCGCCGCGATCGCGAAAGAGCAAAACGTCAGACATCATGTGCTCGATATGAGTCTGCTCGGTCAGTTGGCCCCGAATGCGCTGACCCGGGACGATATCGCCATCGAGCAGAAGGAAGGCTCGCTGCCGACCACGTTCGTGGACGGGCGCAATTTGCTGTTTCTTTCGTTCGCCGCCATCCTCGCCAAGCAGATCGGAGCGATGCATATCGTGACCGGCGTGTGCGAAACCGACTTTAGCGGTTATCCGGATTGCCGGGACGTTTTTATCAAATCGCTCGGCGTAACGCTTCATCTGGCCATGGACTATCCGTTTGTAATCGAAACCCCGCTTATGTGGCTGAACAAAGCGCAGACCTGGGAGCTGGCCGACCGGCTCGGCGTCCTGGAGTATGTCAGACAGCGGACGCTGACGTGCTACAACGGCATCGTGGCCGACGGCTGCGGGGAGTGTCCGGCTTGTACGCTGCGCAGAAACGGGCTGACCGAATTTTTGACCAAGCAAGGACGGGAGGGCGCCTCCCGATGATGCAGCAGGTTTATCCCGCAGCGATTCATTCCTATACGTACGAATTGAATAAAGATATGCAGTTTGCGGCAGCGCACTACATTCCGACGGATGAAGCGGGGCGATGCCGGAAGCTGCACGGCCATACGTATTTCGCGAACATTACGGTAGCCGGAGATACGCTTGATCCGGCCGGCTTCCTGGTCAATTTCTCCAAGTTGAAGCAGCTTATTCACGACAGGTTCGATCATTCCGTGCTGAACGAGGACGCTGAGAGCTTTAGCAGCGACGATTCGAACCGGTTTCCGACGACGGAGGTCGTCGCGCGCACCATTTGCGAGATCGTGCAGCGTTATTTGGACGGGATGGGCAATGACGCCCGCTGCCTCCAGGTGTACTTGCGGGAAACCCCGACCAGCTACTGCATCTATCGGCCGAAAGCGGTGTCCGCCCATGAATAAAAGCCCGGATAGAACGGATGGAAGGCGCATTCCCGTTATCGAAATCTTCGGTCCCACGGTCCAGGGCGAGGGCAGCGTAATCGGGCGCAAGACGATGTTCGTCCGCACGGCTGGATGCGACTACAGCTGCGCCTGGTGCGACTCAGCCTTTACTTGGGACGGGAGCGGCAAGGCGGATATTCGTCCGATGACTCCGCACGAAATTGGCGAGGAGCTTCGGCGGATCGGCGGCGAAACGTTCGGACATGTGACGATCTCCGGCGGCAATCCCGCCCTGCTGCCCCAGCTCGCCGGGCTGATCGGACTGCTCCGCGAACGCGGAATCCATGTGGCGCTGGAAACCCAGGGCAGCAGGTGGCAGGACTGGTTTTGGGACATCGACGATTTGACGATTTCGCCGAAGCCGCCCAGCTCCCGCATGGAGACCGATTGGAAGGTGCTGGATGACATCATCGCCAAATTAACGGAGAAGCAGCGGCACTTCAGTTTGAAAATCGTCGTATTCGACGACGAGGACTTGCACTATGCGGCGGGCGTGCATGAACGGTATCCGCATATTCCGTTTTATGTGCAGGCGGGCAACGACCGGTTGAGGGAAGCCGAGCCGGAACGGCTCCTTCCGTATTTGCTGGAACGGTACCGCTGGCTGATCGAACGGGTAATGGAACATAACGGGCTCAAGCAAGTTCATGTGCTTCCCCAGCTTCACACCTGGGTATGGGGCAACAAAAAAGGGGTTTGAGGAGGCGTACGCATGGCAGGAAGAACGGAAGACGAACTTCAGGGCATCACACAGCTCGGCAATCGGGGAACCGACTACCGGTTCGGCTACTCGCCCAATATTTTGGAAGCCTTCGATAACAAACATCCGGGGCGCGACTATTTCGTCAAATTCAACTGTCCCGAATTTACGAGCCTGTGTCCGATGACCGGCCAGCCGGATTTCGCGACACTGTATATCTCCTACATCCCGGACCTCCGCATGGTGGAGAGCAAGTCGCTAAAGCTGTATTTGTTCAGCTTCCGCAATCACGGCGATTTCCACGAAGATTGCATCAACATCATCATGAACGACCTGATCGCGTTGATGGGGCCGAGGTATATCGAGGTATGGGGCAAATTCACGCCAAGAGGCGGCATCTCCATCGACCCGTACTGCAACTGGGGACGCCCCGGCACGAAGTATGAGCATATGGCGGAGCACCGGCTGCTGAACCATGACCTGTACCCGGAGAAAGTCGACAATCGATAAAGGTGGCGGCGGCGCTCTGGCGGGCGACATCCGGCGGGTGATATACGCCCGGTGTTTGCCGGGTGATGTATACCTAGTGGTGTGTGCCTAGAGGTGTGTGCATGGTAATGAACATCCCTTATTACGCCGAATGTGACTGGATGTGCGCCAAAGGTTGGACAGAGTCGGGAGTCGTTGGAGATAAGAGCTGATGCGACTGGACGGGGCTCTGAATCATTAAAAACAAAGAACCATCCCTCCCGTTACTAACAAACGGGCCGGATGGTTCTTCTATTAGGCGCGCCGCACCGGATACGCGAGGCAGCGTTACAGCGTCACCTTCGAGCCCAACTCCGCAGCGCGATGGGCCGCCAGCGAAAACGCCAGCGTCTGCATGCCGTCCGCGTAGCCGCACAAAATCGGCTCGCGCGAGCCGGTTGCAACGGCCTCGATGAACGCTTTATCCTGCTCGAGGCTCGGATCTTGCGTCGACGTAAGCGTCACCTTGTCTTCCTTATCGACGATCGTTAACGTTTTCCCGTTCCCGGTCAAATGAACGAAGAAGTCGGGGCCGAAAAACTTAACTTCCGATCCGCCGTGATGCGGCGATACACACGACTCGGTAATCGTCCCGACCGCACCGTTCTTCAGCGAGAACGTGACGGCGCCGGCGTCCGCAATCGTAGCGTCGGGGAATACGCCCGCAATCGAATTGCTGCCGAACTGGGCGGTCACGTCCCGGTAGTCGCCGGCCAGAAACCGCACCATATCGACCTGATGCGTAACGGCGTCGGCCAGATGGCCGCCGGACATGCTCTGCGTTCTCCACCAGAGCGCCGGATGCGTCGTGCCGAAGCGCTGCGCCTGCACGAGATGGATCGTCCGTCCTTGCAAATATTCCTTGGCCTTAAGCACCGTATCAAAGTATCGCAAACAGTAACCGACGGAATGAATAATGCCCGATTCGGCAATCGCCTTCTCCTTGCGCTGCACCGTCTCCAGATCAAGCCCGAGCGGTTTTTCCACGAAGACGTGAATCCCTTTTCTCGCCGCCCGCTCCTCCAGATCGTCTCTGGCGAATTGAGGCGTGCAAATAAAAACGGCATCGATCTCGTTCGAATTGAGCAGCGAATCGACGTCGTCCGCCGCGCTGGCCCCAACCGACTCGGCCGCTTGTACGGCGCTTTCCCGGTTCACGTCATAGATGCTGACGATGGTGGCCTGCTCGATTTTTTGCAGCTTGCTCAAGTGGCTCCGGGCAATGCCGCCCGCGCCGATCATTCCGATTTTTACACTCATGGATTCTCTCCAGCCTTTCCTACCGTATATAGTTATCTTGCCAATGGCAATATGACGCTTTTGCCGGTCTCGATCGACTCGTCGATCGCAAAGCTGACTTCCATCGACTTGTAGGCGTCGGCAAATTCGCATTTCGTAGCCGTATTGTTGCGAACCGCCTGCACGAAATCGTCGATCTCATCGGTGAACGGATGGTGCGAGACGTCTCCGCTGTCCGGCAAAATTGTAGGGATCGTGGCGTAATCGGTTTGTCCGGGCAGCTTGTGAGTGAACAGCTGGTTGTTCATAATCGCCCCCTTCTCGCCGAGCAGATGGACGTTGAACTTGTACGGCGTCTTGCACTCGAGCGACGACGATACTTTGCCGATGCCCCCGTTCTTCAGCTTGAGTATGGCAATCGCGTTCGGGTCGAACTCGTACTCCGAATCCGCCCATGTGCGGCAGCCGTAAGCCGTCACCTCGGTAATGTCCCCTGCGAAGAAACGGACGGCGTCGACGGCATGGCAGCCCGCCGACAGCATGCTGCTGCCGCCTTGCGCCTTCGTCTTGCTCCACTTGTATTGCACATATTTCGGACCGACATGATGCCAATAATCAACTTGCGCCATGTAGACGCGACCGATCGCATCGTCGTCGATAAGCGATTTCGTGTTCGTAAACGACGGGTTCCATCGGAGCACGAAGCTGACCGCCGTCCTCACCGGATTTTTCTCGATCGCCTCCGCCATGCTCCATAAGCCGGCACGGTCCATCGCAAGCGGCTTCTCCAGCACGAGGTGCTTGCCGTAACGGGCGGCGATCACCGCCTGCTCCGGTCTCGAATCCGGCGTGGAGCAGAGCACGACCGCGTCGACGCTCGAATCTTTGACCGCTTCCTCGAAATTGTCGGTCACGCGTGCCTGAATGCCCATAGACGCAAGCTTGGCTTTCGCATGCTCCGTGTTCCGGCTGACCACAGTCGCCACTTCTGCATCGGATCTCGACGAAATCGCTTTCAAATACTCTCCAGCTACCCACCCTGTTCCAACGACAACAAAACGCAGCAATCCCATACGGACTCCTCCTATTAATGGTAGTCGGTTCTATCGAACAATCCGTCAGGCTAGTCTAAGATGCGTCTCTTTTCCTTATTATAGGAAACGAGATGTGAATTTGGAGTGAAACAAATGTTTATATCAAACATTCATATGTTTCTTTTTAACATATTAACACGAATTTCGCCGAGGAACCACGATTTTTTTTCCATTTTATTTGTCAACCCTACCATTTCGCTATAAGATATTATCAGAGATTCATCGATAGTCCCTTGGATTTGTCTCGAAAG
Source organism: Paenibacillus sp. GYB004 (assembly GCF_036577605.1). Classification (NCBI taxonomy): domain Bacteria; kingdom Bacillati; phylum Bacillota; class Bacilli; order Caryophanales; family Paenibacillaceae; genus Paenibacillus; species Paenibacillus sp. GYB004. The sequence goes on from NZ_JARBDB010000057.1 coordinate 27,730, forward strand.
GAGAAGAGCCGCTTGAGTTACGTGAAGTTCGAACTGCGCGAGGATTTGGCGGTACGGAGACTGATCACTTTTTTTTACAGGGAAATGCCGAAAGACTACTTCTTCGAAGGAGAGCGGCACGACTTCTGGGAAATCGTGTATGTGGACAAAGGGGAGTGGGACGTTACGGTAGACGGGGCTCCTTTTCATCTGGAGCAGGGCGACCTCGTCTTCTACGGCCCGAACGAATTCCACCGCGGAGGCGCTGCGTTAAAATCGACGCCGAATGTCATCATTCTTACATTCGAATGCGACAGCCCCGCCATGGACTACTTCGCCGACAGCCGGGTGTTCCGCCTCGACGAGAAGGAACGGAGCATCTTCTCCAGCCTCGTGAAGGCCGGCCTGGAATCGTTCGATCCGCCGATCGATTCGCCGCGCATGCGCAAGCTGAATCGGCGCGAAGGCGCTCCGTTCGGAAGCGAGCAGCTGATCCGCAACCATCTGGAAAATCTGCTTATTCATCTGATCCGCCGCAAGCAGGTGCCTCACGCTCCGGAGAAGCTGAAGCCGGTATCGGCTGTGAAGGAAAATAAAGAGCTGGAGATCGCTACGGATATCGTGGAATATATGAAAGCGAACATGTCCGAGGATTTGACGGTCGAGGAGCTGTGCCGGAAATTCCAGATCAGCCGGACGAATCTGAAAACCGCCCTGAAGCAGCAGACGGGGCAAGGCGTGCTGGAGACGTTCAACCAGTTGAAGATCGAACGGGCGAAGGTGCTCATCCGCGACGAACGGCACAATTACACGGAAATCGCCGAGATGCTCGGATACAGCAGCATCCATTATTTCTCGCGGCAGTTTAAGAAAATAACGAACATGACGCCGACCGAATACGCCCGCTCCGTGAAGCTGCGCGCGCTGGACGACCAGTCGGGCTGCTGGGACCTGATATGACGAGCAGGCTGCGCCAATCGTGCCTTCACGATTAACCGCAGCCTGCCGTTTTTACACGCGTTATTAACGGCTTGTCCGCGTCGGCACCTTGAACAGCCCGGCATGACGGAATTGCGGCTCGTTCTCGTCATCTTTCTCCAGCCCGCCGGTCTGACCATTAAAGGCGATATCCGCAAGCCATTTTGTAAATGGAGCGACGTTCATTCCGGCGATCTCCTCCGGACTGAAAAATCCGGCTCCATCGACCTCGAACTGGTCCGGCACAGGCTCCCCGCTCACGTATTCCATCTCGAAGGCGATGTAGACGTTATGAATATCCCGGGGCTGATCGCGCACGGCGACGATGCCTATGGTCCGGGCTTCCACGCCCGCCTCCTCCTTCACCTCGCGCTCGATCGTGCTGTGGATCGGCTCGTGCTGCTCGATGTAGCCGCCCGGATTGGTCCAGTAGCCTTTGCCCGGCTCCTGCGCCCGGCGGACGAGCAGCATCTTCCCGTCGCGCACGACCAGCGCTCCGACTCCGACGCTATAAGAACCCCAGTGCACAAATGAACAATTCGGGCAAGCCTGCCGTTCTTCGCCGTCGATCACTCTTACTTCCAGGTTGCTTCCGCAGCTGGCGCAATACTTTACCATGGTCATAACTGGTCCATTCCCCTTCTCCTGCACCTGTATAGGGCGGTATCGTGCAGTCGGCGATAGCGGTCCGCCTGCGTGTTCATGTTCTACTCTACTACACGATCCGCCGGATGCCTAGATACAAAATGTTTGATTGAAACATGCAAAAACGCCAGGCTCCCGTACGCCTGGCGCTTTACCGATACTTGATGGCCTGGATGGCACGCCGCCCGCTCTCTAACCTTTATATCACTTCCAGCTCATCCTTCGAAGGCAGCGGTTCCCAAGGGACGTGCGGCTCCGCCTGGTACCAGTAAGCCGTCGAGGCGATATCGTCCTGCAGCGGCAAATACCGGCCCTCCGACCGCCAGCCCAGCGCCTGAATCGTGACCCGCAGTTCCTCCTCGAACCGGATCGGGTCCATCACATGCCAGCGGTACATGCCGAACCGCTGCTGGCTGCGGTACAAGCCGTCCGGCTTGACGACCTGGTGCATGCCGAGAAAAGGAGTCGAATACGTGCCGTATTCGCCCTTGGGCTGTTCCCAGTTCCACGCGCCGCCGAAATAATCCTCCGTCCCCGTGCCGCAGATCGTCGGGAAATCGGTATCGCCGTCCATATAAAACTTGATCTCCCCTTCGCCGAACCAGCCGTTGTTGTTCGATTGCCAGGCAAGATACGTGCCGACGTAATGCCCGTGCCCGCGCACGCCGTCCAGCAGCGTATGAACGTCTTTATACGGAAGCGGGTTGCTGCGGCGCCACCGCGCATGGAAGTACGCAGCATCGTCCGGCACCTCGGTCAGCGTATAGTCGATCTGGAAATAGAGCACCTGCTCCTTATCGCTCCGATTCTCCATCGTGATCGTCGCCGACTTCCGGAACGGCATCTCCCAGTAGCAATTCATTCCTCCCGCCGGATTAACCGCCACCGGCAGCGAATTGACGTTGCTGCGTTCGCACCAGCCGTTGCAGAAAAAGTCGCCGACCGGCGCTTCCACCGAAGGCTGCTCCTCCCCGTCCCAATACATGCGCAAGATCATCGACCGCCAAGCCGCCGGGAAGCAGGTCATCCAGATATGCTGGATCGCGCCAGACTCCCGGATATCCGCCAGCGTGAAGGTCGAACCGGCCGGGATGCGGATCGAAGGCGACACTTTCCACCCTAACCCGAGATCGCGGGCGGCCTCCTTCCCGGTTCCTTCCGTCGCCATGCCGGCTTTTCCTTTTTCGCCCGTACCATTTTCCGCGCTGATCGATCTTGTCTTCGCCTTCGACAACCTGGACAGTTGTCCAAGTCCCATACCCAGTCCGTGAAACGGCTGCATCTGGTTATCCTCCTCCGCGATCTCGCGAGTATTCGTCCACCTCCACTGTACCGGATTTGGCGAGGTTTGGATTTAGCCCGGATTGGCCTTTAGTTAACCGAAATTGCTTTTTTTGACCAGGCGCTGGCTGCCGGAGGGCACGACTTTGGCGCTACAGCGGCGACCGGCGAGCAATTAAATATGAACGCTCCCAGCTTTTTAGTCGCCCGAACGAAATACAAGCCCAAATAATCGCCTTACCGATTACCCGGACCTTCGCCGGCTATGTGCCGGTTAGCGCGGAAGCTCCCGGCTTCCAAAAACAAAGGCTGTACCTCCTGCCGCTCACAGCGGCTTCGGGTACAGCCTTTCGTTATTAATGAAAAGAAAGTCCGATCAGTCGTTAAACAACGACTCGTCTACTTGATCCAGCCTATATTTACCCACCGGACCCGGCGTTCGGTTGATCCATTTGCCCTTCGTAAAGTCGGGGATGCTAACCGGGGCGCTGCCCAGCGCAATCGAATCCTCGGAAAGCACGGTAATTGCCATCCACACCGCCGTGTCGTAGACGTCGATCGGCGTGTCCGTTCCATTTTTGACGCTTTCGGCGAAGGCGCGCAGCACGAGATGGTCCATGCCGCCGTGGCCGCCTTTGACCCCGTCGCGCAAAAACTGCTTCCAGATCGGATGCTCGTATTCTTCGCGGTAGCCATCGAACGATTCCCACTTGTGGTGCGGACTTCTGCCCTCGATATGAATCGAGTTGTTGTCCTCCGTCCACAGCCCTTTCGTCCCTTGCACCCGGCCCGCCCGGGAATACGGACGCGGCAGCGTCGTATCGTGAATGACCGAGATCGTTTCGCCGCCGGCGCATTTGATCATCGTCGTGACGATATCGCCTTGGGCGAACTCCGTTTTAGCAAGCGGATCGTTTTCTCCGAACTTGTCCGTCGCCCACTGGCGGATGCCGCGCGCTTTCGAAGACATCGAGGTCAAGGTCATCAGACGGTTGCCGCGGTTAATATTCAACACTTTGGACACCGGGCCGAGTCCGTGGATCGGATACAGCTCGCCGTTACGGTGCAGGTAGTTGCGGTAGCGGTTATGGCGGTTCTGTTCGCCGAGCGCCACCTCGTCGCGCAGGTCATGCTCGTAGCCGCACTGGCAATGAATCAGCTCGCCGAACAGTCCTTGCTTAACCATGTTGAGAACAGCCAGCTCTTCCCGGCCGTAGCAGCAGTTTTCCAGCAGCATGCATGGCATCCCGGTCTGTTCCGAAGTCCGGACCAGCTCCCAGCACTCTTCGAGCGAAGCGGCTCCGCCGACCTCGATCCCCGCGTATTTGCCGGCTTTCATAGCCGCGATTGCGATCTCGGCATGCGTAATCCAGGTTGTGGCGATAATAACGCCTTGTATGTCGTCACGGGCAAGCAGCTGCTTGTAGTCCGAATACCCTTCCGCCTTCGGTCTTCCCGTTTCCGCTACGATGTCCAGAGCCTTCTGCAGACGGTCCTCGTAAGGGTCGCAGACGGCCGGTATTTCGACATCGTCCATAACCAGAAGGTTTTTGAGCAAACCTCTTCCTCTTCCGCCAAGTCCAATTACTCCCAATTTAACCTTTGACTGTGTTTGCATAAGCGATCCCTTCCTTTCAGGGCTAGTTTATAAAACGACAAAATCACACACATTCAATCTTACCCGAAACCATATGATCGATCAATGCTCAAAAACAAACATTTTGCACCAAGGAAACGGTCGTCTCTTTGACTAGCTTACGATTCCACCGAAAATAAAAGCCCTGCCGTTTATTTGAATACGGCAAGGCTTCTCGCCTCTATCTTCTATATAAACGGACCGGACGCCGCTTCTTGCGCCGCGCCGCATCGGCTCGGGGCTTCCGAACACTTCAAAATCCCGCGTCAAAGAGCGGATTGTTCCCGAATTCATCCGAGGATGCAGGTAAGTGCCGAATTCGATAGAAATTGTTGGCTGGGTGTCGAATACCGGTTGAATACAGCCGCACAACTCGTAATATCGCGTCTTGCGCCCTTAGAGGCGGATGAAAGTTTATGCATACGCCAGTATAATGAACTTTTGAAACGAAATCCGATACGGGAAGTGGTCCAGGTTGCAATCTCCACGCGTGCTCTATTCCTATTTACGATCGCACTGGTATGTATACGCTTTCGCGATCTTGTCCATCACCGTGGCGAACGTTGTGCAAGCTTTTTACCCGCGCGTCCTCGGACAATTCACCGATACGCTGCAGGCGGGAGGCATTAGCCGCGAGGCGATTGTCGATGCCAGCCTGAAGCTGCTGTTCATCGGGATCGCATTTGGTCTCCTCGCCGGACTCGGGCAGTACATCATTATGCGGCTCGGGAGAAAATTCGAGTTCGTGGCGCGCGGCAAGCTGTTCACCAGATTCACCACGTTGAGCGAGCACTACTATTCGAAGCACGGAGTCGGCAAGCTGCTCAGCTACGTCATGAACGACGTCACCTCCGTCAGGGAATCAATCTCGATGGGCGTCAACCAGACGACGAACGCCGTCATCCTGATCGTCTCCGTCCTTGTGATGATGACGCTGAGCTCGATCCCGGTATATCTCATCCTCGTCTGCATGATCCCGCTGCTGTTCATTCCATGGGTCGTCGTCCTGTTCGGCCCCCGGGTTCGCGGCCGGTCGCTTAAGGTGCAGGAATCGCTGGCCAAAATGACGGAAACGGCCGAGGAGCAGTTCGGCGGCATCCGCGTGACCAAAAAGTTCGCCGTCGAGCCGATCATGCGCGCCCGGTTCGGGCGTACGGTCGACACGATCGTCGACAATCAGCTCCGGCTCGTCCGCCTGTCGTCGATGTTCCAGGCGCTGCTTCCGTTTCTAGGCGGTTTGTCGCTGATCATCGCGATCGCCTACGGCGGGTATTTGACGATTCAAGGCTCGATTACGATCGGCAGCTTCGTCTCGCTGACGCTGTACCTGCGGATGATCGTGAACCCGCTCCAGCAGATCGGCAACGTCATCAACACGATGCAGCGTTCGCGCGCTTCGCTGGAGAGGCTGAACAACATGCTCGCCGTGCAGCCGGACATTCAGGAAAGCCCCGATGCGAAAGCGCTGGACGCCGCCTCGCCGGAACTTCGGATTCGCGGCTTGTCGTTCTCGTACCCGGGAGCCGGCCAGGAAGCGCTGCGTAACATCAGTCTGACCGTACCGCATGGCAAGACGCTCGGGATCATCGGCAAGACCGGAAGCGGCAAAACGACGCTCGTCAAGCTGCTCCTCCGGGTATACGAGCCTCCGCACGGAACGATCTCGATCGGCGGCCTCGATATTCGCGGCGCTACGCTGGAAAGCCTGCGCACGTTTATCGCGTACGTCCCCCAGGACGGCTTCCTGTTCAGCACTTCGATCCGCGACAATATCGCCTTCTCCGACCGGAGCTCGGGGATGGAGCCGGTCGAGCGGTCGGCAAGGCAGGCGCAAATCTACGACAATATCGCCGATTTCCCCGACGGGTTCGAGACGAAGCTCGGCGAACGGGGCATTACACTGTCGGGCGGCCAGCGGCAGAGAACGAGTCTCGCCCGCGGCTTCCTGAAGGACGCGCCGATTCTGATCCTCGACGACAGCGTCAGCGCGGTCGACGCCGTGACGGAGACGAATATTATCGACAACCTCCACTCGCAGCGCCGCGGCAAGACGACGATTATCATCGCGCATCGGATTAGCGCAATCAAGCATGCGGACGAAATCGTCGTTCTCGACAAAGGAACGATCGTCCAGCGGGGAACGCACGAGCAGTTGATGAAGCAGAACGGTCTGTACGCTTCTTTGTATGCCATCCAGGAGGAGGGAACGCGCTATGCCGAAGGAAAAGGCTGACCCGAGCAAGCCGGCGGAAGAAACCGCCAGCCCTTATAACGCCAGCAAGGAAGACCGGCGGGCCGCCTTCCGCGCCATGCTGGCGTACGCCAAGCCGTTCCGGCTGCGGTTCGCGCTCATTTTCCTCTGTACGCTGCTGGCCATCGCGGCCGACCTGCTCCAGCCTTATCTGGTCAAAATCGCGATCGACGACAACCTGATGGCCGGCAAAAACGACTTCGGCATGCTGCTGGTCATCTGCGGCATTTATTTGTTTTTCGTCATTATGGGCCTCGTCTTTACGTATTTGCAAAACAATATGCTGCAATATGTCGGGCAAAACATCGTCGCCCGCATCCGCAAGGAACTGTTCGAGCATATATCGAAGCTGTCGATGTCGTTTTTCGACCGGTTCCCGAACGGAAGCCTCGTCACCCATGTGTCGAGCGATACGGAGACGCTGAACCAGTTTTTCACGCAGGTGTTCTTAAGCCTGATGCGCGACGGTATGACGCTGCTGTTCATCATTGCGCTCATGTTCCATCTCGACCCGGTGCTGGCCGGCTACAGTATGCTTTTGCTGCCGATCATCGCGGGCATCGCCATCGGGTTCCGTTCGTATATGCGCAAAATTTACCAGATCGCGCGCACGCAGCTGTCGAGACTGATCGCCTTCACCGCGGAAAATCTCGCCGGCATGAATCTCATTCAGGCGTTTCATCAGCAAAAGGAACAGCAGCAATCGTTTGACGGGCAAAACAAAAAGTATTTTAAAGCCAACGTCCGCGAAGTTCAGACAAACGTGTTCTTCAATCGTTCGTTCGATATTCTCGGCAACATGTCCGTTGCCTTCATCGTCTGGATCGGCGGTATGGCCGTCTTCGAGCGGACAATGGAATTCGGGGTGCTGTACGCGTTTATTACGTATATCCGGCAGTTTTTCCAGCCGATCAACTCGATTACGCAGCAGTGGAATACGCTGCAGGCGACGACGGTCTCGATGGACCGGCTGTGGCGGCTGTTCTCGATCAAGCCGGCGGTGCAGGACCCGGAACGTCCGAAGCCGCTTGCGGCGGAGTCGGTTCAAGGGAGAATCGACTACGACAACATCCATTTCGGTTATGTGGAAGGCGTCCCGATCTTGTCCGGCCTCGATCTGCATATCCGCCCCGGCGAGATGATCGGCATCGTAGGCGCAACCGGCGCCGGCAAAAGCTCGCTGATGAGTCTGTTGTGCAGGTTTTACGACGTGCAGCAGGGGAGCGTTAAAATCGACGGGACGGACGTCCGCGACATCCCGCAGGCTTCCCTTCACCGAATCGTCGGACTTGTGCAGCAGGAGCCGTTTCTGTATTCGGGATCGATCGTGGACAACGTGCGGCTGTTCGATGAGCGGATCACCCGCGAGGAGGTGGTGGAAGCCTGCCGGTTCGTAGGAGCCGACCCGCTCATCACCCGCCTCAAGGACGGCTACGACACGATGCTGTCCGAGCGGGGGAGCGGCTTGTCTGCGGGCGAGCGGCAACTGATCTCGTTTGCGCGCATCGTCGTGTTCAAGCCGAGCCTGCTCATCCTCGATGAGGCGACCGCCAATCTCGATTCCCATACCGAGCAATTGGTCCAGGCGGCGCTTCATATCGTATCCAAGGGCAGAACGACGCTTGTCATCGCACACCGGCTGTCCACGATCATGCAGGCCGACCGGATCATCGTCATGCGGCAAGGCGCGATCGTCGAGGAAGGCACGCACGAGCAGCTGCTGGAGAGCAAAGGTTATTATGAGGAGCTGTACAGCCATTCGCAGGGCGTTCCTGCGGCGGCCTGCCGCTAACCGCTGTCGGGCTTCTCGTTTTAAAAAACCTCCGTCTCCCGCGTTTTATAAGGCGGGGACGGAGGTTTTGGGTGTTGTACGCGCGTGTCCGCTCTGATTCCTCTTATATTCCTGTTTCATAGCATTTCTTCTCGGTATCCGATTATCGCTGTCCCTGCTTGTGATGGCGAGGACACTACATTCCCTGCTGTATCGTATACTTCCGTTCGAAGAGTCCTGCCGGCAATAGACGTACCGTTCGTTGTCAAAAGTTGACCGACTAAGAGCTCTCGATTCACGTGATCTGCAGTGTTCGTATCCACATCGACAAACGTATCACCGAGTATAAATCTTACAAAACCATAGGATGATTTTTTTGTCGTCACGATAATGCTGAATATTTGCGTCATGACCGGCATGATGCAATGCGTTTCGTTATTCAGATAGCTCATGCCGGATGATTTCCGCCATTTCCCGATTTTGATCTGGCTGTGCCCTAAGGCGGATAAATCAAAATCGGTGAAGTAATTTCTGTCGAATACGAATTTATTGCTATTCGGAAGTCCTTGCCATGAAACGGAAGTCGAATTCGTGTTCTTGACGATAACAGGCGGGACGGGATCGAATTGTTCCTCCCGATGGCTTCCGTATGGAACCGTGATGCCATCGGCCCTTTCGTATGCCAGCATATCCGATAAGTCTCTGGTAAACATGCATCCGTCCAACTTGACGGAGTATTTACGTTTTACCGTTCGGTTTGTATTGTCGCGGTAAGCAACTTTTATCCCTCCATGAATATGACAGTTATAGACGTTTATAATTGCGTTTCCTCGTTGAATGAAGGCGTAGGATGCCGGATCGGGAAGTCCGCCAGCCGTTTGAATGAGATTGTAAATATCGATGATGCCAAAATCAGCATCAACGATGGTTATTTTCTTGTTTGATGTCGTTTCTAAGCGTGATGGCAAAATCTCGAATTGAGATGTTGCACCTGCTACCCCGTTATCCTCTCCATCTAGCCGATCCGTCTTTAGTATCGTTTGATTGTCGCCTTTCGCCAATAATTCACATCCGGATACGGAAAAACCGCTCCCGTGTTTGCGAATATGGAAAAATATCGCATGATCAACGTAATTGACAAACGAGGTTTGGATGAATCTCTGCGAAACAGCTTCCAGATTTTCCGTATATAATCCTTCCTTAAATTGGCGAAATTCGCAAGCGTTAGTGTACAAGCGGTCCCCGAGATTCGTTCCGAAGTATTGGAAAAGTCGTTTTAAGCCGATTGTTTTCAACAGCTCGGAATCCAGTCCGACCGGTTCGATTTGAACGAAATCGAATTCATGGATCGTTGTTGCATTGCGACCCGGATTCGCGATATTGGAGTAAAAAACACCTTTGTCCACGCCCATATTGCATGGCACGACCGTAAAACGGCTATATTTCTGCCTAGTGAACGTTTCATGAGACTCGATAAATCGGTCGTCAGCCGAATGGATATTCCATAAAAACGAAGACATTTGCCCGTCGACGAACCAGTTTTGCCTGGCATACGTTCCGGGATCTCCCGATGCTGTCGACCGGGGTCTCGTCGTTCCGAGCGGATTATCGCCTGACACTACCGTAAATGTATTTGCAGGCAATGCGAATGTAAATCCGCCGCTGAATGTCACATACAGATTCGGTTGGAAGGCTGCGGATTGCAAATAACTGCACGTTGCTTTTACGGCAATCGTGTCGTCGTTGCCATTGGCCGGAGAAGTCGATTTGCTAGGCCGGATTCCATTATGGTAAGCCCCAAAATACGCAGGGAACACCATACCGTCATGCTGTAAAATCCAGCACCCCTCGCCGGCCGCATCCGTTTCTCCAATACCGTTCAAATAATCTTCCAAATTATTGTTGAACGGTACCGAGGGCGATATGACAGTCCCCCCATTATGGCTTCCCTTGCCGGCATTGGAGACGAATTTGTACCAGCCATAAAACGGATAGGATCCCTGGTGATGGGATGCAACGAATTTTAAATCCCCGTCCGAACCCGGCGTCAGATCAACCGCATAATGTTCAACGATATTGTTGTGAATATGGCTTCGGCTGCCATTGCCATTATCAGTTGGAGATTCGTTCTTCATGGCGGAAACTCCTACTACAGCGCCAAATAAAGAGAACGCTCCTGCGATTCCGGCTGATTTCAACAATACTCTTCGAGTGAGGTTCCCTTCCTTCCATTGGATCCGACCTTCCTGTCCCCTCTTATGCATGGAGCACCGCCTTCCTTTTTTGGAACAACCGTATTCCCTCTTCTGGATCCTGGTGTATACTGGATTCAACTATGTACGAATCGAGAGGAGGTTCTTCTTTGTGTACAAGAAGAAAAAACTCTATTTACCACTGCGCATGACTTACAATGATTGCAGACCGTACCAGATGCAGTTCCACGTTCATAATGAATACGAAATTCTCTACTTCCATCAAGGAAAGGGAACCTACATAATCGGCAATCACATTCATATTCTGCAGCCCGGCGACCTTATTCTAATGAATGGCAAGACGCTCCATACTTCCAAAACAGGTCCTGAAGAATATTGTCGAACTGTAATTCACTTCGATCCGTCCTATTTGCGAGTAAAGCTGAACCAGTCTATTTTTGCGAGCACGTTCGATCCATTCGACAAATCAGGAGACCATATTATCCATTTGAAAAGCGAAGCTCGGGCAGAAGTGGAAATGCTGCTTAAAAAAATGGATCATTTATCCAGACAACAGGATGACAATTCGTACAATCGTCTTCTCCTATCGTTGCTCGATCTGTTATATTTCCTTAAACCGTTATGCCGCGCTTCGGATCAAGAGATGAGGAGGCTGGCAGAAAAAGAGTTTCATGTTCAGCGATTACTCTCCTATCTGGAACAAAATTATACGGAAGACCTGAATATGGATCATATCGAGAGTGAACTGTACTTAAATAAAACGTATTTATGTAGAATTTTTAAAGAAGTAACGGGCACGACCATTTTCTCATACTTGAATAAGTTTAGACTGAATAAGGCGAAGGTTTTGTTGATTATGGACGAACAGACAACCGTATCCGAAGTCTGTTTTGAAATCGGGTACAAGCATATCTCGCATTTTAGCAGGCTGTTCAAGCAAGAGTTCGGTTATACTCCAAATCAGTTTCGCGGACTGGTAAATAACGTTTCCCAAAGGATGGCTGACCCGGATCTCATAATAGCGACCGTCCAATGAGACACGGATGCCGCGGACGTCCGTCATTATGGAGAAGCATTTCGTTCAGCGCTCATCGCCTATTGCAAACCTAACGCGCGATCCAGTCAGCTGAATAGTTGTCTGATGTACTGAATTAATCTGCCTCGTCGGCGGATCAAATCAGTACATCAGCACCTTGCACATGAAAGCATCCGGAGAAACACCCTGCTGCAGCGATATAAAAATGAGTTATTTCTGCAGCTTCGTCTTCAGATCTTCGATCTTCTTATTGCCTTCCTCCTCCATATTGCGGAATGCCGTATTGATGTCGGTCTTCCCGGCCGCAAGATCGCGATAGTATTTTCCGTAAGTGGAAAATACGGCATCATCATAAATCGTCTTGGGCATAATCGGCGAGCTCTTTCCGTAATAAACCGACTTCAGGTTTTTGTCCGCATGCCGAGTCGCCTGCCCGAACGCATTCCGGATCGATTCTTTATTTACCACCGGCATATTGCCCAGTTTCGACAGCTCCATTTGATTTTCATCGGAAGTCAAAAATTTGATGACCTCCATCGCAGCCTCCTTATGTTTGCTAGTCGATGTAACGGAGAAATAGGTCGGGTAATTTTGCGGCCCCAGATCAGGCGCTTCCTTGAATCTCGGGAACGAGATCATATCCCAGTTCAGCGACGATACATCCTGTGTAAATACTAGCGAGGTAAGGAAACCATACATGGCCAGATTTTTCGTTTTTACAAATTCGTTGGTTTGGGGATATGCGTTCTTCATTACTACTTCTTCCCTGTATCCAGGCGCTTCCGCAGGGCGTACAAACACGTTGTTATAGATTGTTTTCCACTTCTCATCGTTCACGGCGATCTTGTTTGAAGCCGGGTCGACCATAGGCAAGGAGAACGGATTTAACCGAATAATGTGACCGTAGGAGACAGCAAGACCCATATACTGAACTTGGCCCTCATATCGAGTGAGCTTCTTGTTCAATTCCAGAGCTTCATCCCACATCATACCGTCCTTCGGATAAGTAACCCCGAATTTGTCGAATAAGTCTTTGTTGTAAAAAAACGATAATGTATTCGTCACGACCGGCAAACCGTAAAGCTTGCCTCCGGACATTTGTTTCATCGCATTGAGATCGTTTTCATCGAAACGATTCAAATCGACTTTGTTTTTTTTGATCAATTCCGTCATGTCATATTGCAAACCCGATTCCTGGATCCCCCCCACGAAGAAACCGACTGAATCCCAGTAAATGTCGATAGGCTGCCCGGCGGCAATCAAGTTTTGAAACGAGTTCGACTTGTTTTTTTGTAAATATGTGATCGTGAAGTTTGGAAATTTTTTACGGATGGAATTTCCATATCGTTCATCGAAGCTTTCCACCGAATCCTGGCTATTCGAAAAGAACACCAATTCCAACTTTTCTTTCGTGATGTCGGACGAAACGGACGCACCTGTATCATCCCACTTAGCCTCCCCGCACCCGGCCAACAAGATGGCAATTGCGGTTGCCGAAGAAATCGCCTTCCAACGTTTTTGTCTTTGCAACATGATCTCCTCCTCTGATTACCTTGCTCGAAGTCCCTTTTTTCATTTTGTAATTCAGGGTTACTCATCGTTGCCTGCAGTCGACAAATTCATACTCTAACTGGCAGCGCTTACAATAGCATATCATCCTTTTCGTATTTTCTTTTACATGCTATTATCCAAATGCCGCTTTACTTTTAACTGTCATTCTTATTTGCATGAATCGTAAGCCTGAACACTTGGTATGCTTACCAAGCATCATCTATGGAATTGCTGAAATACATGGAATCGCTAGCTCATGAATTCGAGCAACAAAGCGCAAAATAGCCCCCGTCTGGCCAGCAGACGGGGACTCGAATAAACTACCGGCCAAACAGCTCTCGTATTTCCAGGATGCGGCGTATATGCGTATTGGCATGACCGGCCATCGACTTCATCAGTCGGATCGCTGACTCGTGCCTTCCCCCGCCGACCCGCACACTCCGTTCCATGATCCCGGGAATGTGACGATAGAGCAGCAGCACATGCTCTCGCAGCAGACGGAACAGCGCCATCTCGACGACGACCGGCCTGTCTGCATATCGCATCGCTTCAGCCCACTCGTCCTGGGTGAATCGGTTGCCCGTATAGACACGGTCCGGCTCCGTGCTGCCCGCGATATATTTGAGTTTATGTACGGAAGCCAGCTCCAGGTCGACGAGATGCAGCACCTGCTGCCGGATGCTCCACTTGCCCGCCGCCAAAGCCCAGTCCAGGGCGGACTCGTCCAACCCGGCCAAGGCCGCCTCCAGCCGCTCCGGCCCTGACGCATACGCAGCGGCAATATCGCCGGGCGCCGCCTCCAGCTCCTTCCAGAACGCCAACCGGTACCCTTCCGGCGTCGTCACCGTCAGCGTCCGCCAGCAGAATGGCTCCGTTTCGTCCCTCACGGGCGCTCCCGCAGCTTCCGCCCGGCACTTGACCGCGTCCAGCATGTCGGCACCGTCCGGCACCAGAACGTACACACGATCGCCGGGGGCTGGCCGATTCGGGGCCGGGCCAGAGTTTGCCGCTGCCGTCGTACCGAGCGTTTCGACTTTATCGCCCTTCGCTCCGTCCGGCCGCTGCAGCAGCAGCGCTAGCTCACCGCCAGGCATCCGCAGCAGCTCGCCCCCACCTTCTTCCCGGTTCGTCCCCGCCCTCTCCCATCCGAGCACTTCCTCATAAAACCGCCCGGCTTCCGCCGGATCGTCGACGTCCAAGACGACCTTCACATTGCGGGACTGTCCGCTATTCCCTCTCACGCAGCTCATTCCTCCCTGGTTCGCTCTCCCGGCGGCGGGCTGCAGGTTATACAGCTAAACCGGTTTTACCATACGAATGAACGGCTTGCCGCTTACTTGAAGACGGCCGTCTTCGGTATAGCCGCTTTTCCGGTACAACGCATAAGCCCGCTCGTTATCCTGCTCGACGATCAAAGATACCCGCGGGTATCCGTCTTTCGCCGCTTTGTCCTCGAAGGCGCGGATGAGCGACTTTCCGATCCCCATCCCTTGAAACGACTCGTCCACGGACAGCGAATCCAAATAATATTCATTCGGCTGCGCTTCCTTCGTTATCGTGTAACCGGTCCTGCCCGACTCGCGGACGATCCGGTCGATCAGCGGCTGGTCCAGCTCTTCGGCCCGGGTACCGTCGTAGGCGACCAGTATGCCCGCCACCTTTCCGTCCCGTTCCTCTACAATCACATTTTCATAGCTGATCCGGTTGCCCGGCTGCTTATAAAACTCGGTCAATATCTGCATCGCCTCGGCATCGTCCGGCGTTCCCGCGAGCGTATTCGCAATCGTCCCGATCGCGTTGTGCAGCAGCGGCATCACTTGCGCTGCGTCTTCCACTGTAGCTTGTCTGATCATGGTGCCATCCTCCTTTAATCCTAGCACCATTGTACCTCAACCGCAGACGAGTCTCCACTTGGGTGCAGGGTTGAAGCAGGTTGGAGCAGGTTGGAGCAAGTACTGAGAGAATTTGAGTAAATAAAAGCTATTTGCACATCTTATTTTTGCACTTTCCTCTTCGCCAGACAGATTAAGAGCTTCTACTAGCTCTTATTTTCTCGAAAATCGCCCTTCACTCAAGCGAATCTACTGCACAGGCAACTCTACTGCTCAAACAACTCTGGAGACCAACCGCCCCTTCCACTCAAGCAAATCAGACAACTCTACTCTATAACAACATCCCCCAAGCACAGGCAACTCAACAGCTCCAGCAGCTCCGGAGCCAACCAACTCTACTCCTCCAGCGGCTTCGCGCCACAGGCGCTTTGCTTCAATAGCCGTTACAACGGCTTGCGCGGCTAAGCTTAGCTCACACACAGCATGCAGCATGCGGCACAAGGCCAATAACCCGCCCCCTACGGGGACGGGCCAGGCCGTGCTTTACTCACACTTTACGCTCTTGCGCCTACTCCCGGATCACTTTGCCTTCAACACCCGGTCGTACGCATCCTTATACACCCTGATTACCTGGTCGAGACCGAGCTTTTTCGCCTCGCCGACGTAGGCGTCCCATTGGTCCATTCCTTTGTCTCCGAGAATAAACTTCGTGATGTTCTCCTCCCGGTGCTTCAGCACCGATTGGCCGATCGTCGTCAGCACGTCGTTCTCCTTCTCGGAGAACGGCGGCTTCGGCTGCAGCTTCGAATCGTACTTGCCGATGGCCGCGTAAGCGTCGGTTGTTTCTTTGGAAGTCAGCGTTAGCAAGGCGCTATAGTCGATCCACGTGTACGTCCCGTAGTTGAGCAGCCCCGGCTTCTCACGCAGGTCGGACATCGTCTTGAACGCGTCGAGGTATTTTTTCTTGCCGTTTGCCTCCTCGTACGTTACGCCCTTGATCCCCCAGCTGGACAGCTCGCGTCCCGCCTCCGAGTAGAAGAAATCCATATACTTCATTGCTTCCTTGATCTTCTTCGAGGTGGAGGCGACCGTCATGCCCGCATCAACCGTATTGATGTTGATATTGTGCCGGTTCGCCCCGGCAAAACCCGCGGGAGGCGGCATGAACAGCATCGAGAACTGCGGATTGTCTTTACGCAGCGGCACATTGTAATAGTCCATCACCATATAGTCCAGGAAGACGAACGACTTGTTGTTGGCGATAAAATCGTCGAACTGCTTGCCTTTGACGGTCAGCCAGTCAGGCGGCATCAGCCCTTCCTTGTACAGCCGGTTCAGGAATACGACGAGCTTCTTATAGTTGTCCTCGACCGGTCCGTACCTCCACTCCTTCTTGTCGAAATCGTAATAGATGTCGTTGTACGTATTAAACTGCGGAGCCATCCGGGAAATCGTGCCGAACGCCCCCCGTGTCACGAACGGATAGCTGTCCGGGTAAAGCTGCTTCAGCTTTTTCAGCGTCTCGTACAACTCGTCGTAGCTGTTCGGAAGGATCAGATTGTGCTTTTTGAAAATATCGTCGCGGTACATCCAGCTGATCCGCTCGCCCTGCCCGAAGCCTTCGTTCGGGAACATGAACATTTTCCCTTCCGAGGACGTATACCGCTCCTTCAGCTCCGGGTACTTCGCCAACCAGCTTTTGAAATTCGGCATGCTGTCGACATAATCCATGATGTTCGCCAAAGCTCCCTGCTGTCCGTACTTGTTAGCGGTTACAAAACTGCTCATAAACATCAGGTCCGGCATATTGCCCGTCGCGATCGTCAAGTTGACCGCCTCGTTGTAGTTGTCGCCCGGAGGCACCGTGCCGGTAATCTCGACGTTCGTCTTCTCTTCGATCGCCTTCCAGATCGGCTTATCTTTGGCATACGTCCAGTTCGACTGGGCCCCGACCAGCATCGTCAGCGACGTCTTCGCCGCCGGCTTGCTCGTGCCGCCGCCTTCGCCCGCAGCCTCTCCCGTCTGCGCGCCTCCCGCGCCGCCTCCATCTCCCCCACATGCGGCCAGTAGCCCTGCAAGCATCGTCGTCACCGTAAAAGCTGCCATCCCCTTTTTCATCCTAAGCGGCGCCGCCGCCGTCCGCCAACTTCCGGGCGATCAGCGCCTATCCTCCCCTCGGTTACCTCGATTATCCTTTCAGAGAACCTACCGTGACGCCTTTGACGAAATATTTTTGCAGAAACGGGTACGTAAGCAGAATCGGCAGCGTGCCGACCAAAATTGTCGCGTATTTCAGCGATTCCTCGACGATCTGCTGATCTTTGCCTAGCGTAAACGATCCGTCCAGATTCGTCTGTCCCGCCAGCACGATATTGCGCAAAATGACTTGCAGCGGCACCAGATCCGGATTGCGCAAATAGATCAGCGCCGTGTAGAAGTTGTTCCAGATGCCGACCGCATAAAACAGGCCGATCGTGGCGAGCACCGCCTTGGACAGCGGAAGCGCAATGCGGACGAACAAGCCGACGTCGTTCAGCCCGTCGATTTTGCCCGCTTCCTCCAGCTCCTGCGGCAGACCGGCGAAAAAGGTCCGCATCATGATCAGATACCACGCGCTGATCGCGCCCGGAACGATCATCGCCCAGAACGTATCGACCAGACCAACCGCCTTCACGACGAGAAACGTCGGAATCATCCCGCCGCCGAAAAACATCGTGACGACGATCAGCACCGTGATCGGTCCGTGAAACAGCATCTTCTTTTTGGATAACGCATAAGCCGCCATCGAGGTCAGTGAAAGCGATACGGTCGTTCCGACAACGGTATACAGCACGGTGTTGAGGTAGCCGTTCCATATGCGCGGGTCGGTCAGGACGATCCGGTACATGTCTGTATTGAACCCTTTCGGCCATAGATAGACGCTTCCTTTCATGACCGATACTTGATCGCTGAACGAGACGGCGATCATATACACGAACGGATATACGGTGACGATCATCACGAGCAGCATCAGCAGCACGTTGACGGCGTCAAATACGGTTAACTTTCTTCTCATGCCGCCTGATCTCCTTTTTTTGGCCTGGGGTGGATCGCATCGTTGGATCGGATGTTGGGTTCATACTCACATCTTAACGGATCGAACCAACGCTCCTACCAAAGGCTGTTCTCTCCTAATTTGCGGCTTGCGTAGTTGGCGCTCACCAGAAAGACGAGATTGACCACGCCGGTAAATACGTCGATCGCCGCCGCGTAGCTGTAGTTGCCCTGCACGAGCCCGACCCGGTACACGTACGTGCTGATAATATCCGCCGTCTCGTACGTGGCCGGATTGTACAGCAGGAACACTTTCTCGAATCCGACCCCGAGAATATGCCCGATCTCCAAAATAAGCAGGATCGCCACCGTCTGCATCATGCCGGGCAGCGAGATGTGCGCCATTTTGGCGAAACGCCCGGCTCCGTCCATCTCCGCCGCTTCGTACAGATGCGGATCGATCGAGGTCAGCGCCGCCAAATAAATGATCGACGCCCAGCCGACGCCTTGCCAGATGCCGGAAGCCGTGAATATCGTCCGGAACCAGTCGGGGGACATCAGCCAATTGACCGGCTCGAACCCGATCAGCTCGATCAGCCGGTTGACAAGCCCTCCGGACGGCGACAGAAAGACGACGATCATACTCGCGACAATGACGTTGGAGATAAAATGCGGCAAATAGCTGACCGATTGGACAAATCGTTTGAATACCGCGTTTTTCAGCTCGTTCAGCAGCAGCGCCAGCAGAATCGGCGCCGGGAAACCGAAAACGATCCGGTACAGCCCAAGCAAAAACGTATTGCGT
The DNA here is from genome assembly GCF_036577605.1 of Paenibacillus sp. GYB004. NCBI lineage: Bacteria > Bacillati > Bacillota > Bacilli > Caryophanales > Paenibacillaceae > Paenibacillus > Paenibacillus sp. GYB004. The sequence continues at coordinate 46,741 of NZ_JARBDB010000057.1, forward strand.
AGCAGCTTGAAAAAGTCCGGATTGCTGAAAAACATTTCGTAATAATGAAAGCCGACCCACTCGCTTTGCCAAATCCCTTTAAATAAGTTGTACTTCTGGAACGAAATCGCGATGCCGAACATGGGAACATAATGAAAGATGATAAAGTAAACGATACACGGCAGCACGAGCAGCAGCAAAAACCGGCTTTCCCTAAACCGCCTGCGCAATGTCACGCGACTGGCCGGAGCAGCCGATGCCGATGCCGGCGTACCGTGCGGCAAATTGCCCGTCATCCGGTTCGCGTTCACGCCCCTTCCTCCTTTGCGTATGGATTGCTCCTTGCCTAGTGGTTGTACTCGTTGCTACAATGAGCTTATCTCGACGTTACAGCGTCGGAGCCATATTTGCCTATCCGCAATGCGTCATTATGTAAGCGCTATTATCGAATCTGACGAAATGTAGATAAGCGGACCGATTGTAGATGAAGGATCGGAGGGGACGATCGAATGAACAAGGTACGGCGAATATTTGCGGAACACCGGAAGTCTCTGTTCGTTCAGCTGCTCGGCGGCTTTCTGCTTGTCATCGTGCTGCTGCTTTCCTTCAACGTGCTGTCGTTCACTTTTTTTCAGACCAATATTCAAAAGCAGATTATCGACCACAATACGCTGAATATGAAAAATACGGTCAACGGGTACGAGAAACAGCTGCAACTCGTCGAAAGCGCGATGCTCCGCTTTTACTTCAACGACCGGTTCAACTCGAGCCTGAACGGGGGAGATCAGCCGAATTATTACGCCGCCGCGGAGATGAAGACGGAGATGAACGCCCTGCTCGCGAATCCGATGCTGAATCTGGAGAACATGTTCCTGCTGTTTCGCGACCACTCCTTCGTGATCGAGAAGGAGAGCACGACGAACACGGTCAATATGTTCACGAAGTTTTACGTAAGCGAGCCTTACGGCCCGGTGTTCTGGCAGAGACAGTTTTCCGAGGAGTATACGTTCCGCGTCTTCCCCGCCGCCGGCTTCCGGGAGTACAAATACAACAAGTCCGAGAGCTTCAAGGGCGAGCTGATGCCCGTCGTGATGAAAAACAAGTTCAACAGCGAATATCTCGTAGCCGCCCTGTTGGACGCGCGCAGCTTGTTCCGGTCGCTTCACTACAACGGGGAAGATTCGTTTTATATACTCGACAGCCAGGGCGGCCTGCTGTTTCGGTCCGCAGCCGAAGGCGCCCCTGAGGCCGGCGGGACGGGATTAGCTGCTTCGCTGCCGGACGGTCTCGCCTTTCCGGACCCCGAAGGATATATAACCCGGGACGACTACTATTATTTTTACAAAAAAGGGACGGATTCCGGCCTGACCTACGTGAATGTCATCCCGAACGTGCGCATCGCTTCCCAGGTGCAGCGGCTGAATCTGATGCTGCTGGCGATTATGGCGGCCGCCGTCGTGCTCAGCGTGCTGATCTCCATCCTGCTCAGCATGAAGTTTTACAATCCGATTCAAGGGATGATCCGTCTGCTGCAGACAGCCGGTCAGCCGAGCAAGCTCACAAGCAGCATACGCGAGTTCGACTGGCTCGGGCGCAGCATCGCGGATATCGTGCATGCGAACGTACGGTTCCGGCAAGATCTCACCAAGAAAAACAAGCTGCTGAAAAGTTACGGGTATATGAGCAAAATTAAAAACATCCGCAGCTGGACCGATCTGCGCGACCTGATCGAAACCGACAAGCCTTATTACTTCCTCGTATTCCAGCTTTCGTTCACGGAGCGGTTCGAACGGCTGTCCGGGGACGATCAGGAGAAGACGGCGTATTGCCTGAAAGAATATGTAAACCTGCAGCTCGGCGAACGGTTTCCGGATTCGGTGACGCTGCAGATGGAAAAGGAGCAGGTTATCTCCCTGCTGTTCGCCCGGGAGGAGCCTCAGACGGTCATGGATACGCTGCTGCTGCTGAAGCAGGTGCTCGACCGCGACAACGAATATTGCATCGTCACGATCGCGTTCCGGCCGGCCGTATACAGCCCGGAGGAGCTGACCGGCGCGTATGAGGAAGCGCAATCGTTGATCGCCTCCCGGCCGCTGGGCCGCGACACCCGGATCGTAACGGAGGCGGCGCTCGGCGAGCCGGCAAGCCTGCTGACCTTTGCCAAGGAGCAGGAGTACTCCGCACAGCTGCTGGCCGGACGCGAAGACAAACCCGCCGAGCTGCTGCTCGAGGTGTTGGACCAGCTGGATACATCGGGCGCCAGCGCCAGACGGTACGGCGAATTCGGCAAAGAAGCGGTGGCGGCGACCTTCAAGGCGCTGCTGGAGCATCAATACGATATTAGCGGCCTGTTCGGGGGGCAATCGCCCTTCCTCCATCTGAAGTCGTGCTGGAGCCGGGAGGAGTACGAAACGTTCGTGCGGAGATTGACGTCAGAGGCGGCGGCTCTCGTGCAGGGGCGCAAGGCGGAACGCGACCCGATCCGCGACTTCGTGCTGGACTATGTAGCCAGCCATTACGGGGAGGATCTGTCGCTGGAGCTGGTGGCGGATAAGCTGAACTTGTCCCGCGGCTACTTGTCCACCTACTTCCACGAGAAAACGGGCCAGACGTTCAGCGATTATGTAAACGGGCTGCGCATGCAGCGAGCCAAGGAGATGCTAAGCGAAACCGACACGCTCATCCAGGATATCGCCGGCCGGGTCGGCTACCAGAACGTCAACTCGTTTATCCGGATGTTCAAGCGGATATGCGGGCTTACGCCTGGCGAGTTCCGCCGTCTCGCTCTGCAGGAAGGGGGCGGCGGAGGGAGACGGTGAGCGCGCTCCGTGCTGCTGGCCGAGCGGCTGAACGAATTTCCCCTCAAAAAAACGGACCTCAGCCTCCGCGTTACTTCGTGGAGTTTGAGGTCCTTTCGCTCGAATATGAGGACGTCCCCCTGTCAGGCGGACCCTTATGGCTCAGCCTTTGATCGTTCTGGCATACAGCGGATGCCCTCTGTCCGCTTACAACGCTACGATCGCGACGCGGTATATTTTACTGAAAGAAAGATTCGTCAAATCGATGTCGAACAGCTGCAGCGACTCCGGATTCGTCACAGTCAGCTCGATCTCCTTGGTCGTCAAAGCGCTTACATTCGTAAACGCATAATCGTTGAATAGAATTCCTCCCGCCTGATCCTTGACGGTCGCATACGCCCTGCCGTTCCCTCCGTCGGTGGCGGAGTTGCCTTCCGCCGTAATCTGAAGCTGGAAGGAGCCGGACAGCTTGCTGTTCGGGACATACAGCCGGAAACGGAAGTTTTTGTTCTCCCCGCTCGCCAGATGCCACGACTTATAGCCCGTATTTTCCACGAAAGGCAGCGGCTTATCCGCAAGCGTCCCGGTAATGTTCATATGCGGGAACACGTTGTCGAATGCCAGCACGTTTAACTCCGGCTGTGCGCCGTATAAGACATACGGCTGGCGCCGGACCGGGAACAGCTCCTCGTAGTGCAACTGCGTGTGCCACGGATAACGGCGGTCCCACTTCGTCGTCACGATCTCCAGCCAATTGCCGAGCACGCCGTTGAATGGAGTCGGAGCGTTGCCCTGAACTATGTTGCCGCTGGCCCGGCCGATCGTCTCTCCATCGAACAGCATCTTGATCGCGGGACGCTGCTTGCTTACGGCGAGAGAGACGTTGAGGTGATTCAGATGAATTTTGCACGAGTCGGGGTTGTAGCAATAATACATCTCGGGTGCCGCCAGCACGCCGCCCCGCTCCAGATGCTCGCTGTAATTGTGCCGCAGCTCCGCCCCGTAAGAGCGCCACAAGGTCACTCCGCCGATCCGCGTCGCATCGAGCAGGTCGTTTTGCTCGTAGACGTTGTCCGCTCCCATGCCGAAGGAGGAATTGTACCATGGCACCCTCTCGTCATGAATATGTCTGGCGTTCCGGTAAAACCGGTTCCGCTCCGCCTTGGACAACGTGCAGCCGATATTCTCGAAGGCGATGCCGCACCGCTCGAAGAGGCAGCTCTTCACCTCCGCCCCGTACACCATGACCAGATGCAGCCCGACTCCGAGCGCCTCCAATTCGTCCCTGGCCGGGACAATGGCGGATTGCGCAGCGGGATCTAGCGCCGCATCGTACGTCCCCAGAAATTTGACATCGGTGATCTGAACGGACCGCGACGGATTCGTCGTATTCGTATAATCGGCTCCCACGCTCCATCTGTTCGTAATCCCGTACTTGGCATTCAGCGTAAATCCGCTCACCCGGAAATATTCCTGTCTCGTCGTGGGCGTAAACAAATTGATCCCAAACTTCGTTGAATGGGTCATGTTGATGACGACGCTGTGTAAGCCGGCTCCCTGTATAATCGCCCCTTGCGCAAACTGCACCGTATCGCTGATCAAATACGTGCCTGGCGGGATCGTCAAAATCCCGCCTTTCACCAGGCTGCCCGCCGCCGCTTGAAACGCCGCTGTGTCATCCGTCACGCCGTCTCCGGCCGCTCCGAAGTCTTTGACGCTGACGGATTCACGCAATTTGACGCCTACAGTCCGGGCCGGCTGGCCGCTCGCATACCGGTACGCCACAGTATCCGCATCCGTCTCTTCGCTCCCGTAGACGGCCGCCGTAACGCTGGAGCTTCCGTTCATCTGATGGAGCACCCCTCCCGAGACGATCGCCGCACCGGCCGCGCCGAGTGTCGTCAGCAGCGTTCTTCTGCTGAGGGTTTTGGCTGCTGCGGCATGGACATGCTCAGGCTGGCCCGCCGTTTCTTCCCCCTGAGTTACCGAATCGTTTTCTTCAACGGTTGAGCGGATGTTGTTCATACAGGATCTCCTCCAAGTAATGAAATGTTTACTTGTATGTCGACACCGGCCGGATCAAAAACACGCCGTCTCCGATCAGCCAGCCTGCTTCATCCGGACCGGTACTCCTCGCAACTCCCTGTTCCGGCTAACCTGTGTTATTTCTTTTTCTGGGCGTCAATCGCTTTATTGATGTTTTCTTCCGCTTCCCTAAGTGCCGTATTGACGTCTTTCCCGTTAAAGGCGAATTCCTTGAATTTGCGCACCATCTCCGTGATGGCGACGGCGTCGTACTTGGTAACCGAATTCGACATCGGAGCGGGAGTGCTCGAGACGAACGAGGCGAAGCTCCGTCCTTTGGAATGAGGCATCTCCGAGCCGAAAGTCTTCTGGATGTCGGCATTTTTCAGGACGGAAGGCTCTCCGATCTTCGACCGCTGCGTCTGCACTTCGCTTGACATCAAATGCGCGATGACCTGGAGCGCTTCGTCCTTGTGCTGGCTTTTGCTCGAAACGAACAAGCCTACGACGGCCGGTTGTATTCCGGTTTTGGCCCCGGTGGAATACGTCGGCATCGTTACCAGATCCCAGTTCAGACCCGCTTGCGACGCTTCGATCAACGGACTGAAAATGTTGGATACGACGAACATCGCAACCGTCTGATCTTTCAGGAACGGGTTAAATACGTTCGGCAGCGCCCCCGGGTTGTTGCCCTCGATGTCGTAAAACTTCTTGAGCGATGTAAAAAACGTTTTCCATCCGTCCGTCTGCACAATCGCTTTATCCGTCTTATTGTCGATGAACGGAAGCGACATCTGATTGTTGTTGAACAAGGACTCCATATGAAAATCCAGCCCCCGGTACTTCACTTCGGCTTCGGTTCGCGTCATTTTGCGGGCCAGCTCGTAGATCTCGTCCCAGGTCATGCCGTCCTTCGGATACGGAACGCCGAATTTATCGAACAGCGATTTGTTATAAAACAGCGCAGCATTGTTTTGGGTTACCGGCAAGCCGTACACCGCACTGTCGTTCGGGTCCTTCTTCAAGCTGTTCATAAAGGCGGGCTCAACCTGATTCAGATCAATTTTGTGTTTTTGGATCAAAGGCGTCAAATCTTCGAGAAGGCCCAGCTCGCTATACTCAAACGTTGCTTTTACTCCCTGTCCCTGAATAATGTCCGGTACGTTGTTCGCCATTACTCGTTCAGCCAGGCTGTTTCCTTTTTCATTTTTCATATTCACAAGCGTTATATGCGGGTACTTCTTCTTGATCGGCTCCACCCACAAATTTCCCCATAAATAGTCGGAGTAGTTGCTCGGATTAAATACGGTTATCGTAACCGGTTTGGGGCTCTCGGCTTGCTTCGGCTCCTGTTCCTCCGCCTGCTGCTTTGCGCCGCAGCCCGCGAGCAGCGCGATCGATGTTAGGAGAGAGGTGGCCGCTATTGCTGTCCGTTTCCCCATTTTTGCTTGTATCATGGAGATCTTCCCCTTTTCGATATTGTTTATAGCGCCAGTAAGCGCTTACTTCCAGGCCGTTATATGACTTTGTTATGAAATCAACCTGACTTCCACTACGGTACTTGCTTGATAACCGTTATGATCACAAACGTTAATGAAATAGGCGCTGGCTTGCTGCGGAAGTTCGGCGATAACGATCCGGTTCGCGTGATCGAGCTCGCACTCGGCGGTCTGCCATTTGCAGGCATGCCAGTCTCCTTCATAGTTCGTATAGTACAACAGCGCTTTCGATGCTTCCGCACCTTGATAGGAAACGTTAACGGTACTTTCATCCACAGCGGTTGTTTCTCCCAAGCGAATCAGAGGCTCCCCTCCGCGTACGATAGAGTCTGCAAACGCATAGATCTCAGCGGACTTCCAGCCGGACGGATGCGAATGGCCGAGGTCGTGAACCATCAATAAGCCGGATTGCTCGATACCGTTTTTGGCATGAACATAAGACTTTCCGAAGATGCGGACATCAAAATACGGATCGTACAGCCAGTTCACCCACAGCATCGGGATTTTCACCTCGGAGAAGTAGGCCGACGGTTCGGTTTGCCGGATCACTGCTGCGAAGGTCGCCTCCTCCATCTCTGCGAATCGGCGGCCCCACAGATTGTTGAGTTCATATAGAAAACCGCAGCCGTATACGGGGATGGCGAACGCAAGCCGTTTATCAATTCCGGCCACCAGCGAGGTGACGATTCCGCCCCACGATATGCCGGTTATCCCGATCCGCTCCGGGTCCACCTGCGGAATGTCGCGCAGCATCGAATGGGACAATATCACATCGGCAACCGCGTGGTACATCCATTGATCTTCAACCGGCAAGTCGCAATCCAAGTAAATTCCTTCGCGCTCCGGGCCCGGCAGCGAATGGCTGTACCACTTATGGAGTCCGGGGACCCCGTCTGGGACGTGTCCTTCCAGATCTATGGCGATGGCGGCATAACCGCGCTTCGTCCATAGGGCGACCCACTCTTCATAAGCGGTGCCGCCTCCTCCATGGACGAGTACGACAGCCGGGATTTTCGTTTTGCCGTCCGTCTCCGGCAATCCGTAACAGGCAAATACTCGAGTAGCCTTCCCCTTGTAGGGCAGTCCCTCATAAAGGATCGAATAAATGCCTTCCGGGCTATTCCTCCCGGACGGATATACCCGGGGGGAAAGATATAATTGTTCCAGCTTCCATGGGATGGAGCGTTCGTTATCCAAAAACCTCACCTTCCTTATCCCTTCATTGTTGCTGGCAAAGCGCTTACCTTCCGATAGTGGAAACCTCAGGGAATTCAGCTTGTTACAGCCAGCCTCCAGAACGCAATTCTCTTTCTTTTCCACGTATAGGTCACATACACCTCGTCACCCGCTGCAACGATCGCCGGGTACGAATATTCGCCCGGGGCATCTTCCAGGACGAACGTTTCTCCCCAGGTCGAGCCGTTGTCTCGGGACAAGCTGATGACGATCGGCGTCCGTTTCCCCCAGTTCTGCCCGACCGGATTGTAGACGACAGCCAGCACGCCGCTGTCCAGCCGGACCAGATCGAGGCCGCTGTTGTTGTTTGGCAGATCGGTCGCATAAGCGTCCGCCCACGTCTTCCCGTTATCCTCGGAGTCGCTGCGGCACGTCAGGCCGATCGTGCTGCGCAGCAGCATATGGACTTGGCCCGGTTCGGACTCCCACACTGTCGGCTGGATGACGCCAATCCCTTGAAATGACGCGGCCGGCACAGGCGGAACGGGAGTATCGGCTTCAGCAGCCGTAACCGTGGGGACCACATCGCTTCCGGCAGCGGCTTGTGCTTGAGGCAGCGTAATTTTGTTGCCGGTCGTCCACGTTATCCCGTTATCGTACGACAAATCGGCGAACGCTTCCCACGTATCCAGCTCGATCGAAGCCGGAGCCACCCAGGTGCCGTCCTGCAGGATGATCGGCTTGTTCTTAACGGGGCCTCTTCCGCCGGAATCTCCGGCGACCAGAATGGCGGTATCACTCCAGGTGTAACCGTCGTCTGCGGATACCCGATACATCGTTCTCCAGCTTCGGATTTCCTTCCCCACTTTGTAGAACAGCCACACTTTGCCCTCGCCGTCCCGGAACAGCACCGGATTCCAATGCGGCTCGGACGCTTCGTCCGCAATCTTGACCGGCTCCCTCCAGCCGTCTTCGTCCCGCCGCGACAGCCAAATCGCCACATCGTCAGCTCCTTCGCGGGTTCCCCCGAACCAAGCGGCCAAAATGTGGCCGTTCGGCAGAACGATCAAGGTCGACGCGTGACAGCTTTCGAACGGTACTTCATCTTCAAACAAGTGCTCCTGCAATCTTACTTCAAAACCCAAAACGGATCCCCCCCACAATGCTTGCATTTTGCTAAAACGTTTTGCTAAATCGTTTTAATGATTTTATTAAATCATATCTATTTCCGCTTATCAACCATTTTTTTGTGAGTTCGGTATCCTTTTCTCAATGGTTACTGGCAGAAAAATTACATTGAGGTAAATTTTCTAAGGGGTTGTGGCGCGCTTTTCTACGCATCCGGATTATCCGCTTCCGGGAGTAGCCCCCTTCTTGCGGGCAAACCTCTTTCAACCGTCGGGGAACCGTCGGGGCTTTAATACAGGTTGACTTCGGGCTGTTCTCATGCGCTATACTAGGAGCAGCACAGGATGAGGCACGGCGTTCGCCGGTCTAAAGCCTGATCCAGAGAGCAGTGAGGTGTACGGATGGCCAGCATTAAAGAAATTGCCGCATACGCGAAAGTATCGCCAGGTACCGCATCCTTAGTCTTAAACGGGAAAGGGGAGCAATACCGGATCTCCCCGTCTACCCAGGAGCGGGTATTCGAGGCGGCCCGCCAGCTCGATTACCGGCCCAACATATCGGCGAAGCGGCTGCGCAGCAGCGGGGAGACCGTCGCCCCGATCATCGCCTTGTTCTGGACGATGGACCCGCGTTCACAGCTGATCGGCCGCTACTTGAAAGGAATCCAGAACGCGATCCACCAGTTGGACCGCGAATACGAAATATTGATTCAGCCCTATGTCGGCTCGCAGCTTTACGACCAGAAAAGCCTCATCACAGGAACGAGGTTCAATGGGGCCATTATCGCACTTCCAACCGAGGACGATGAACAGTACTTGGAGCAGGCCGACATCCAGCTTCCGCTCGTCCTGTATCAGCGCGGCTCCGGCAAATATTGCTCCGTCAACGTAGATAACTACTTGAGCGGCCAGAAGGTGGCGAATCTGTTCGCGAGGCGCGGTCACCGGAAGGTCGGACTGCTCGTCCCCGACATTTCCTCCACCGCGATCCGGCTTCGGATGAGCGGCTTCGTCGACACGTGCCGCGAGCACGGGCTCGAGCTCAAGGACGAATACGTCCGCTACGGCAGCTTCTCCGAGCTCGGCGGCTACGAGACCGCCACGGCTGTCTTCAGCGGAGAGGACCGGCCGACGGCCGTCTTCTGCATCAGCGATCAGATGGCGGTCGGCGCCTTGTACGCGCTGCATGAGCTGAAGCTGGCCGTACCGGAGCAGGTGGAGATTGTCGGGCATGACGACGATGCGGTCTCCGGCTTCAGCATTCCGCCTCTGTCCACCATCCATCTGCCGGTTGAAGAGATGGCTCAAGCTTGCGTTAACCTGATGGTCGATCTGATGTCGCACAAAATAACGGGCCCCGTCACCCAAATGTTCGAGTCGACCTTAATTACGCGCAAATCTTGCGAAGGGTGAATGAACGAGGCTGTACAACCAAGAAGCCGCTGATCCTTAAGGACCGGCAGCTTTTTGGTTTATTTCCGATCCGTCATACACCGGCAGCGCTATTTCCGCAGAACCGGGCCGGGCACCGTCCAATCCACATTGCTGTACAGCCTGTCCACGACCGAGCGCTTCAAGATAAGCTTGTCCGGTATCGTTTGCAGCTGAGCCATTCGGAATTGGAGCCGGCCGTCGGATAACGTAATCTGACTATCTTTCCAACCTAATCCGGTCCCGCTCCAAGTACCGATATTTGTAATGGAGTACTCCTTGCCCTCTGCATCGAGCACTATATATTCATTAAAACTGTTCTCGTTGCGAAGAAGGCCGTCTACATGCAAAACGCCTTCGGCTACATTTCCGTTCGTGTCGGGAGGCGACTCGACCGTAAATTTCCTCAAGACGATTTCATCCCCGAGCGATTGGAACATAACCGGTTGATCTAACAGCTTAGCCGGCTCGAATTCGACAGAGGTTCCATCCTTCTCCGCAATCGAATAGCCGTCTAAGACGAACCAATATGGCTGATCGGACGGCAAATATTTAAAGGTGAAACTCCAGTGCATCAGACCCGGCCTATTCCCCGGAATTTTCGAATGACTCATTAAACTGTACATACGAGGGAATTTCCTCGTATTGACGCTATGGATTTCGTTCCCGCCGGCATCCTCAAAATGGAATTTCAACATTTGTTTTTGCCACATCTCACCCGGAGAACGGGACAACGCTTCCTCACTTAACTCCGTCTCCAGCTCCAGCCGGACGCCCTGAACCATTTGAGTCAATCGTTTCAAGCGGATCGTCATGCCGTCCGGCGATGTATAGCTTCCTTCAAACGGCGTCTCCTTCGTTTGCTTCTTCGCTTCCTTCATGTCGACCGAAAATCGGAAGCTCCAATCCCCATGGGTGACCGGTATATTCTGAATTTCGTTTCCAAGCGACGTAATCTGGCCCTCCAGGGTAATCGAATCCGTCTGCAGCGGTTCGGGGAAAAAAGCAACCATGTAGTAGAAATCGTTAGTTTGTCCCATATCATACAATTTCCCGACAATACTGCCCGTTTCATCCTTTATCGTCACCTTGTTTTTATCCTTTCGAAAAACCAGTCGATTGCGGTCATGCTGCCCGTCCGGCCCGAACAGCTGCAGCGCCATCACAACTCGCGTCGGATCGGCCACGACCTCGTCGACCTTGACCGTATAGCCCTTGTCCTTCACCTTGATATTCGGGCGATGCACAAGTCCGAACTCTTGAGCGCGCAGCAATCCGATATCGACATTGTCGCGGGCAAACAAGGATCGTATCCGTTCGGCCAGCGAAGGTACAGCAAATACGGATACGATGCCGACAACGATCAGAAGCGCCGCCGCCCCGATCGCAAGCCTCCACGCCTTGCGGCTTGTTCGGGAAAGAACCGCTTCGGACCGTGCCGTCTCCCTTCCCGAAGCAGGCAGAGATGACAGCGTCAGGTCGATTCGCTGCCTGACAACGTCCGGTAGCTGATCCGTGTCCCCCCCCATCCGTGACTTCAGCTCCTGATCCAGCTTATCCTTCATAGCCGACCTTCCTTTCCACGGCGGGAATGCAAAGCCACTCCGCCAAAGTCAATCGGGCGCGATGCAGCCGGGATTTAACGGTACCTTCCGTCGTCTCCAGCAGCTCGGCGATTTGTCTCAGGGGCAAATCCTCGAAATAGTATAAAGTGACGACCATTCGAAGTGTGTCCTCCAGACGGTCGACCGCCTCTTTCACATCTACCATGTCATACTCGCTCGAGCTTGCGGATAAAGCCGGATCGGGCTCGGAGAGCACCATTCTTTTTTGCCTTCTAAGGATCTGATTGCATTCGTTGATTAAGATGCGCAGCAGCCACGACTTGAAATATGCAGGTTCCCGAACCGTCCGCACAGACTGGTAAGCCTTCAGGATCGTCTCTTGAATCGCAATCCTCATCCCGCTTCACAATCGCCCGGGCTACTCGATACATGTTCATCTCCAGCCGCTGGATCAAGCGGATAAAAGCTTCCCGGTCGCCCTCCCGGGCAAGGATTACATCGTCTTCCAGCTCCACATTACGAAGCCTCCTTTCGTACTCCTCCATTGTAACTAAGCATTAGATGGAGCAGCGGGCCGTTCGGTTCGTTTTTTTCGGTTTTTTTCTGACGATGAAGAGGACTACAACGCCTTGAAGAGAGAAATCAGGGAGCAAGGCTTGTATACGATCACAAGAAGCTATACAGATTGTAACAGAAAGACAGACGTAACATGGCGGCACACGAGGCGGGAACCGGGGCGGATACACTATAGCGGTACACAGCGAAAAGGGCCGACGCTAGGTTCGGCCCTTTCTTTTTTTTGGATACGGATGGAAGTCCGGCTCAGCTATTTTTTCATCGCTTTCGCTTCCTCGATCTTTTTGTTTACTTCTTCGTCAGCATCCCTCAGAGCCGTATTGACGTCCTTCTCCCCAACGATAACGGAACGCATCGCATTCGCCGCTGCGGACTGGCCGAAGTTGTTATATTCCCCTACGTATGCCGGTGGAGAGGCAGGCTTCTTCGCTTTGATCGCAGCAATATTTTTCCCTTGCCACTGGGCGACGCTTTTGCCGAAGGCCGCTTTGACCTGATCATTTTTAAGCGGACTGATCTGTGCGAAATCCGACGACAGCTTGGTTTGGACTTCGTCGCTCAACAAATGGGCGATGACATTAAAAGCGTCGTCCCGATTCTCACTCAACGAGGACACGGAAATATAGACGGGATACGGCTGCGAACCGGTGCCCGGCGCGCCTTTTAATTCCGGCAGGGAGACGGCGTCCCAGTTGATCCCTTCATCCGGCTTTGGCGCATCGGAATTGTACATCACGAACATGGCCGACGACTTTTCTTTGAAGAAGGCGTTTTTGATCGCAGTGCCGGTGATCATTTCCTTGGTCACATCATAACCGGCCATTTTATACAGCGGGACCATCGTTTCGATATATTGTTTCCATGCATCCGTATGGAGTGAAGCCTTTTCCCCTTTGGCGTCTACGAATCCGAGCGACAGCTGGTTGCCGATAACGAGATGGGAAGGATCTGTCACAAAACCTCTGTATTGAACGCCGCCTTCGTTTCTGGTCAGCCGGGTCGCTACGCCCACCAAGCTTTCCCACGTCATTTTGTCCGTCGGATACGGAACGCCGAACTTATCGAAAATATCTTTGTTGTAATAGAGCAGCAGTCCTAGGTCGTACAAGGGCAAACCGCTCAGCTTGCCGCCGTCCAGATTGCGGATCATTTCCAAGTATGCGGGCTCGATCTTGTTCAGATCGAACTTGTTTTTCTGCACCAGATCGGACATGTCGGCAACCAGCTCAAACGGTTTAAATTGATTCCGATACGTGGCGAAAGACCCGATCATGAGATCGATCTTGCGTTTCTCGGTCACGATATTTTGAGCGATGTTGCCGGTACTCTCAATAACTTCGAACGAATAGTGCGGATATTTGGCTTGAATCGACTTGCCATACCGTTCCATAAACCAATCCATGTTCACGCCGCCCGGTATCAGCACCTGCAGCTTCACCGGCTTTGCGCTTTCCGCCGGTGTTGGAGCTGGAGCCGTCGTACCGCCGTTTTCTTCGGCCGCCTTTCCCCCGCAAGCCGCAAGCGTCGCCGCCATCATCCCAACTAGCGCTAATGCCGTTCCGGTCTGTCGTGCTTTCCCCCATGTTTGTTTCAAGTGATAGCTCCCCTTTAGCATTCAATTATATAAAGCGGATGGAATACGCCTTATATCTAACTCCGTAAAATAGCGCTTTCACCAACGAGTAATTAAAGGATAATGGAGAAATGAAGTATTGTCAACAATATTATAATGTTACAATGATTTCGCAACGTCCACACACAGGAGCCAAGTGTTAGCAGGCCGTTCCAAGTGAAAAATTACCTTCTTCTGCTCAAACAGGTTGTCCGGAATCCCTTGATACTCCACTCCGCACTACTCATTCCATTTCGAACCGAGCGCGGCCGGCAAAGTGACGTTGTGGCCATCGAATTATCCCCAGTTGCATGGGGTTCATTAGGTTATGCAGCGCAATCCTGGCACAACCTGCTGACCGGCTCGCACTTCCACGGCAGCTGTGTCATGGGGCTCCAGCCTTAGAATCGCTCCACCGTTGCCCGTTTGCAACGAGCTACTTCGCTCTTGCCTCGGCCGGACTCGCACCGGCTGGTAGCGGCTGACTTGGCCGGGCCTGCAACGAACAACAACAAAAAAGCCGGTACGCCGCAGCGTCCGACTGTTCCTATCCTCGACTCTTCAGCTGATGCCTGCCAAGCGCTCAACCGCCGATCGTCAGCTTCCCTCCCGTCTCCTTAACAGGGACGAAGGCCGGACGTTCGTCCGGGTGTTTGTTCGGAGCGTGGATCGCCAGCAGCAACTGTCCCCCGAACGTGCGAAACAACATGCCATGTCCACCCTCCGCCGGTATCCCCGAACGAAGCGATCCGTCCTCCCCCGCCGGCCCGAACATGGGGTTCGGCTCATGCACCCAAGGGCCGGCCAACCGCCCGGTTACGGAGCGGGCCTCCCCCACATTGTAGCCCCGCTTATCGAAACTGGACCAGATCATCCGCAGCTCGCCAGCTTCGTTTCGAAACAGAAACGGCCCGTCCGTCACCCGGTTGCCCGCCTTGCCGCTCGCGCTCCAGCCGGACTCCGATGCGCGGAACATCAGCTGCGGCTCCCCGATGCTGGCATCGAGCCGGTGTGTCAGCCGTTGGCAGCAAATCTCCCCATCGACAACCTGAAGCCATTCGTGGCAAAATACGATCCATGGGTCGCCCGCTTCGTCCACATGAAGCGTCCCGTCCAGACACTCCCAATCGGGCGGCGTTACCGGCTCCGGGCTGTGGACGACGAACGGACCCGCCGGCTGATCGGCAACGAGAATTTGCGTGCCTCTGCATCTCCCCTCCGCCTTAAAGCTGGCGAACATGTAATACCGGCCGTTCCACTCGTGTACCTCTGGCGCCCAATAATCCCGGTCCGACCAAAAACCGGCAGCCGGGCGGAAAGCCGGCGCGGGTCCTTCCCAATGAACGAGGTCTTCGCTCCGGTACACGTCGAATCCTTCGGGCTTCCCTTTCCAGGCCGTCTTCCCCGTTGTTCCGTACATGTAGTAGCTCCGCGACCGTTCATCCGCCAAAACAAACGGGTCCCGCAAATGAATGTGCTTCAATTCGAGCTTCATCGTCCGTATCCTCTCCCCATCCGTCTTTCCTGTCCGATTCCAAACTGATTGAGGCTTCCGATGAAGTAGATCCGTGGTGTGCCCCGCTTGCTTGACGATCGGAATGCCCTTCATTCATTACATATATATTGTAATAAAATAAAAATAGCATCATAAACGCCATCAATCAAGAGTTTTATTTCATCAAACATGTATCAAACCATCATCTCCGACAATCAAACATTACAATACTTCATCCGCACCAACTCTTTCCGCCCCACTCCTTCCCAGCAACAGCCTCCCCTAAGACCAGCCAACTCCTTAAACTCTATATGCACCAAAAAGACGCCTCCGAACGAATCCCGTCCGATTGGCGCCTCCGTGCCTGTCTCCTGTCCTTCTACCCATCCGTTTCCCAGCTTCCCGCCAACGCGCTACTCGTACATTACACGCATGATAATATCCTGCTCGTAATCCCCGAACCGTCTGCCGAACAAGTTGATGCCACCGATGTTGACGGCATCCGGCTTAATGCCGATCCGCAGCTTGACCGGCGCCGGCGCACGCGCCCGGATATTCAGCTCCTGCAAAGTGACGCCGGACAGCAGCACGTCATCCAAATAAGTTCCGCTGCCAGTGACCTTCCATGTTTTCAGCAGCCCGTACTGCGTCACCGCATCGGTCACCCAATCCGGGTTCAGCTTGCCTCTGCGGTCTCCGAAATCGCCGGGGCATGTCCAGGTGCCGATCTCGGTATCGTTGATCCAGAGTGTAATGTCCGAAGGCCAGTCATGGTCGTAGGTCGGCGCTTCCGAGCATAGCTCCATCGCAAACTGAATGGATTGAATCGACGCTTGGCGCGGAAACGCCGCAGGAAATTTGTATTCCACGTAGCCTTGCCGAAACCAGATCAGCTGCGCGGATACCCGGTCAGGCATATAAAAGACGGACGGATCTTCCTTCGGCTCCACGATTCCCGACTCGAGCGCCATCCCGCAGGTGGAGGCGACTTCGCAGTCCGAATAATGGCCGATCGGCATTTCGACGGTATAGCAGTTTTTCGGATTATGGTTGCCAAGCGTCGTATGCAGTTTCATCCGGACCAGATCGAAATTGCGGGAGCATACTTTCATCGTTCCCCGCCTGGCCGGCAGCGTTTCCGTCACGATCAGCCCGGTTTTCTCCAGCACTTTCACGTTAAGAGCGACGGTGGATACCGGCAAGCTTAGCTGCTCGGCTATATCGATAATGTTCATTTTGCGATGATTGAGCAGCTTGATGATCTCAAGACGGACGTCGGAGGCCAGCGCATGCGCGACCTGCTTCAACAATTCCGGCTCGTCGAGCGACAAATCCAACATAGGAATTCCCTCCGCCAGTATAGGGCTTGTTAGCTTCCTGAACAGCTCCAGACTTCCGGACAGCAAGTCTGCAGTTCTTCCCTCCATTATAGCCTCCGAGGACAAATTTTTAAGAAAAACATTCTGTTAAAAGGCGCGCGGACGGTCCCTTGATGTGCAAACCCATACGTTTGTGCGTGGAAGAGTCGGGTACCTTCGCTACAGCTGCTCATTGTCTTAGAGGAGGAGTTATGGATAGATACAACACGACTTCTAAGGCGGCCGAGTGTAATTTTGGCGTGTTTCTTGCCAAATTCACACTCAAACTTTCCGCTTCAATACCCCTTCCCTTTGATCTCTTACAAGCTGTCTTCTACCTCAAACTGGACCCCTTTTCCCACTTTAGCACAGTGGAGTTCAAGCCGCTGCGCTGGCCAAAAAGCTGCGCGTGCACAGGATTGAAATTTTCCCACACCCGGTGTAACTCCCAACGTGCGGCACTCGGCGTTGCTGCGCGCCGCGAGCATTTTTACCCCAATTATAAGAAGGCCAGTAATAAGAAGATTAAGAAATATAGAAGTAATACGAACATCGATAATAAACTTAGACAGGAAGCGACCGCTATTTTTCTTACAGGCAAGCCGTTGCCGCTCAAATAAGAGCGATACGACATCGAAGACTTCCACTGAAGGGTGGTTGTAAAGGACAATCGCATTTGGCGATGAAACCCGGTTAACCTCTCAAAGTCGGTGCCTTGGCAGTCGACTGATACGCCCCATCCCATCAGGCCTTTCGCTCGGCATCGTTCGCAGACCCAGTGTGACGATTCATTTAAATCCTACTTTGATTTTCTCAATCGTGTAAAGGTCGTACGGGAGAATCAGCATATGGTCTTTTTGTTGCTCTGAAATCCCGGAGCCCCTTCGAACTGAGGGGTTCTTATAAAACAAAGGGACTGTCCCCAAGTCAATTTGTGATTTTTTGAACCCACTTAGAATTGATTTTTCTTTAGGAAAAAGACCTTGTCCTCCACTTTACAGTGTAAGCGTCAAACTGTCCCCACCTTCAAGCGGATTGAATCCCATAAGAAAATGAGGTAACTCACATTCCGCACCCCTAGTATGTGGTAGCGAATGGAATTATTAGAGGTCAACCAGCCGCTAAACGGGTGTAGCGATGGTCCAAGGAGCAAACCACCGCTGGAGTAAGTCGATTCGATTAGCCGAGGTAAACCGATTCATCCAAACCGAGACTGGTCAACACGCGCTTCTCCTCTTTGCTCAAGGGGCGGGCGAATTGTCGGGTTCGGGTCCCGTCCGGCAGGCGAAACACGACGACCTTCCGGTACTTGAAGATTTGGAAGATGGCGGCGGCTGTCGGCTTGCGCAGAATCCGGCCTCCCGACCCGTGCATCGGGTTTTGCTCGGTGATGTGCAGCCTGATGCGTCGCTGGAATACCCGGTAAACCGTGAGCGCGAGCAAGAACAAGTACCCCAGCACCTTCACGCGCTCCGGCTTCTTCAGGTATATTTCGTCGGTGTATACAGGATCCTTCAAAAAGGAGAAATTCATTTCGATGTGAATCTGCCCTTTATACAAACCGAGAAGCGTCGTCCCATCCATCGTTTCGCCGCGCCACTCGGATGGCAAGGTGGTAGCCAGCACGAAGCGGGACGCCCGTCTTCGAGCTTCCTGAAACCGTGCTTCGTCCGGTGTGATCGCGGCCTGCACAACGTAGACCGTTTCGACTTGGGGAACTTCGCCTAGCTTCGGACGTCCACGTTTTTTGCGAACGATTTCCTGCGGCCGAACGGTCACGTCCACCTGATGAAACCGGGACGATTGCCCCTCCCGGAAGGCTTCGGCAGCTTGTTCTGCGTCGGCCCGACAGTGAAACGGCGATTGGGCGGCTTCCTTTGCGGCTTGCATCAGCCGATCGCATTCAGCCTCTCGTTCGCGGGTTAATGTGTTTTCCTTTTTCTTGTCTAGCGCGCTGGACTCCACCACGATCAGTCGAAGCCCATGGCCTTCATGCTCGGCCTCGGCGGCCCGCCAGCGGTACGTGGCGCCTTCCTTGGACGAGACGAACGACACCGGCTCGGACCACGACGCATCCGGTGCATCGGCAGACGCCAGTGCGGCTTTGACGATTTTTAATTGGTTGGGCGCGCGGGTCAAAAGATAGGCGCTTGCGCCTTTTGCGGCGTCGAGGGTCGCCTTGCTCATCGCAGCCGAATCGGCGACGTAAACAAAATCGTTCAGCTTTACGGCAGCGCACTGCGCATGGAGTTTCTCCAGCACATCCGGATTCCAGGTTTTGTCTGACGTGTTTCCGTCGTGCACATCGCCATAAAGGGGAATCCCATCGCTATTTCCGATCAACCCGAACTGGATTTGTTTGGCGCCTCGCCGGTCCCGACTGTACCCTTCGACAATCTGCAGCGCCTTGCTCGGTTTCGTGTACGCGCCGTAAACGGACATGCTCGTCGTATCGCCATGAAACACGCTCATCGGGATGCGCTCGTGCTGGTACACATGCAGTTGAAAGGCGGAGTAGAGCTGATGGATGTCCGCTTCATACAATCGGTCCAGGTGGCGTCCAAGTGCGTCGTCATTGAACCAGGACGCCTGCAAACCTGGACGAAGCAGTTGATCCAAATCCTGCTCCGCGGCCCATTTGTCCACGTTCATCAAGGCATTTCGGCCGCTCAGCATGTCGAGCACCAGTAATTGGACGGCTTCGCCAACAGTCGTTCGGCATTGCCGATCCACCGGCACGCGTTCATAGATTTTCCGGCGCAATCCCAGATCGTTCAGGATGCCGCTGAGTAACGGCAGATAACCGACTTCATAGAAATTTTCCATTTGCATGTTCATCATCCGCTCCCGACCCGGCTCTCGATTCTATGACTCTAGCATACACCAAAATTCGCCATTTTCAGAGTCGTAGGGGTGCGGAATGTGAGTTATACAAAAAAGACCTTGAGGATTGTCACCCTCAAGGCATTAGTTATTATTTATCTTGATCAATCTTTGTCAATATTTCTTCACTCGTCATATATTTAATATTGTCATATTCCCATTTCAAATGACGATTAATAGCTTTTGCCACTTCATCCCAAGTAGGGCGAATGCAATCCTTCAATATTTTATTTATTTCTATTTCCAACTGAGTTATATCAAATTTATTAACAATAAATGTTGCCCTGCCATCAAAAGTATTATTTTCACTTAAAAATTTCGCTAGATATTCGGAGGAAATCACTTGGAAATGAAAGCAGTCTGCCCCTATATCATTTTCTTCTGAAATATATGCAGTTACCCTTATTTTAGAATTATCTAGGTCATCTGTGTTTCCGATATAATCAATACCTTTAAGCACAGGTATCACCATATAAACACCCCCACCTTTGTATTATTTCACTTCAATATGGAAGTTACCGCCAATATCATTTTCTAAATTTAGTTCTAGTGAACCATCCTTCTTATAGCCATATCTAGCAACATAGTTTCCATTCTTACTTACATATGTTGTATACCCATTTTGGGCTACTCCCATTGAATAACCTTCACCCACAAACTCCTTCACAGTATCTAGTACCTTATCTTTTGAAATATAAGCATCTTCTAATCCGGCAATACCTCTATTAGTTTTTCCCATAGTAGCAAGGGTCGTTGCACTTAAACGACACGGTCCAGTATTATGAACCCAAATTCCAAGGTCACTAACAAAATATGTATGGAACTCATCAACCGTCATGTTGTAAACGATGACGTGCTTGTGCTCCAGCTCGATGCTCTCTATTTTGAGTTTATTACCATCGCTCTGAACAAGCAAGTCACCGATCTTGAGGTCCTTGACAAACGTCCATCCTTTGCCGTCCACCCAAAACGGATGATTAAAGGTTGATTCAATGACTTGGTCGTTTACATGGATTTTGTAAATCTCGTCCGTTTCGTGGTTGAAAGTTGCCGTAATCTCTTTATAGGCTACCTCACCAGTATTCTCATCCTTGGAAAGAACCTTATCTCCGACTTGAATGTCTTCGATATTCTTCTCCCCTTCGTCTGTCAGAACCTTCGTACCGGCTGTAAAACAATTACATGCAAGATATTTAGCAACATTCCAATTATCCGCTGTAAGCTCTATCTCTCTCATAACCGTCTTGTATTTGTTTTCTAAACTTATTACTAACTTTCCGCCTTTGATTAATTTACCAACAGGAGTAAAACTTGCTGCTGAAAGTGTTTTATCAAAGGTAGAAGCATTTGGGTCAATAATCGTATTAATATCATCGACTATCAAGAAATCTGCTACTGCTTTTGTTGCCCTATAAGTTTTATCAGTCGCCATTTTGAGTTTATCTGTAAAATACTCTCCTGCTGCACTAAAGTAATCATTACACCAACTACTACCCAGTGCACATCCCATATGTCCGCTCGGGTCAATATACCTCAACGGATTATTACTCACATACGTATATAAGTTCAAACTTAGCGGATTCGAGATATCCCCTTCATACGTATCCTCATTAATAAACCGCCCCATATCAGGATCATACCAGCGTGCCCGCAAATATTGGAGTTCCGCGCTGCTATCCCAAAACTCTCCACTGTAACGGAATGGATTCTCTACCATCTCATGTTCTGTAATAGGATTCCCCCAAATATCATACGTATACTGGTTCAGTACATTACCAAGACCATCCGTAAGTCCTACCACATCTCCGTGACCATTGTGGAGGTAATACGTCTTGCCTCCATTTGCATCTACACGTGCAATAAGCTGTTTTCCTCGGATATAACTCGCTTTGTGAACAGTTGCACCAGTACTTCCAACTGTTCCTTCCGCAACCATGTTCTCCCCGTCATAATAATATCGTGTAGTTGTGCCATTCTCTGTCCGTTCATACAAAAGCCCGTCTCCGTTGTATTTATAACTTACAAGAACACCGGTTTCAAGACTTACTTGTTTGAGGCGATTCCGATTATCATACTGATAACTTCCACCCTTAAAAGTAATAGGTTTACTACTGAGGTGGCTTGTTCGGTTCCCCCGTGCATCATAAAAATATTGTTCATTAAATTGTGTGGATGCAGCAATTCGGTTTAGTTTATCATAAGTAAACGTATTCGTAGTGCTATTCTCACTCTTGCTTTTGATATTCCGATGCAAATCATAATCGTATGCAAATGAATTAACAGATTGACCACCAGATCTGGTTTGATTTAATGTGATAAGATTCATTTCATCATATCCATATGATACAGAAATCCCATTCAAGTAGTTTAGCTTTGAAAGGAGGTTATTATCTTTGTAATCATATTGGACATCCCAAATGTTTAACGATGGACCAACTGCCCGCAGTCTATTTCTACTATCGTAATCATAGACCGTTACAATCCCGAATGGGTCAGTCATTTTGGTCCGTTGCCCGTCGTTGTTATACTCATATTGAATGGAACGACTATCAGGATACCCAACATTCGTTAACCATCCCGTTGTTGCATCGTAAGAATATGTAGTTCTCTCAGTGTTAGACTGCACCCATAAACGTCTTCCAGCTGTATCATAATCGTAAGTAATAGTTTCATCGGAAGTTAAACTAGATGTTAATAAATTACGATTATTATAACTATATGTTTTTGTTTGGCCATTTCGATCTAGAACTTTGGTTAAGTTGCTATTATTATCATAGGCATACATTTCTATCTGGCCTGAAGGGTCTTTCTTTTGAACAAGCCTTCCGAGTTCATCATATTTCCTCTGTACCTTGTTACCGTCTGGATACTCAATCTCTGTTAATTGATTAGCCAAAGAGTATTTATATTTTGTCAAATAACCATCAGGATCTTGAACAGAAACTAGTCGACTAAGAACATCATATAAATATTGAGTTGTCTTCTCACTTTCAAATGCAATTGGATCAGTAACACCATTTGTTAAAGATTCGATGTTCCCTGCAAAATCATATGAATATTTAACTGAACTTGTGAGTTGGTTAGAATTATTGAAGGTCTCCATACGTGAGATCCTCCCAATTAAATCATAATACTCTTTAAAAATGTTCCCTTCCTCATCTTTTGTCGTTACCGTTTGATTAATGTCGTCATATGTGATGCAAGTGAAAGCATTATCGTTGCATGTAAGGGCAGCACTCGAGCCTGGATGTTTTGTTATTACAAGGCGATTCCAATTATCGTACACAAAATTGGTTCGATTATTTCCTCCATCTTCATACCATAGTAAACGCCCATAATTATCGTAGTCATACTCTTCAGGGTTTTTTCCTAAAAGTCCACTGGATTTCTTCCATCCAAATTCGTTCCATTTTGTTACCGAAGCTACGCCTGTCGGATCTACGACTGTTAATTGATGTAATGTATCATCGTATGATAAGGTAAGGACTCCATTGTCAGGATACTTTATTTGTTTTAATCGACCGATTAGATCATACGAATATTCTGTATCATTACCATTTCCATCTATAGATCTTGTTAGTTCACCAGTTGATTTATTGTACTCAAAACTTTGAGTTAATGTTTCTGTGACATTATCAATATAGTTTGTTGCAACGATTGATTGTGAAGTAAGGTATCCACCATTGTAATCAACACCATTTACTAGATTTGCATATGAATTAGTAACTACTATGAGCCGCCCATCATCATCTTTAATAGTAACAGTGCTTGGATTTCCTCGTGCATCATACGTATAACTAGTCTGAGCTTTTAAAGTACCTGCTGAACCATTTTCTTTAATTCTAATTTCCATGATTCTGTTTGTGTCTGGGTACCGTTCAATCTCCATGTACTGACTTAACCCATTTTGAACAGGAAATACAACATTTTTTAATAGATGTGTGCTTGAATCGTAGGAGTTTAGGGTGACGTTATTGTTCGGATCCGTCCGGCTAGTAATGTTTCCATATTCGTCAAACTCCCATCTTGTGACTGCAAATTCGGTTTTTTCTACAGAACCATCCTGCCTGATGTTTTCAACATATGTAGTGGATTTCTTTGGTACTGAGCGATAAAGAGAATAGTCGTAATCCCTTAGTTCAATTCGACTTAGATTCCCAGATCTCTCAGTAATTTTTTGAGTATAATAGGTTGCTGGAATATCATCATTAACATGTTGTTTGTAGTTTTGATACAACTTTTGGGTTCGGCCATTGTCCACAGTCGTTGTAAGATTATAGCTACTACCATAGGTCCCAATATCCCCGGAATATGAGAAACTCTCAAAATTGAAATTACCGCCAGATCCTCCAGCAGTCTCTTCCCATTTTTGATGAACACGGTAAGCTTGGTTATACCCAATCGGTCCAAAATATCGAGTAACAGGATTCGCCTCATACCGATATTGTGTTTTTGCTCCTGTAGGATGAGTTATAGTTTTTAATAGTCCATATGGATTATTAGCAGGTTGATTGGCATTCGTGTTTGAAGGAAAGTTGAACTGCGCATTAGATACTTGATAGGAATAACTCGTTGTCCTGCCTTGCGAATCTGTCGCGCCACCAAGAAATTCCTTTCCATTAATAATCTGTTTATTATAGGTTACAGTCTTGTCATCTTGTGTAAGAACAACATTGGTCGAAGTATATGAAATATTGATAGTATTCCCTATAGCGTCTTTAATACTGGTAAGAACTTTTCCATAGGGAGTTATTTGTGAATAAGTGAAATCTACAGTATTCCCATGTACATCTGCAATCCGAATTAATCTTCCTTCTCCATTAAAATATTGACTTGTTTTATCAAGGGATCTTAGTTCATGTGACGAAGTTTCGTTATTCACGGTGACTGAGGTATTGTTATAAAGTACCAAGTCTTTCCAAGGGTAACCAACTAATTGATTGCTACCATTTATTTCATATGATCCCCGATTAGCGAGATGCAAATACCTTTTACCATTTTTTGATTGAATGGAACTAATGTTCCAAGACCATCCTTTCCCTATTGGAAAAATATTTTCTTCATAAGATTTGTCAATTGTTTTATTGAATATGCCTGTATATAGTTTCTTCATTACAGGACGAGGTGGAGACAATATTAAAGGGGCATAAGATGCCCATGCCTTATAATAAAAACCATCATTATAAGGACCGTAGTAAGGAATTGTAAAAACAGGACCAATCTGGTTCTTTTGCCAATAATCAAAGTTTGAATAGGCTTCACTATACTTAGAATTAATTTCATTTTCTTTCACATAGTATGCATAAAAAGATTCAGGATAAACGTATAAATTATTCCTTTCATATGCATTTGGTTTTCCAAGGATTTTCCCAGGTTCAGGTGTAAAACCTAGGTCTGCCTGATTTATTATCACCGAATCGAACGCATAAAATTCCGTTCCAGCTAGGTTTTTTCTATCGTATGTTATATTTAATGACCCGAAGACAGCGTAGTAGAAAATATCATGATTCTCTGTGTCCATATCATAGAACTGAGACGAGGTACTGTCATAAGATCGCGTAAGTGCAAAGGATAGTCCATTCCTACCTGGTAAGACTAAATCTGTTGATGTAACAGATAGCCCCCCCGTTAATGTAGAAACGCTTCCTCCTCCACTTTTTATACTATAAGGTGCCTGATCCGTTTTTATGTTAATATTTCGTGCAGCAATTTGGTCATAATTTTGCGGATATTCTGGAGTCGATGAGAATAAGTTAGAACGGTAAACTGAATCGCTTACATTTCCATATACAGTCTGAGACACATTACTTTCATTACCAATGCCACCACCACTTGGAGAATGCAATATTATTGGAGCAGGTGGTTCTTCCGGGTTATAATTTGATTCGTTTTCTAGTAAATTTGTTGTCGATGCGAATCCGATTGTTGGTAACAGCCCAGAAATAAGCATAGTTAAGATCAACCATATAGTAACTAGCTTCCTCAAAGTTAATCCCTCCATTGACTAGGTTTCCCTCAATTGCCTATAGTTCTACCTATTTGGTTACCGTTTAAATCATATTGAATTTCAATAGTCATACCATTGGGAAAGAGGATCCTTTCTAATCTGCCAATTGAATTATACTGATATTCTTGTTTAGGCGTAACAGTGATAGTCGCTGCATCGGAAAAATTACCAGCGGCATCTTTAGCTTTTACGGAAAATACGTAATTTAAATAAGGATTAGTGATACTGATCGTGTAAAAATTAGTTCCTGCTAATACACTTCCAACATATGTCGACTCATCATAAATGTCATATCCACTAACCCCTACGTTGTCCGTCGATGCCGCCCATGTAAGTGTTATAGTATTTGCAGACCTTCCGCTGACCTGAAGATTGGTAGGGACGGAAGGCGGAATTGTGTCTATGATTGCAGTGATAGCGTTACTCCATGCAGATATATTTCCAGATGTATCCCTAGCTCTGACCATGAATGTATATGGGATGTTAGCGTTTATGTTTCCAATAGTAAACGAGTTCAAACCCGCTGGTACAAGTCCAACTACCGAACTTCCATTAAAAATTTCATATTCCGCTATACCTACGTTATCTATTGATGGAGTCCAACTTAACGTAATTGCTGATGCACCTGCATGAACTACGGACACATTGGTTGGAGCCGTAGGGGCCAATGTATCGAAATATACCGAAACTGAATTGCTGCTAGCGGACATGTTTCCTGCTACGTCTTCTGCTTTAACAGTAAAAGTGTGTGTAATATTACTCTCTAAATTGGGAACGGTGTAAGTTGTCGTACTTGCTTCAGTCACGCTCCCAATGAACTTTTCACTATTATAAATACTATAACCTGTCACTATAAGATCATCAGTTGAGCTAGTCCACGATAAAGAAACGGAATTGGAGGTCTTCCCTATAATCGACAGGTTATCAGGTGGGTTTGGTGCTAGTGTATCGTCTACAAACTCAGATCTCATAACCTTTAGTTTTGCTGAGAGGGGGCTACCTTGATATCCATAGACTCCAATATAGTATGTATATCCTGCAGTTAAATATGCGTCGATTCTGGAGAATCTATTATCAGACCCAAGATTTTTGTCATCGTTATAACCGATCATATAATTTAAGTTTGGATCTTCATATAACCTTAGCACAGAATCATCTTGGGAGCGCTCAAACGGTAGTGTAATAATACTATAAACCCCAGTAACGTCAGGAATAAATTTATGGAAACCAACCAATCCTGCTGGTATATCCATATGGACTGAATAGTTTTCTGTGATCCAAGTGTAAGTGGGCATCGACTTAAATGTCTTTAATCGAAGATGTGTATATTCAGCGTTTGGTCCATTAATGCTATCAATATGAATTTTATAATAATAATCTGTTTCAACAAAATTACCACTTATACTTGAAAATGGTCCTGAAGATAAACCTATCTGTCGGTTATCATCCCCAAGAAAGAATAATGAGAGATTATGGTCAGATATAATATTGCCGCCATGAATGTAATCTGCCATTATTGTATAAAATCCAATATCACTCGGATTATAATAATATTCTGCATTTTGATAAGGGTTCAAACTTATATCAGCAACCCCATTTTCCGATGCAATTAAACCTGCAACCCCATTCTCAAATAATGCCCCCAATAAAAAAGAAACTGGAATGGATTGATCTGGAAAGTCTACACTTGTGGCATACACTCTAACGAAGTACTGTGTATTCGCAGTCAACTGAATGAGTACAGTAGAAAAGGGGGAGCCACTGGCATCATCATTTGCAGCAAGGACATTCCCGTATTGATCCAACAGCTCTAGGTAAGTATTCACGTAATTATTCTGTTGAATTGCAGCTGTATAGAATCGATAAGTGAAGTCATCCAGCGGAACAAAGCTATATGTCTTTTGACCATTGGTATGCATATTTACAGGGAACCACATTTCAGTGTATAACGTTCCGTCTACTGTTGAAAAAGACATGATGTTACTAGTGTTCAATTCCCCAGAAAATTCTTCAATTGCGGCTAAGTATGCATTTATTAAATCATTTAATTCTCTTTCAATGGTAGTTATATCTTCACCAATGCTGGATTCTCGAATTATTTTGTCATGTACTATCTTATATTGATAGTATGTATTGCTAATCGATTTAGATAATGTAAGATCATGATTAGCTTCTTTAATCAACGCGAACAAAGCATGACTTAATGTTGTGATTTTTCGATGTAACTTTGCTTCCATACTTTGATATCTATTACTTGTTTTATCATTAAAGAAGAGATGATATTCTCCCATATCGTAAACGCTTTCATTTACTGATGTAGATACTAATGGAGAATTAAACGTTGCGTTGTCATTACCGGCATTTGCATTGCTAACGCTCCATTGTATCAGAGGAACGCAGATCAAGAATAAAAGTACCACCTTAAACATTTTTCTACTTTTTAATTTTCTCACTCTACTCAACCTTTCATGAATAAAATGACACTTTCCCGGAATTAACTGCAAATCGAATATCATTTGATTACTTAAATAAAATTTACATTGCTTCCTATAAAAATCCTCCTCTCACCTTTAGTGGAAATTTAACACATTTCAGAGAATATATTATTACAAACTTTAATTACTGTAATTGGACTTTGATATCTTTTTTTAGGATAATTTTTACTTTCTCACCATACGTTCTCCGCCGCTGCCGATCTATTACTAAAACAAATTCAGGCGACCTTTTGAGCTACAAATAACCCCCCCCCGGCTGTTTCGGCAGCGGAAGCTTCGGCCTGCTTATCCAGCTGCGGGCCTCACGAGCTGCGCCGCACAAAAAAAAGGACAACGCCCAGGCGAAGCCTGCGTTGTCCTCCCGCTTCTCTTCTTATCCTAACTTCGCTCAAGCTCCGAACGAATCGTCCCGCTTGAACAGCATCAGTGGCATTTTGAACACATAAGCGACGACGATGAAAATGCCGATAATCATGCCGACCAGTACGAGCACGCTGCTGATCGACAGCCCACCGACACCGGTGATGACGTTGGCGATGTTGCAGCCCGGCGCGATCCGCGACGAGATCCCCATCAGCAAACCGCCGAAGATGGCGGCCGGCAGACGCGATCTGCGCGGGAAGCGGAGCTTGAAGCTACCGCTCAGCAAGGCGGCGGAAAGCGATCCGATGACGAGGAAGATGACTAGCGTCTCCTCTGGTCCGAGCCCTACTTTCGGAAAGTCGGCGAACAGCGCGTTCAGATACGTGTTGTTAAACACGAAATCGTCCCCGAAGATCTGAGCGACGGCCACCGCGCCGATCCGCGTCTCCGGACCGGTGATGCCGACGTTTGACATCAGCGCGAATTGAACCGTAGCGACGACCCCGATCAGAAACGCCACGAGACGAATGTCCCAGTGCGACTGCTTGAATGGATTGCCCTCCCAGTCGGTCAAGGCACTTTTGAACCCTTGCACAAAACCTTTCACACCGAACCGGGCGACTGCGATCGCCACCATAATGACTACGATAGCAACCGGTATCACATACCCGGGCAGCGGCAAATGATACAGCGTATACCCCGACTCGACGACCGTCAGCGGTTCGATCGCATCGCGCGCCCACGGATCGTAGATCAGAGCGAACAGCAGGTTGCCCGCGATGGCAAACAGAAGCACGATCCAGAACTGCACATACCCCATGCCGCACCGGTACAACGTGCCCGAGCCGCAACCTCCAGCGATCGTCATGCCGATCCCGAACAGCAGTCCGCCCAGCAGGTTCGCTCCGCCGATCGGCACGGTCCACAAGTCGGCGATCCCCTTGGCGCCGGTCGTCAGTACGAGCGCCCAGCCCAGCAAGGCGGTAGCCATCAGCACGAGCACGCCGTTCAAGATGCGCGTATCGCGCACGCTGATCCAGTCGCGAATCGAAGCGACGAAGCAAAAGTCCGCTTTTTGCAGCAAAAATCCGTAGCTGAATCCGAAAAATGCGGCCAGCAGAAAAACATCCCAAGTGTAAGCCATCGGAGCCAACCTTCCTTAGTTCATTACGACTTTTTCACGAAAATATGGTATTGTCCGCCTTTTTTGGCGACACCCAAAAACTCCCCAATTTTGTTCATCTTAACGGCAGCCGGAATCGTCTTCGTAGCGATGCTGTGATCGGTAATCTCGACGACGATTTCTCCGGATTTTGCCTTGCGAAGTCCGTCCAAAGCGAGATTCAGTGTATGCGGGCACACTTCCCCTACTGCGTCTACGATATGGTCGGGCTTAATTTCCAGCAATTGTTGTTCGGTTAGGCTCATTGTCCGTTAACCCCTTTCGATTTGTCGAGTCCGTATGTTTCGATCGGCTCCGCGGCACCGGTTTCAATGCCGTTGCCTTCGTTCGCCCAGCTCAACATGCCGCCGGCAAAGTTATGAACGTTGGAAAAGCCGTTATTTTGAAAATATTTGGCGACCTCAAAGCTTCTTCGTCCGCTTCTGCAGACGAACACGTATTCCTGCTCCGGATCCAGCTTCTCGGTCCAGTCGATAATATCGCCCATCGGGATGAGAGGAAGTCCGGCAATATGGGCCGCCTCGTACTCCTCGGGTTCCCGGACGTCGATCACGACGGCGGTACGGTTCGGGTCTTCGAGTATATCCTTTAACTCCTGCCAATCCAGGTGAGAGACTTCTTCGATTTTGTGCGGCATGCGGCTTCCTCCTTATTTCACCAGCGTCGTATCGTCGGCGTTAGCCCATTCGGCCATTGAGCCTTCGTAGGGACGAATATCCTGGAACCCGAGCAGACGCAGCGTGAAGTAGGAATGCGCTCCGCGAATGTTCGTCTGGCAGTACGGAATGATCGTTTTTTCCTTATCCGTCACTCCGGCTTTCGTATAAATATCGTTCAGGTCTTTGTAGCTTTTGAACTTCGGCACCCCGTCCGCCGGAGTCTGGTCGATCGCCTCGCTCCACTCGGTGTTGACCGCGCCCTTGACGTGTCCGCCGTTTTTGTTGCCGCGCAGATCTTCGCCGGAGTATTCCTTCGCCGAGCGGGTGTCGAGCACTGTGCACTGGGCGAGATCGGCGCTCAGTAGCTGCGCTTTCGTAGTGATCAGCTTGTCATTAGGCTGTGGAGCGAAATTACCCTTGACAACAGCCGGAGTTTCCGTAGACACTTCCTTGCCGGCGGCCGTCCATGCGGCATATCCGCCGTTAAGCACTTTTACTTTATCTTTCAGACCGTAATATTCGAGTGCGTAAAAAACGCGGGTTGCGCCGTTGCCCGAAGCTTCGTCATACACGACGATCGTCGAGTCGCTGTTGATCCCGGCCTTTTGGACCAGCTCGGTGAACGCTTCTTTCGAAATAATGGAGTTGTTTTTCGAATCTTTCAGCAGACCGGAATTGATCGAGATCGCCCCCGGAATATGACCCTGCTCGTATCCTTTGGAACGGGCGTCGATAATTTTGACCTTTGCGTCCTTCGCATTCGACTCTACCCATTTCACATCGGCGATCAGCTGTGCATTCGGATACGGGTCCGTCGCTTTGACTTCCTGAACCGCCTTGTTGCCTGTATTCGAGCCCCCCGCCGCATTCGTTGCGCTGCCGTCCGGCTTGCTGCTGCAGGCTCCGACAATCCCCGCAAGTACTACCAATGAAAGAAGTGCCATTTTCTTTTTCATCGAATCTTTCTCTCCTTCCGGACCTTCTGCATCTTGCGCCCTAGATCGTTTCCCTAGTATAATACACCTATCCCGAGTGTGTTACAAGGATTAATTTCAGCAAATCGACTAGGAGAATTGCAATGAGACAAAGGAAGCGGGTTATCGCAATTGGAGTAGCGCTCGTCTTGATTCTGAGCGGATGTGCGATGGAGACGAAAGAACAGGCGCGCCAGCGTCTGTCGGCAGGCGGAAGCCCCCAGACGGGGGAAGCGGGCGCCGCTGCGCCGCAAGGAGAAGCCGGGAAGCTGACGGCCGTCCAGTTTTATGTGCCGAGCGAGAAAGAGAACAAGCTGTCGGTCATCGACGTACCGACCGGCAAAGTCGTAGGCTCCGTCCAGCTGTCGGAAGCACCGGCGACGGTCGTCTTCTCGAGTACGATGCGGGAAGCGTATGCGGCCAATATGAACAGCAGCACAATCTCCTTCATCAATACGCAGACATTAAAGGTGGAGAAGGAAGTCCCGGTCGGCCCGATGCCTCACGGGCTCGTGCTGTCGCCGGACAACAAGACGCTGTATGTCGCGGCGGTGGCGGACCAGTTCGTCTACCTCGTCGATACGAAGGTGGGCAAGGAAGCCGGAACAATCGATCTGGGAGCCGGGGCGAAGACCAACTACATGGCTTTGTTCGGCGACAAGCTCTATATTAGCGATCATGAGAATCATAAGGTGTACGTCGTTAATGTGAAAACGAAAGAAAAAGTGCTTACGATCGAAACCGGCAAAACGCCGCGAGCCGTCAAAGTAAGCGACGACGGCAAAAAGCTGTTCGTTCCGACCGCCGGGGACGGCAACCTGGAAACGTACAATACCGAGGACGGCAAGCTGCTCTCCAAAATTCCGGTCGGAGCCGGCGCCACCGATGTCGTCATCGCGGAAGACGGACAAAGCGGCATCGTCACGTCCATGGAAGGCAATTCGGTCACGTTTGTCGACCTCGCAGGCGGCAAACCGGTCCAGACGATTCAGGATTTGCCGGGCGCCCGCCATATCGCCTACAACCGGCTGCAGTCCAAAGCGTACGTCACGCTCGCGGGCTCGGACGAAGTCGCCGTCATCGATACGCAGACGCGTCAGATCGGCGAGCGAATTAAAGTAGGAACGATGCCGCACGGCATTCAGCTCAAAGCATTACCCGGCATCGGCGGCAGCTGCTGATCCGCCCAATCCGAACAAACAGCCTCCTTTCACGGTAGTGAAAGGAGGCTGTTTGTTATTGTCCGCTCCCGGCCCCGCCATGCCGGAGAACTTCCGCAGCGGTGCATGTTTCGGGCAGAAATGGGAAAGCGTACTAAGTGATCGATCATTACGGATAGAAAGTGCGATGCCCATGAGCAGGTCCAATAGCAAAATCAACTTTTTGCAATTATGCATGATTCTGATGCTGATGAACGGCTTGACCGATCACGTCATCGTAAATCCGCTGTTGCTGGACGCATCCGGGCGCGATGCATGGATTGCAGTCATCTGCACCGCATTCTGGTTCCTCCCTTGGTGCGCGCTGATCGTTTACATTATGCGCTCTGCCAATGGAGAAAGAATTCAGCCTTGGTTAGCCAAACAGACTTCTCCGGTCATCTCCTGGTTGCTGCTAGCCCCTATCATCTTGCAGTTGTACTTGATCGGGGGAATGACTGTTGAACAGACGGTCACCTGGACGGCCACGAACTATTTGCCTGCCACCCCGACATCGGTACTAACGATCGTCTTGGTGCTGGTATGCCTGTATGCGGCCAATTACGGACTTAAGGCCATTGCGATCAGCTCGGGCATTTTGCTTCCGACCGTCATCGGACTCGGCTTTTTCGTTGCGATTGCGAATATGCCGGAGAAAGACTATGGAATGTTGAAGCCTTTCCTCGAGAACGGCTGGGAGCCTGTTTACCACGGTATGGTATTCGCCGGAGGCAGCTTCTCGGAGCTGTTTTTAATTATCCTTTTGCAACATCGGATGAAGTCGGGAATTAAGTCATGGAAACTGATGCTTCTGGCGCTAATTCTCATCTTTATTACGTTAGGGCCGATCGTAGGGGCCATTACGGAGTTCGGTCCCCAAGAAGCGGCGAAGCAGATGGTATCTCCTTATGAGCAGTGGCGTCTGGTCCGATTGGGCGATTATATCGAACATGTCGACTTTTTATCCGTCTACCAATGGCTGGCCGGAGCAACCGTACGGATCAGTGTGGCCATGTTTTTGCTGGCCGACCTGCTGCCCATTCACAGCCCGAAAGTCCGTCAGCTGTTTTTGTGGGGGCTTACGTTAAGCTATGTTGGCTGTATATTGTTTACGAATTCTCAAAATGCGCTCTATTTGCGCATTTACCAATCCTATTTTCCCATAACGCTTGTAGTCACACTGCTGCTTAGCGTTGTAACTACCAGCATAGCGTTCTGGTCAAGGAAAAAGGGGGAGATCCGGCATGAACGATCCGAATCCTAACGAGTCGACCGTATGGACGGAGCAGAAGCTGAGAAATATATTCGCTTTATCTTCCGACGTCAAGGTTCATTCGTACCGTTTCGGCCCGCACAACGAACCGTCGGACGTCGTTCTGGTCTATACAGAGGGATTATGCAACAACGAAGCGATCGGCAGAACGATCCTCCCTTCTCTGCATCAGGCTTACCAGCAGACGAAATTTGCCGATATCGGCTCGAACCGGCTGTTCGGGCTTTTGCCCCTGATCCCTTTTGAAGGCCGGACCGAAATCGATCAGATTTCCGCTTCCGTCTTCCAGGGCAATCTGGTTCTCCTCTTCCCCGGTCAGGGCGAGATGTTCCGGATCGATATCGGCAGCCGCCCCGAGCGGAGTCCGGAGGAATCCAACACGGAAATATCGATCAAAGGTCCGAAGGACGGCTTTATCGAAGACGTCTCGGTTAACGTGGCGCTGATCCGCAAACGTCTACGCACCGATACGTTATGTTATGAAACGACGCTATTGGGGCGGAGAACCCAAACGAAAATAGGCTTGTTGTACATTCGGGACATCATCTCGCCGAAAATCTTAAACGAAGTCCGTTCCCGGCTGAGCAAGATCGACGTGGACGGCATATACAGCGTCAGCCAGCTCGAAGAGGCGCTGGCGGATGCGAAGTATTCCCTCTTCCCGTCGTTCGACAACTCCGGGCGGCCGGATTATGCGGTATCCAGTCTGCTGGCGGGCCGGTTTGTCATTATTGTCGACGGCATTCCGATCGTTTTGATCGGGCCCAGCAACTTTTCCCTGCTTCTGAAATCGCCGGAAGATATTCATTTTACGTTCCAGTATACGACGTTTTCGCGGCTCATTCGTCTGATCAGCTTCCTGATTGCCGTCTACTTGCCGGGCTTTTGGGTAGCGTTGTCGGCTTTCCATCAGGATCAGATTCCGTTCCGGCTTATGGCAACCATTGCGGTAGCCCGGCTCGGGCTGCCGATCTCCGCCCAGATGGAGATGTTTCTGCTGCTGATCATACTTGAGATTTTCCGGGAAGCGGGAGTACGCCTGCCGAGCACGATCGGACAAACGCTTACCGTCGTCGGCGGCTTGATCATCGGGGACGCCGCGATCCGGGTAGGTCTCGTCTCTCCGTCAGTCGTCGTCGTCGGGGCAATGACGGCGGTGGCGGGCGCGACGCTGGTTAATCAGACGTTAAGCACGGTCGTCAGCGTCATCCGTCTGATTATCTTTTTGCTTTGCTCGATGAT
The DNA here is from genome assembly GCF_036577605.1 of Paenibacillus sp. GYB004. Taxonomy (NCBI): domain Bacteria; kingdom Bacillati; phylum Bacillota; class Bacilli; order Caryophanales; family Paenibacillaceae; genus Paenibacillus; species Paenibacillus sp. GYB004. The sequence goes on from NZ_JARBDB010000057.1 coordinate 81,660, forward strand.
CGGCATGTACGGGCTCATCCTTTCGATGATCCTGCTTACGTTTTACATGTCCAGACTGCATTCGTTCGGCGTTCCATTCCTCGCTCCGCTCTCTCCGCCGATCTTCAAGGATATGTTGTCGTCCTTCTTGAGAATGCCGTGGAGCAAGCGGCGTACAAGACCGGAAACGTTGCATACGATCGATTCGGACCATTACGCTAAGGAGGAGGAGCCTTGAAATCGATCGGGTCTATGCTTGCGGCGGTGATGCTCGCCCTGCTGGTCAGCGGATGCTGGAACTCCAAAGACGTCCAGAAGATGGCTTACGTTACCGCGCTCGGCTTCGATTATGCGGACGGCAAAATTGTTAGCTATGTGCAGGTTCTCAACTTCTCCAACGTCGCCAAGGGGGAAACATCGCAGGTCGGCAAATCGGTGCCGGTATGGGTGGGCAAGGGAGAGGGGATTACCGTTACCGAATCGCTCACGGACATCTACTCCACGTCCCAGATCCGGATATTTTGGGGGCATATCAAAGCGATTGTCTGTACCGAAAGTTTTATGCAGAACGGTCAACGCATCAAAGAAGCCTACGATATGGTGAACCGGTATCGCGAAATTCGCTATAACGTGCTGTTGTACGGAACGAAGGATAACTTGCGGGATATTTTCATTCAAAAATCGCTGCTTAACTTCTCGCCGATCGATACGGTGATGAGCACGCCCTCGCAAATATATACGCAGCGATCTTTTATCCTGCCGGTGTACGGGTTTAAGCTGATCGCCCAATTCAACGAGGCGGGATCACCGATCATGCTGCCTTCCATCACGGTGGCCAAGGGGGACTGGACGGAAGATCAGAAAAAAAAGTCGATGCTGCGAATTAACGGCGCCTATTTTTTTCGAAAGCTGGATATGATCGGCTGGCTGCCCGAGAACGACCTGGCAGGATACCGCTGGTTGCAGCAAAAACTGGAACGCTCGCCCATCAACGTACCGAACGATTCCAACCCTGCCGTGGCACTCGTCCTGACCAAGCCCAAGTTTAAAGTGACAGCCGTTATCGACGGCGACGTCAAATATAAGATTCACGTCAAACTGCATGCCTACTTGGACGAAATGATCCGCGATATTACGGAAAAGGAAATCGAAGACCAGGCGGCGCAAGTGATCAAGGAAGAAATTATGGCCACCTATAAGAAAGGGCTGCGGATTAAAGCCGACATCTTCAAGCTTGACGAGGTGTTGTACCGGAACCATCCGAAATTGTGGCGGGAGCGGCACGCGAGGGGCGACTTCCTGCTGACGCCGGATTCGATCAGCGAGATCGAAGTGAAGATCAGCCTGCTGCATACCGGCAAATACAAGGGGCGTGTCAATTAATATTGCCGGAAGCAACGATCCGATCCGCACTTTACGACTGCACCGCTTAAGACCCCCTAAATACACAGAAACGCGCAGAAGCGCCCCCGGATTCATTCAAACGTCCGGAGGCGCTTTGCTGTTAACGGACCGACACGTTGCCGATGCGGAACGTATGCATGCCCTGCCATTCGAGGAACGGATGCGAGGTCATTCTCGAGCTGCCGTCGGGCCTGTAATCCCAGCCCGAATCCGTATGATCCAGCACGATCCACGTCTTCCCGTTTTCGCGGCGGATTTCCTTCACTTTGTAGCCGTGAGTTTTGCCGTCGGGATGAGTGACGACAAGCGTACTGCCCGTATACGATGCGGGCACGGCCGTTTCGGTAACGATCGCATCGGCCGGATCGCCGTTAACGATTCGCATTACGTCCGTCACCGTCCCGGTCGCCGGCCCCGGACCGGTTAGCGTTTCACCGCCTTTGCGCAGCAGCGTTCCTTCCGAGAGCACCATCTTCGTCACCGTACCGTTTTCGGTTCGGATAAAGCCGTATTTGCCGTTCAGCTCCATGTCCCCTACCTTCAGCGTCGCACCGGACTCCGACGAGCTCAGCACCGTATCGGTTATCGCCCCGTAACGGATTTGCAGCGCAACCCCGCCTTCATGGGGCAGGTCGGGTACCAATTTCTCAACTGATTCGATTTTCGGACCCGCTCCCTTGTACGGCTCGATGATATGGACGAAGGTACTCGACAGATTGGTGCCGCTCCTTCTTACGACCAGCTTCGGCATCCAATACTTGACCGCTTCGGTATTGATATCTTTGGATGTGCCGGATAGACGGGTCGCCCGAAGCGAGGGCGAGCGGCCGATAAACAGTTCGTTCTCCCCGCTTGCGTCCGTAAAACCGGTAATCGCAAGCTTCCCTTGATCCGTACCGTTGTCGCTCGTCTCGAGCGTAACCTGATAGCGGCCGTCCGGAATTTCCGCGCGCTGTACGTCCTGCACGTAAATATAACCGTAATAGTTCCCCTGCGCGGAACCGGTGTCGTTCTCGGATTCGGGCATCGTCACCTGCGTCCCTTCCGGGAGCAAATAGGGGCCGTAAGGCTCTATAGCCGCGTCGGTTGTAAATACGCCGTCGCGGTTCGCATCGCCTCCGAGGGTATATTCGTGGCGGCTGCCGCCCGCTATGCGGAACAGATCCACCACATAGCCGTCCTCCGCCGACTCGCCGTCTCCGAACGGAATGACCCAGGGCTCCCTGCTGTATTCGTCCGTTACCGGGTAGGCATCCGGCTGGCTGGCCCGGACGATCTGTACGCCGCTGTCTCCCGTTACCAGCGACTCGATCCGCCCGCCATGCAGCCCTTGTCCGCTCAGATTCATATCCTCCCCGTCGACGACGACCGTGTTATGCGCAAGCGTCGAAGACGTCCATCTCCGGTAAAACGTATGCGTATACCCGATATCCGGGAGCAGCTCCTGTCCTTGCGCGAACAGGGTTAAGTTTAGCGGATCGTAGTGGTTGTGGCCGTATTTCGGCGTGAATTGCAAATAAGTTTGCAACTGCCGGCCGCCCGTTCCTAGCGCAAGCCGGGATATGCCCGAGCCAGGCAGCAGATAGGAGCCGAGATCGGTGCGAGGCAACGCGGTTTTCTCGTTCGCCCACGTATCCTGAATGGGTACATAACTGCCGTTCGGATAAGCTACTACGTTTTTCATGTTAAGCGCATTACCGAGCGCGGGATACGTCCCCGTCATATCGACGTTGTCCAGGCGCTGGCCGTCCCTGGGAGACAAATAGCCGGCGGGGTCGCTCCACCCTTTCGCCTCCTCCATGCTATGCACCAGACCGTTAATCGACTGATTGTGATAAGAGAGTGTCACCTCTTTCCAGAACCCGTCGGACAGGAAGTTGTTCGCAGCGAAGTCCTGAATGAGATCCACCGCTTCGTGCATGTACGCAGGCTGTCCCGAGCCTTTGGCCATCCGGACCAGACCGAGCCAGGTCGTATACTCCATATTGTGATTCAGCACCGGGAACGACCGGACGAAGTCGAACGACGGCTCAAACACCGTCTCCACAAGCTTCTTCTCGACATCGAAGCCAAGCTCCGCGCTTAATAACGCAAAGGCGTTCGTCTTGCGCACATCGCGGTATGCGTTGATCAGATAGCTCATATTCGTCATCTCTCCGGTATACCACCTGTACCAGACCCCGCCCCAATAATGGTAAGGAGGCCCGCTGACGACCGGGTAGTTGGTCCAGTAATAGTCGTTGGTCGGCAAATATCCGGCGTAAACGTCGGCCCACCGGTTCAACAGACGGGCCGCTCCCAGCGGATCCGTCGCCGCGATTTTGGCTGTCTCGCGCAGCGTATAGTCTTTCTGGAAGTACCATAGATGGGCGGTCAGAAAATATTTGCGGCCTTCGCCGTCTTCGTAATACGGGTATTCGACCGTTTCGCCTTTTCGGTTTGTTACGGTCAGCTTATGCGTCTCCGGGTATGTGCTGTTCGGATAGACGGTCCCGGTCGTCTTCGAGACGATCTGATTCGGGTTCTGCACGTTCCAGCTGTACAGCTGATACGGGGAAAGCGTCGGATTTTCCGGAAGTCCGGTAAAGATAAAGCCGGTCTTCTCCGGAATCAGCCGCATCACCGTTTCGACATGACTGGAAGCCGGCGCATTCAACACTTCCCGGATCGGCCCCGCAGGGAAAACGATCCCCGAAGCTTGCTTATCCCCGGCTTCGATCAGCGCGTTCCGGTCGAACGACAGCTCGAAGTAATGGTAGATGCCGTTTCCTTGCCGGAAACCGGCCTGCAAGCGGTATTGTCCCGCTGCCAGCGGTTTCGGATGATTAAACGTAAGAAAGGTTTGCCCGCCCCGTTTCTCCACGGCAGGCGGCTCCAGGCGGGTCGTTACGCCATCCGGCGATATCCACGCCAGGCGCACTTCTGTCCCGTTATGAATCGCATTGCCGTTCACAGCGAATTGTTTCGTCGTGTAGTTCACATAGGTGAGCTTTCCGTTCGGGGGCTGCCACCGCTCGGTACGGCTGCCCGGCGCGTCATGTAAGGGAGGCGTGCTCACAAAGTATAACGGCGCCATGCGGGACTCGTTCAGCACATGAGAGACAAGGCTGATCGAGCTGCCTCCCTGATCCACGATGTAGGAACTGCGGATCGGCGCCCAAGAGCTGAACGGCTCCGAGTTGATTCCAAAATAACGCATCACGTTAAATGACCACATCTCTCCCTCGGCCGGCTCCGTCTTCCCGAGCGATTGGAAAGGCACTCTCACTTCCGCCGTCCAGGAACCGGCCCCCCGGCCGATCTGAACCGCCGCTCCCTGCAGTTCCTTTACCGCCGTCCCCCAATTGCTGCGGATCGGACTATCCCCGCTCGCGATCGGGATTGTCAGCCGGTATACGTCGGCACGGGCCGTTCCCGGGGCCAGCAATACCTCCACTATTTCCGTGTCCGGGGCTGTCCCCGGCTGTTCATAAAGTCCCTCCAGACCTAAATATAGATTGGCATCATCGTACAGTAGATACAGCTTGGTGCCGGACCCGGCCGGGTGGTTGTCGAACATGGTGACGAAGCCGTCCGCCTGAAATGCCGACTGCCATAAAGGCTCCATTGTTCCGTCTACGGCCGGAACGTGTCCGGTCTGCGGTACGACAGCTATGCGGTTGGTGAAGCTTAACACCTCGCTGTCCATCGATTGCCCTCCTCCTCCGCTTGCAGGCGCATCCGGTTCCGCCCAGGCGAGCTGAACAACCAGAAGCGACCATACGCACAGACAGATACTCCATACCTTGACGGATCGTCTCCTTGACATCTTTTCCCACCTCCAGCTTTTGGATCGCAGGGGACGAGATGTAAGTGCTTTCAGTTTCGCAGGGCAGTCGTCGCCTACGATCTTACCGACAAAATATCATAACCGGCCGCATGTGACAAGGACGCAAATTCATCTTTATTTCAAGCTTTTGTGGTACAATCGGTATATCACTTGATTCATTCGTACCGTGAATTCCATCCTCCATGAATGGGAGCCTCATCGCCGATGCATAATACCGAACTATTCTACATGTTGGCCGAACAAACGACGAATGGAATCATTCTGACGGATGCCGACAAGCGGATCATTTATGTGAACAAAGCATTCACGATATCTACAGGCTATTCGTTCGAAGAAGCGATTGGCAAAAATCCGAGCTTTTTGCAATCCGGCTATCACGACATCAGATTTTATAAGCAACTGTGGTCGTCGATCCGGATTAAAGGACATTGGCAAGGGGAAATATGGAATAAAAGGAAAAACGGTGAGATTTTTATCGAATGGCAAAACATTATGGCTTTGCGAAACGAACAGGGCGACATTACGCATTATGCGGCCGTATTCTCGGACATTACAGAGAGAAAACGTATCGAGACGAAGCTGCAGTCCGACAATAAACTGCTCAAACGTCAAATTCATATCGACTCGTTAACCGGCATCCGCAACCGGCGGTACTTCGACGACAGCTTGAAGCGGAGATGGAAGTCGCTTGCCAAGACTCGCAGTTATTTGTCGCTGCTGCTGATCGACGTCGATTATTTTAAAGAATACAACGACATGTACGGTCATCTGCAAGGGGACGTCTGCCTTCGCGAGACGGCAGGCGTGCTGGCGATGCGGCTGCCCCGCACCTTCCGCATATGCAGGTACGGCGGAGAGGAGTTTGCGGTTCTGCTTCCGGGCTCGTCCGCCTCGGAGACGTATTCGATTGCCGAGCTGCTTCGGGAGTCCGTTCTCCAGCATGCGATCCCGCACGGTTATTCGAAAATTTCGGACCGGATTACCGTCAGCATCGGCGGGGCCACCGTAATCCCTAAGCTATCGACGGACCCGGAACATTTGGTGAAGCTTGCCGACGAAGCGCTGTATAAAGCAAAGCAAAACGGTAGAAACCGTATATTATGTTTACCTGTCACAGGAGACCGATCATGATTGACACATTGCGCATTTTTCTAACCTTAGCAGATGCAGTTATTATAACCGATTCCAATCACCGCATTGTGGAAGTGAACGATGCGTACCAGAACATTACCGGCTACAAACGGGAATCAATTCTGGGAGCGAAAGCCAGCATCGTCAAAAGCAAGCTTACGAGCAAGGACACCTACCGCAGCATGTATGAGGCGCTGAACCGCGGCTGCAGCTGGTCCGGTATATTTATTAACAAAAAAGCGAGCGGCTGCTTGTGGCACTCCTCCATCTCCATCACACCTTACCATATCGGTGGGGACATCTACTACGTCGGCATATTCCGGGAGCTGGAGCATCTGGCCGAAGGCGTGTACGTCGCGGAGGAGCGCAGGAACAGCATCCAGGGCGTCCTGCTCAAAGTACTGGCGATTTCTTGCGAAATTCGTGATCCGGCGATCGAGGAACATCTGATCCGGGTCCAGCAGTATACGGAGCAGCTTGTAACCGTGCACAATAAACGGATGGGCCTCAATTTGTCGGGAGACTATATGCAAAGCATCATACATTCCAGCATTATGCACGATATCGGTAAATCCGGCGTTCCCGAAGGAATTTTGTACAAACCCGGGCCGCTGACCGGGTATGAGCGGCTGATCGTAGAGATGCATCCGTTAATCGGCGTCGATATTTTGTCGAAAATTAACGTAGAGCTGACCGACAGCTTTTTCAAAGACGAGCTTTCCGTCGCCCGCCACATCATTCTCAGTCATCACGAGCGATGGGACGGCACCGGTTACCCCCATCAGTTAAAAGGGACCGACATCCCGCTGGAAGCGAGAATCGTAAGCGTTGTCGACGTATTCGACGCACTGACCTCGCGAAGACCATATAAGGAAATATGGTCGAAGGAAAAAGCTCTCGCTTATTTAATAGAGAATAAAGGGACCGCCTTCGATCCCGATCTCATCGATTCGTTTCTGATGATCGAGGAGATGCAGACGGGCAGCTTGACGAACTAATATCAAATCATTTCTACATACCAGCCGGCTTCATCGATCGTTACTTCGCAAACGAAAGGACAACAGAACTTGAGGTGGACATCATCGATCCGAATGGCCCTACAACCGAGCAGGATCAAACAACAGGCGACGACCTTTTTTCCGGTAAACGCTGCTCGCGCTGCAACCAAATAAAGCCGCTGTCCCATTTTCTCCGGCGGAGCGGCAAACGTTCCGGGAAAACCTCCCGCCGTGGCACCTGCCGGTCTTGCCGAAAGCAAGCGAAGCCGGAGCCGGTGCCCGCGCCAACCCTTGAACGGGATGAGGCAAATGCCGAGACCGCATACACCGCTGCGCCGAAACGCAGAACGAAAAGGCCTATGCCTCCCCTGCCGCCGAAGCCGGAAGGACCCGACGCCTCGGTGCTCGTCCCGACCCGTCAAGGCATTATCCGGATGAGAGGCAAGACGGACAAAGGACGCCGCTGGCATCAGGAGACCGATCTCGAGACGGCGGTGACGCTCGTCCGGGAGCTGGCCGCAGTCGTCGTGAACCGGCATACGATACGCCGGATTTACAGCAACAAAAACTTCCGGCGTTATATTTTGACTCGGGACAATTATACATGCCATTTCTGCGGGGAATACGGCGATACGATCGACCATCTGCTGCCCCGGGCCAAAGGAGGGCATACGACTCCGGCCAATTGCGTCTGCGCCTGCAGCCTGTGCAATCAAAGCAAAGCCGACCGCAGTCTGGACGAGTTTACAAACAGCTTCGAAGACTAAACGCAGAGCAGCCGGGTTTCCCTATGTGGAACCCGGCTGCTCTGCGTTTCCGGCTCCCCTGCCGGCTCAGTCGTCGTCATCGTCCTCTTTTTCACCCGGCTTGCGGTCCTTATTGCGCTTCTCTTCCTCGCGCTTCCTCTTCTCCTCCTTCTCTTTTTCCTTTTCCTTTTCTTTTTCTTCTTTTTTCTTCTGGCCTGGCGGCTCTTTCTTGTGCTCGTCGTCCTTCGAGCTATTTCCTTTACCTGGAACAAACGAGTCGGTGCGTTTCCCCGGCTCCGGCGGCTGCCTGAACGACTTGGCCGGCACGTCCTGAAGGGCCGAGCTCATCATCTCGCGGAAGACGATCGCGGAGCTGTAGCCGCCCGATGTGTTCAGATAATGGTTCCGGTCGGTCTGATCGTACCCGATCCATACGGCTCCGACCAGCTCCGGGGTATACCCGACGAACCAGGCGTCCTTCGTACCGCCCTCGATCCCTTCGAACGGCGCGCCCGACGGCAGCTGGGTCGTTCCCGACTTGCCGGCGGTCGGACGGTTCAGCGCCGCGTTCGAGCCGGTCCCTTCGCGGACGGCATCCAGCAGCATGCCGGTCATCGCGAAGGCGGTCGACGGCGACATGACCGCTACCGGGGACGGCTTTGCTTCGGCTAACACCCGGCCGTCGGCCGTCGTTATTTTCTCGATCGTATGAGCAGGCATCATCGAGCCGAGATTCGGAAATGCTCCGAAAGCCTGCGCCATCTGCAGCGGGGATACGCCTTCCTGCAACCCGCCGAGCGCAATCGCGAGGTTGTTGTCCCCTTGCGCCAGCGGAATTCCCATCCTCTGGACGAACGCCTGACCGGTCTGCAAACCGATCTCGTTCAGCAGCCAGACGGGAGGGATGTTCCACGAACGGATTATCGCCTCGCGCATGGTAACCTCGCCACGGGTCCGTTTATCCCAATCGGTCGGCCTGTAGCCGTTAATATCCAGCGGACCGTCGTACAGCTTGGAATTCGGACCGTACCCTTGCTCCAGCGCAGGAGCGTATACGACGAGCGGCTTGAACGAGGACCCCGGCTGCCGCTTAAGCTGAGTCGCACGGTTGAAGCCGCGGAATACATGCTCGCCGCGGCCGCCGACCAGTCCCAATACGCCGCCGGTATACGGATCGAGAATGACGGCACCACTCTGCACGAGCTGATCCGGGGCGCTTTTCGGGAACAATGAGTCGTTGCTGAACGCCTTGTCCATAGCGGCTTGCACCGCGGGATCGAGACGGGTATAGATGCGAAGTCCGCCGGCGAGCAGCTGGCGCTCGGTGAAACCGTATAGTTCAATCGCTTCTTCGATCACTTGATCCATGTAGTACGGATACAACCCGCGCAGGCTTTCTTGCTGATGTTCCGCCAGGACGACCGGCGTGGCGACAGCCCTGCGGTAATCGTCTTCGCTGATATATTTTCCGGCCAGCATCAGGTCCAGGACGAGATTGCGCCGCTCGAGCGCTTTCTCTTTATTTTTGAACGGCGAATAATGGGTCGGCGCCTTCGGCAATGCGGCCAGCATCGCGCTCTCCGGCAGCGTCAGATCGGCGACGTCTTTCCCGAAGTACGTATTGGCGGCCTTTTGAATGCCCCACTGGCCTTCGCCGAAATAGATCTGGTTCAGATAGGTCTCCAGGATTCGTTCTTTATCATACGTCTGCTCGATCTTGAACGCATACCCCGCTTCCGTCACTTTGCGGGATAACGTCTGATCGTGCGACAGGAACATGTTTTTCGCGAGCTGCTGGGTGATCGTGCTGCCCCCCTCCGCCACTCCCCCCTCCCTCAGATTTTGCATCAAGGCGCGCAGGATGCCGATCGCGTCGACGCCCGCATGGTCGTAAAACCGTTTATCCTCCACCGCGACGATCGCGTGCTGAAGATGAAGCGGGATGCGTTCGAGCGAGACCGGAACGATTTTGGAAGAAGAAATTTCTGAGGCGAGCCCGCCGTTTTTATCGATCAGTTGGGTCGGCGCCAGCAGCGGATTGGCTAGTTTCGATATATCGAGCGAGCGGACCCAGAAGATAGCGCCGAGCGCGGCCGACCCGCACACCGAGACGATGGCGACAAGCGCCATTGCTTTACTTATGCGGAACTGGGGCAGGGAACGAGACTTCCTTTTATGCTTAAGCTGTCCCCGAAAGAGACGAATTACGTTCGCCAAAGGCTGCAGCCGTCTGTTCATGTTGTGAGGTCCCCCTTTTATGTATACGTTCATACATATTCGGAGCTCGGGGGAGAAGTCGGGGGGCCTTGGGAGAAGCAGACGACATGGCGCGCTAATCTGTTCTTCAAGAACGGTTACCCGGATGAAAAAAATAGACTACAATAGGGTATAGACATAGGAGGGCGGTTGGTGCTGGGGATGTGTTTTCTGCACTTGCGGGTCCGGCAGTCCGGCTCGGATGTGAACGAGCGGTTAAGCGCGCCGGATCAGACCGATTAATCGGCAGGCCCACGATCATTTTGAACGAGGAGACGTATCAGATGCTTTCCATACTTGCCGTTGCGGTTTATTTGTCTTCGCTCGCCCTTATTGGATACCGGGTGGTGAAGATCCGGTTTGCCAAATATAACAAAGAAAATATGGGATTGCTCGGTATTCTGACTCTACTCTCTTACACGACGATCGAGCCTTTGCTCCTCAGCCTTTTCTTTACGATCGCCAGCCTTGTTTTGTTACTTCTCTACATCGCGCTGTGGACTAGATTCTCCAAGCGAACCCGGTGATTCGTCTTGTTTAGCTGTACGGAACGGCGCTGATGTACTCCATTACCTTCTCTACAATCCGCTCCAGTGGCTCTATCGTATCGACGACCAGTTCCCCGTCTACCGGAACAATCGTCAGATCGCCACCGTAATGACGCTTCAATTGTTCGAAATCGGTAATTAGCTGGTTCGGCAACGGATTCTCCTTCCGCTCCTCGAACCGCTTCGCCCATATCGTTTCGTCACTGCAGACACATAGCACCGACTTGAAAACAATTCGTTTACTGTCGAGCCACTGGCGGAGAGCGCTCATATCTTCTTTTCGGTTAAACGGAAAATCGAGTATGACACTGCTTCCGTTACTTGCGTTAGTATCCAGCATTTGATACAAAATTCCGTAGCAGAGCCGGTTCCGGTTATCGTGGCCGTCGACGGTGCCCGCCAATACGTCATAAATATCGTCCTTGCGAATGATCGGGTAACGCAGCCGTTCGCTTAGTCGGTTCGACACCGACGTTTTGCCTACGCCGGGACGTCCTCGAAACAGAATAACGGTCGTCATATGGGTCCCCTTTCGATTGGCTTTTTTATCCTAATAATCTGCTTTCCAGCTTACCTGAAAAAAACTAAAAAAACAAAAGAAAGAGCGTCTAACCGCTCTTTCTCTCCCTGGGACCCTTTACGCCCGCCTGTCATCTCCGGCTGCCCGGAAAGCCGAATACAAAGATGACGATGCCGATCAACGCAAATACAGGAACAAAAAGATTGCTGAAGAAACCGGCCTCGCCGACAGCCAGCCCCGCCAGCTTCTGTCCGAACCGTTCCACCGTATAGATGATGGCGGCGGCGAACAGAAAAGCAGCGCCCAGCTTATGGTAGAATTCATTCCCCATCGGCCGAACCTCCCTCATGTTTCCCCCTACTATACCCTATTCCGGGTTTTCCGGCCACTCATCGGGCGGCGCCGGCCGGGGAATCCGCGAGCTGGGCGACCAATTCCTCCGCCCCTGACTCGTGAGAGCGGTATGCCGCATCTACAACCGCACACACCGTTTGCCCGTACACGGCGCTTTCCACATATCCGGTCCCCTTGTCCATAACGTTCAAGACGTCGTTCCATTGGGCTTGAAACGGCTCGCCCGGCTCATCCAAAAGAATCTCCTCGTATTCGCGCTCGCTCCCGGACACCCACAGCTTATTGCCTGCGATTTTCAGTTGTCCTCCCGTAAACAGCAGCTCCGTCTCATTAGCCGTAATGTTGCGATACCCGCATAAAGAAACCGTTGCCGTCACGCCTGTCGACGTCTGCATAAACAAGATGCCGCTGCCTTCCACATTGCCGCGATCGCCGTAAAAGGTCAGGTTCGCCTTCACTTGACGAACCGGGCTCCCGGTCAGCCACTGGATTTTATCGATCGAATGGCTGCCGATATTGATGACGATTCCGCCCCCGGAAAGCGACTTCTCGAGAAACCACGCCGGACGTTCGGGCAAAAAGTACGGATGGTGTCTGCGGTCATGAATGGCAACCAGCTGGCCGAGCCGTCCCGAACGGACGATCTCCTTCGCCTTCTGATTGGCCGGGTAATAATGCTGCATATGTCCGATCGCCATCATTACATTATGGGTAACGGACGCTTCGATAATATCCGCGCACTCCGCGGCGTTAAGCGCCATCGGCTTCTCCAGCAGCACGTGACAGCCCAGCGAGGCGCATGCGATCGCCGCTTCTTTGTGCAGATGATGCGGCAGCGTAATAATGACAATATCGGGGGCCCGCTCCCGGATCATGACGCGGTAATCCGTATAAGGCGCCGCTCCGTAGGCGGCGGCCAGCTCCCGGACCCGATCTTCCGCGATATCCGCTATGGCGACAAGCTCCGTCCTCGCATTCTCATGCAACGTTTTGGCATGTACTTTGGCGATCACTCCTGCACCGATAATTGCGGCTCTGTATGTTTTCATCTTCCGTCTCCCTCTCTCTGTGTCGATAACAGCTGCTGCTATGAAGCTTCGTACCCTTGGTCCTTCTCCGCAATGCCGGATTAACGAACCGGAGCCGGCGGGTTAACCGCCAGCTCCTGATCTCCGAACGCAAGCCCGTTCGCACCGTACAAACTCCGGCTTATAGGCGTAAACCTGTCATACTGCTCGCTCCCCTGTTACTTGAACAGGTCCGCCAGCTTCTGGTCCAACTTTTCTCCCGCCTCACGAAGCGCCGTATTCGTATCCTTTTGTCCGAGCACCGTGTTTTGGTAAGCTTCGAAGTAGGCCGTATGCCCGGGGGATTGCGCTTTGACTACTTCTACTTTGGTCAGCGCGGAAGGCGCGAACTTCTCGGGCAGCAGCGCTTTTACGTTTTTGTTTTTCAATGTCGGTACGTCTTGCCCGAACTGGGACATGCCCGCGACGCGGTCTTTCAGGATCGGCAGCATTCCTTTTTTGGCCAGATGATTTTGGAACTCCTCCGTCGTCAAATAGGCGATGACATCAAACGCATCCTGCTTATGCTTGCTCGTTTTCGTTACATAAAAATACGTAGGGTACGATTGCGGACCGACACCCGGCTTATCCGCCAGCTGCGGGAACGTCGCGATGTCCCAGTCGAACTGATCCTTAAGCGTGGACAGTGACAACACAACGAAGTGGAGCAGCATCGCGGCATTTTGGTTCTGGAAAAACATTTTTTGCTGCTCGGCCAAGCTCCAGGTTTGAGCGGTCAGCTCATTGCCGGGAATTCTCGATACGCTCGTCAACAACTCGAACGCTTTCTTGAACGAATCGGTGGTGAAGATCGATTTCTTGGTCGCCGGGTCGATATATGCCGCGGAATATTGGTTCAGCACGATGTTGGCGGACGACGACATGACCAGCCCTTTGTAACTGACTCCGCCTTCCGTACGGGACAGCCGCTTGGCGAGGTCCTTAAGCTGATCCCAGTTCAGGCCGTCCTTCGGATATTCCACACCGAATTTATCGAATAAATTTTTGTTATAGAATAGTCCGAGCGTGTTCGTAAATACCGGCAAGCCGTACATCCCGTTATTCGCAAATCCTTTCTGCAGCTCGACGGCCGACGGCTCGAGCTTGGACAGATCGTACTTGCTCGTCTTGATCATCTCGGAGATGTCGTATTGATAATCGTACGTAGTCAGGCTGTCCGCCTGGCCGATGGACATAAACATGACGTCGATCGTCTGGCCGCTGGCCACGACGTCGGCGATTTTGTTGCTGCCTGCCGGCAGATGCTTGACGGTTACATGCGGGAATTTGGTCTGGATCATATTGCCGAACGTATCCATAAACGTCTGGTCGTAATCGGCGACCTGCGAATAAAAAACCAGCTCGACCGGATCTTTCTTCTTCTCTTCAACCGGAGCCGGAGCGTTCGCCGCCGGCGGCGTATTGCCGCCTCCGCACGCTGTCAGCACAACCAGACTCGCAGCCATCACTAGACCGCCATAGCGTTTTACCTTCATCAATCCTCTACCCCCCGTTTTGTATCCTGCGCTTCGTTCAACCGGATGCCGACAATGCTTGCGGCGCCCGCTTCCCTTTGTGATGACTCGACCTGTTGACAGAAATCGACACCAAACTAATTGACTCATAAATTTAGAATACATACGAGTCAATTGTAAAAATCAGATCAATTCCTGAATCTAAATCTCATTTTATCAGGATTGAAACCGTTGTCAATTCATATTTTTATGAATCATAATAATATATTTATTAATTTTATGAGTCAATATCTATTTTGCTAGCTTTCATAGCCATCCGGCTGTTTGCCTGGTACCGCAAACCATGCGTTTGAATGTGAAAAAACGGCCGGAAATATCCCCTAGACAGCCGAATTGGAGTCGGGTTCCGGGACCGTCGGCTAAGGATACATGTGGTTGCTTAAACGGTGAATCAGGATAATAGGCACCTGACACAGTGATCCGGCAAGCAAGCTGCTGCTGACGGCGGCGCCTTTTGAAGCTTGAATCGCTGACGACAGGAAGGCGACCTTAACTAATTCGCGATACCCGGAAGCCTGCTCTCATAAGGGAGTTTCGGACATCGTCCCCTTCATTGTGCATCCTTCATGTTTCCGGTTGTGTCCGGGTCTTTAGACCCTTTGATGACGGCGATTCGGAAGTTTGAATGAAATGGATTAGACTTGACGTTTATGTCCTAGGTTCCTTGAATACACATTTCCCGGATGTTACATTAATCCAAGCAGTATAGGAGTCTGTCCGACGGATTGAAATCGGTGAAATATTCATGCATAGCGGTCCGTTTCATGCAGGTAAACTGCAAGATATTCAGTCGAAACGGATAAATAATTGCTAAAAATGTTTCGTCGGACAGACTCATAAGTCACTACAAGGGAATGAGGGATGACAACTTGGCAATGCGCGGATATTACTTTGCTCTGGATGACAAGCTGATACAGCAAATCGCCGCAGGTGAACTTGCACTGAAAAATTTGAGAGTGGACGATTATCCCGGACTGGACATCGATAGATCCTGGGAGGCGATTCACTACTTGCTTTGCGGAAATATTGCCGATGGAGAGCCCCCTCTTGGGTATGTTGTTCCGATAACGTCGGACCAAGGCATCGATTTCGGCTCATTCGGGGCGTTTGTGTTGCGTGGCGAGCAAGTTGCAGAAGCGGCCCGGGCTATATCCGAGCTGGATGAAGCGCAGCTCCGCTTGCGGTATGATTTCCCGGCCATGGTCAAGGAGGAGGTATATCCTCTTGATCCTGACATAGTTTCAGACGAGGATCAAGACGAGTTCTTTGCCTACATCCTGCAGTATTATAACGAAATCCGCCGTTTCTACAGCCAAACTGCAGCCGAGGGGAAAGGTCTCATCTTTTATATATTCTGATTCCGCTGCTAGGAATCGTCACAAGCGATAACCAAACTTCCTTCCATAGGCTCACAGTTTTTTACCTATCTTCGTCGCCAGACACTATGAAAAGCCGTCCGGAAAGCGTCCGGGCGGTCCTTTGACGTGCAAACTCATACGTTTTGTATGTAGGAAGGGACTAGGGATCTTCGCTCCAGCCGCTCGCCCCTAGTCGTGTTGTCTTGTTTGACTTGGCGGTAGAAACACGACTTCAATTGCCGCCCGAGTGTGATTTTGGCGTGGTATATGCCAAATTCACACCCAGTGTGATTTTGGCTTGGTTCATGACAGATTCACACCCAGCGTGACTTAGGCTAGCTCCCTCGTCTCCATGCGGTAGCAACGCTAACGAACCCAATATTCGTTATCAGAGCCGAATGCGGACGTTTGAATTTGTAACGAACTCTTGTATTGTTATTCCCGCAATTCGGATCGTTTTTTTCCACTTTCGGTTCGATAACGATCCCCGGATTCGTTACGTCTGGAATAACGTCGTTTTTTGGCCATAAGCACGATACGATTCGTTAGCCATCGGACCTGAGCATACGTTCCCTAACGCCAAGGAAGGAAATCTCTTCCCTTCCCTTTAGTATGAAAAAGAATATTAACGTTCTGGCGGATTAAGAAAAGCTTCTAAACGAAGCCTTTCGCCGCGACGAATGGCCCTGCGTAAGAAGCAGCTTTTCTGATAGGATAACTTGGTTCCGAATACCTCGGTTCGCTTATCGCTTTATCGCCTTATCGCTTTATCGCCTTATCGCTTTATCGCTTTATCGATCTTAATAGCGATCTTAATAGCGATCTTAATAACGAACTTAATAACGATCTTAATAGCGAGCTTAAACATTCCGGCGAATCGTTAACAAAACGCCCTCGAGCTTAGGTAAAGTTCGGGGGCGTCAAATTTTTATGCAGGGGACTTCACGTCCCGTTATCCCCAGTCACCGGCAGGCGCCGCTTCCCGGATTGTCTGCGGCTTGGACAATTGGTCGCTGAGCCGGCTGCACAGCTCCTCCTCGTCGATCAGATCGGCCCAATACCCTTTCAGCAAATTACCGATGCCGTACAGCGTTTGAAGCGATACGTTCAGTTCGCCGTGGGTGCGCAGCGAGGACAGAATTTCCCTGTACATCATCGCCCGGGACGGCCGGTACATTCCGCCGTTTTCCGGCGGGCCCGGCAAATTCCCGACGCTCGGAACGCTCATCGTATTCGTACGGATAAACGTCTGTCCTTCCACGGACGTTAAATAGTCGACGAGCAGCGCCGCTTCCTCCTTGCGGCCGGACTGGCGCAGCACCCCGGCGCCCAAGGCGATGCCCAGCGTCCGCATCTCCCGGATAAACGGCATAGGCGAGACGTCGTACTCCAGTCCGGAATCGATAAGCCCGTTCAGCGCCATATAGCTGGTTAAGGTCATCGACACTTTGCCTTCCATAAACATTCTGTCGATATCGTCGTTGCTTTCCGACAAGTAACGGGGAAACGCTTTCGCATTAAGGATGATCCGTTTGCAAATTTGAATGCTTTCCATCAGCTTCGATCCGCGTATGTCCTTCAGCTTGCCGTTCTCGTCCCATTCGAACCGTTCCATGCTTTGCAGCAAAAAGACCGGCCAGCGGTTCCCGTCCGGGATATGGAAGCAGAAGCCGTAACGGCTTTTGCCGTCCGACAGCAGCTCGGCATGCCGGATCAGATCGTCCCATCTCCAGCTGCCGTCCGGCTCCAGCAGTCCGCTTTCGCGGAAGTGGGATTTGTTGTAGCAGAGCATGATTGGGGAGAAGATAAGCGGCTGCATGTACATCACGTCCTTATGACGGTACAACGCGTTCACTTGCGGATAAATAGCCGGATTCTCCGCCGTCTCCTCCAGCCATACGGTTTTGCCTTCCTCGGCCGCCTGCTGGAATTGATAGCTGGTCAGCAGCACCACATCGCCGGGAATAGGCTCCTCCTTACTCCCTAAGCCGAGCAGCCCGGCGGCAACTGTCGTTTCCACCGTAATCCAAGGGTACTTTTTATGAAATCCGTCCAGCAGCTGTCTCAGCTTCAAATTACGCAGCGGCATTTCGTTGCACAGCAGCTTCAGCTTCACCGGAGGGCGCCCGGGAGCTACCCGGTTGCCCACTCTCGCCACTTTTTCGATCCAGCCTTCTTCTACGAGTTGTTCAAGACCGATGCGGATCGAGTTGTTGCTCATCCCGAACTGGGAGACGAGCGTTTTCTCCGACGGCAGATAGTCCCCCGCCGGATAGACGCCGGCAAGAATATCGTCCCGGATCGTCTGAACCATCTGCTGCAATTGCTGCTGAAACTGTTCTTTGGTCGGTCTTCTTCTCATTTTCTCCGCTCCGCTTCATCCACAAACATTCTTGCTGTTATTGTAACAGATTGTATTTTTATGAATCAACCCATATAGGCGGAGCTTCTTCGCTCCGCCTGACCGATAGGTTTATCCATTGAAGGATGGAACATGAGGAAGGCCGTCGCTACAACCTGACACTCAGGACCATGAGATTACGATCGAACCGTTCTCCTCTTTCACGTCCGCCTTCAAAATGTCCGTCATGAACTTCAAAGGCACGTACGTGGACGATTCGACCAATACCGGAGCCGCCCCCAACGGCATCGGAGCCATCCGCGCAAAGAAATAAGCGTCTTTACCGATCGTCACCGTCGTCCAGTTCGCCCCTTTCTTCAGCTCGGCGGTCATCGTATCGGGAACCCACGTGATCTCGAAGCCGATCCGCTCTGCGACCAGCCGGAGCGGGATCATCGTATTGCCGCTCGCATCGGCGAAAACCTGGTTCCGGTACAGCGTGAAAGATTCCTTCGCCTGTTCGCTTTCCGAGCCTTTATCCGTCTCGAGTCCTGGAATCGGAAGACGGAATTCCGGATTGCCGGCAGCACCCGGCGCGATCGCGTATTTCGGGAAAACGATCACCGCTTCTCCGTTTTCCACATAAAAAGCTTGCTCGGTTGAAATGCCTTTGAACTCCTCCGGAAAATAACTATCCGGATCTTTGGCGATCTCGGCTTTGATGAAAGCGTCGATCGTCTCCTTATACTTGTCGCCGAACAGCTCGGCCAGCGTCACGCGGGTCGCTTCCGCCTCGTCCCGAATCGTATATGTATCGACTCTCGGCATACCGGTGCCGCCCGTCTGGGCGTATGTAACGACTCGCAGCGAGACGATCCCCTCCGGCTTGCCGCTGCCGTCCGATTTCAGTTCGTAATCGACAATCAGCTCGTACGGGCGCATCTCGTATCCGTTTTTCTTCATGTCGGCTGCGGCTTCTTCCGCTTCCTTCTCCCAGTTCGCAATGTCCTTCTCCGCATGGGATTGGATGATATAGTTCAGCTCTTCCTGATATTTTTTATCCTGGAGCCCTTGCAGCACCGGCACTTTTACGTTCGTCTTGAGCCATTCGCTCTTCGAGCCGAGCTCCGTCGAGGTAATAAACTCCGCTTGAACGGCGCCGTCCGTCTTCGCGGAAACCGGAACCGCAGCGCCTTCGGCAGCAAGCACCGGCACGGGGGGCAGCGCATACCCCGCTATCATAACCGTTCCCGCAACGCTAAGGGACAACCATGTCTTCTTCATCGTTTTCATACCCAATCCCTCCGTGAATTGATTTCCACCATATAGACTGTCGGGGCATGTAAAAAGTTCAATCGTGAAACTAAAACGGTATGCGGCTTGGACTTGTACATATATATGAGATAAGCTTTGCAATCGGACGCTGGAGGTCGCCATGAGCGTGTTTTGGCAATGGACCGTCTTCTCTTCCTTATGCACCATACTCGGAGCCCTTCCCACCCTGTTGTTCCGCAACGTATCCCACCGCGCCAAAGATATGCTGCTCGCCTATACGGCCGGCATCATGGTTGCCGCCTCCACGTACGGCCTCATCCCTTCGGCGCTTAAGCTATCGAACCTGTATGTGCTGACCGCCGGCATCCTGCTCGGCACCGTGCTGCTGACGGTCATGGAGCTGGTTATTCCCCATGTCGATTCGGACCATGCCTTTCCGCCGCGAGACGATCGGCAGTCTGCTCATCTGCTCGTCATGACCGCTATGCTGCTTCATAATTTGCCGGAAGGACTGTCTACGGGAGTCAGTCTGGCAAGCGGTGACCGCCAGCTCGGTCAGCTCGTATCAGTGGCGATCGGCCTGCAGAACATCCCCGAAGGCTTCCTGGTTGCCTTGCTTATGGTTACCCAGCGGGCCAAGCCGTCCAAGGCGCTGGCTTATACGTTCATGATCGCGCTGACCGAATGGCTGGCCAGCTGCCTCGGTTATTATTTCGGAACCGAGCTTCGGATGCTCGTCCCTTACGGGCTGTCCTTCGCCGCCGGAGCGATGCTGTATGTCGTCTACAAAGAACTCATCCCAGAGAGCCACGGCGACGGCCATGAGATCCCGGCTACGTTTGCGTTCATCGTCGGGACGGTCACGATGATTGCGCTGACCCACTGGCTCGGATAATCCGCGCGGCGGCGGGCAAACCAAAACCCGCCCTCCCGAAAGAGGCGCGGGTTACATAAATGGGATGAGGCCGGCTCTATTATTCCTTAATCGTCACTTGTACCGGCGACCATTCGCCGATGACCGTTTGGCCGTGGACGGATACGCTGCCTTCGGGCGTCAGGTCCTTTTCCGTCATAATGCCGAGCGCGATCGTGAACCGGTTGAACTTGACCGGCACATCGCGGTCCCGCCGTACTTCTTCGCCGTTCACATAAAAGACGACTTCGTCGCTGCCGCGGTTGTAGACGATTTTGTACGTATTGAACTCCCTCGGTTTAAAGTTCGTATCTTCCTTGAAAATGCAAAAATATCTCGTCTTGTCCGACTCCGGCACCTGAACTCCCGGGAATGGGAGTACCGCATACACACTCGCATATTTATCGTTGCCTGCGAAGAAATCAAGCGCACCGCCGGTGGTGAAGTCGAGCAGATTAAGAGAGACGTAGCCGTCGTACAGATCGCCGGGAGCCGTATTTTGCGAACGCGCGCGAATTTGCAGCTCGAAGCTGACCTCGCCGGACTCCGGTACCTCCACCTGCTCGACCGAGTAGTACATATGCTTGGCATTGTCGAGAATCTGTACATGATCATGACTGCGGCTGAGCGGCGCCCTTACATACAAAATGCCGTTGCGCACGATCACGACGGCGTTAGGCTCGCGGTACGACCAGAACGATCCGTCCTGCAGCGGAAATCCGCCGATCTTCCACACTTCTCCCTCGGATAAGATGGTATGAAAATCTCCGAAAGTCAACTGTTTTTCCATGTTTGCACCTCTTCTGTCGGTTTTCAAATCGGAATTAATGCAGCAGTCCTTGAACGAGCAGAGCAAGTCCCATCAGCCCGCCGCAACGCACCGAAGCTTTCAGCGACGCCCCCATCAGCGGAAGATACGCTCTGGACTCGTTCTCGTCCTTCATCGTCCCGTAGACGCGAAATAGCGGAATTGCAGTGAACAGCGCCAGCAAAGCGTACCACGGCACGGCTCCCGCAGCGGCGCACACGACCAGCGAGACGTAGGCGATCACCGCCAGCCCTTTCGAGAAAACGAGCGCTTTTTTCTCGCCCCATACGACGACCAGCGTTCGTTTGCCAGACTTCCGATCCGCTTGCCAATGCAGAAAATGATGGTTGAACAGCACCAGCGTTGTCAGCAATCCGATCGGAAGCGAGAGCAGCAGCGGACGGTAGCCGAATTGCTCCACCTGCACATAATAAGTGCCCATAACGGGTAAAATGCCGAATGAAAGCAAGATCGCAATCTCGCTGTATCCTTTGCCCCGATACCCGAATTTCAGAGGCGGAGCCACATAAAAATAAGCGATCAGCCCGCCGAGCGCGCCAAACGCCAAAGCCCACCAGCCGCTCGCCAAACTGACGACTACGCCGCAAACGACCGCTAGCGCGAACAAAGACCAGGTTGCGGCTGCGAACGTTCGCTGCGCCATCATTCCGCCTGCGAGAAAGCCGGAGTTGGTTGAGATCGCCGCCGCAGTTTCTTTGGCCGCTACGTCCACGCCGTTCCGGTAATCCCACAAATCGTTAATCATATTGGAAAATAAATGAGCCGCTCCGGCACCGAGCAGCGTAATCAGAAACAACACGGGATGAAACACGCCGTCCCACGCGTAAGCTCCCAAGCCGCCGAGCACGACCGGAATGACCATAACGGGGAGGACACGAAATCGGGAAGCTTTCATCCATAGCTTTAGCTTGTCCATGTGGATGACCCTTTCTTCTGGTACAATTTCAGAGCTTATCATCTATAGCTCTGAATTTGTAATTGGTTGATCTTGAAGTCCCGTCCCTATTATAAATCATTCGACGAATACCGGGGTATACTTATTTATTGGTTTTCGACAAATACCGTCATTTAGCAGACTGCATTCGAAAATACCATTTTATTCCATGAACACCTACTTAATCATCTGAAAATACCACATGCCGAAGCCAAGGTTCTCGTAAAACTGTGCCGTTTCTCTCCAGTTCGTATTGGATGATCCGACTGTGACGCGGGTGACCCCTTCGGACTCCGCTTTTTCGATCAAGGCCCGGACCAGACTCCTTCCCAAACCGGCGGACCGGATCTCCTTGTCTACGTAGACCTCGTAAATCTCCAAATAGTTCTCTCCGGGTGTCATCACCGAGCTTCCTCCGCTCGTCTTGACCGTTCCGAACGTATACCCGGCGATCCGATCCTCGAGCTCGGCAACCAAAAAGTAATTCCCCACCTTGGAAGCCAAACTTTCCTCCGTCCAGTTCACATTCTCGTAGCCTTTGGTAATCCGCTCCTCCGCCCACGCTTGGGACAAACGGATAACGGCAGGCAGATCATCCGGCTCGCATGACCTCACACGATGCATTCAAGTTCACACTCCTGCCCGCAGTCAATTTGTTTCAGGCGGATCATGCCCTTACCGAAAGCTTCTGCAACAGCCGTTCTCCCTCCGAACGGTACTGCCGGTGAGCATCGAGAAACGCGGCGATCTCGCTTAATTGAGCCGGTCTGTAACCGGGACCTCCGCAGCCGCAAGAATGGTAGGTAAACCCGTTACGATATAAAATTTCGACTTTCTCCCACTGCTTCTTGTCTTGTTGTTGGGGCGCCTGAAAATCGTGTCCCATATCCTTCATCGTCTCCCGGCATTGCGGACATGCATAGGATCTGTTTTGAACCTCGGCCGGGCTTAGCTCCGATGTTGATTTTTGCTTAAATACTTTGCGGCACCGAAAACAGGCGTACACATCCTTATAAGGACCGTACATCGCATATCTGCACATAAAAACTCCCCTTTCTAATTGCTTGATCACTTCCTTTAAGAGGCTGAATAGATAAACAAAAACAAGCAAAGAGCGTGATCCGTTCCTCTGCTTGTCTATGTCATGTTTCCAAGCCCATCCGTTACCAAAGCAGCGGCTGCTTGTTCTCCCACACAATCCAGCGGCGGATCTCCCGGATCGGCGCCGTTCCGATACAGTATGGATCCGGTTCTTGTTCGGTCAAGTCGACCCAGTGCAGCATCCCGCTGTACGTTCCCACGAGCAGCGTCTTCTCGTCCGGGCTCAGCGCCATTCCGCTTATCGTACCCGAGACGTGGTACCGCCACAATTCTTGCCCCTCATGATCGATCAATCGCAAATATCCGTATGCATCTCCGAGGATATTCCCTTCACGAAGCGCAACGCCGGCATATACGCGCATCTCGCCGTTCATCGACGGCCAATCCCCTGATTCGATATCGGCTTCTAGGGAGGTAAGCGACACCCGGATCGTATCTCCGTTGTAGAAATGGCACGCATTGAACCAGACCTGCTGACCGCTGCTCGAAAACAAACAGTAGTGCGGGTAGCTCGATGCAGGCTCGATCGGGTATACGATTCTGCGATCCACATCGAGCAGTAAATGCTCGCTGCCTTGGCTGCCGAATGCAATCCATTTGCCGTCTCTGGACACAGCGCCGTGCGGCATCGCCAGCGACGCGTTTAGCTCGTCCCCGTCCGCTTGTTCCTTCAGCTCCTCTTCCGACGGATGAAGCAGGAGCACCCCGTTCTCTTCGATGAGGTAGATGCCGTCATGTGATACAAAAAGCAGCTTTTGTCCGTTCGCGAACGGAATGACATCCGCCGTCTGGTAGCTTTGTTCCTGAAGGGTTTCGATCTCCGGATATTTTTCGCGCAAGCGGCGGATGATATCCTCCCACGTATAGGCTGCAAGCAATCGTCCTTGCAAAGTCCGATCCGGTTCGCGAACGACCCGGACGCCTCGCTCGTCCATCAGCGCGACATCCCGCCCATCCGCAGAGCAGCTCGCGGCCCGGAGATGCTCCACCTGCGTCACCCGTTCCAGGTCGGCCACATAGATCGCGTTGGTCTGGTCCTTGTTGCGTCCGGCCAGGAGCGCGCTGCCGTCCGTGAGCAGCGCAACCGGCTGCACAGCCCGCATCAGCTGCTGGTGCGACTTGTTGAACGGCCAGGAGGCGGGAGGAAATCGTTCCCGCAACGTTTCCGTATCCCCGGATCGATTCGCTTGCTGGATGTACCGGAACACGCGGGACGCCAGTTCACCTCGCGTATCTTCCGAAGGTTCCGGCCCGACCTCTTGCCAATTGCTTGCCAAGCCGCGTCGTACGAAGGCGTTCACTTCAGAAGCGTAGCGCAGCCCTTCTTCCTTCCACTGCCTCGACAGTTGCCCGATCTCGTCCGTCATTCCCGTCCTCCCGCCGCATATTCGCCGGGGCAGACGTCCATCACGTCTCTCGACGGCTGGATCAACGACATCTCATACTGACACGTCCAGTACACATCCTGTGCCATCTCCCCGTCCCGCAATCCGGCGATCGTCTCGCCATCCTGGACAGGCGCCTCCGCTTCGAATATATATGCGGCAACATTAAACGCATGGCGCGACACATCGTTAGGGTCCAGCGTGTGAAAGTGGTATTGGACGTCCGGCAGTCCGAGTGCAAATAAGCCAAGCGAATCGATCAGACTGTCCTCAGTTCCGTGCACGTTAAAAAAACGAATATTAACGCCGAACTGCAAAAACCGGCTCGCTCCTTCGTACGGATTGTCCGCAATCTCGGACGGAACCAGCAGTTTGCCGCTCGAAGGAATCCAGACCGCTTGGCACGTCGGGAACAGGCTGACGGCGGCTTCGAGCCAGTCGGCGAGCAAGGACGCCCGCGATTGGTAGTCCAGCCCCGCCGCCATAAAGTCGCTGATCAACAGCTTGTAGCGGCAGCGCTGCAGCACGTCTTCCCCATCCGGCATCGTCCAGAACTGGGTGCGCTCCAGATCGGTGATCGTCTCTTGCTGAAACGGGGTCACATCCGCCATCATCACCTGCGCAGGCAGCTCCCCGTCCCGGTAAGCCACCTTGTAAGCCTCTATCGCAAAAGAAGACAACGCCTCATTCCCCGAAACCGTATCCACCTGTCCGCAGCGGGCCTGCAGCGCCTCCCGGATCGTTGCCGCATCCGGCCGTTCGGCTTGCTCTTCAAACAACAAGTACATTTGAAACAACCTTTGAAACTCGCTTTTTTCGTTCAAGTCTTGCTTTAACACTTGTTCGCTCACTGTCTCGTTCTCCTCTTGTTCGCAAGTTATTCCTTTCACTATATCGATCGACGCCGGACTCGCGCAAGCTCAGGTCCGGAAATGATCCGAAAGTCGGAACCGCGGGACCTACCGGATGTACGTCGCTGCCGCCACAGCCCTCATTACTCCGCTTCATTTCCGCAGCATGCCTCCAACGAGCGATTCCCGGTTAGGTAGCATGGCGTCTGCACCCCCGGCTTTCCAGCCACCGGATGAACGTTTCCGCCACCTGCTCCTGTTCGGCCTCATAACAAACCGCGATTTCTTTCCCGTACGCATAATTGTAACGAATCCAGCCGCCCATCCGTTTCACGTATTGATAACAGCTGTGCTCCTTTTCCTTAACCAGGTCGAAGCCGCCTAACTGCCGGCTGCACTCGGAAGCCAACTGCCTTAGCGCTTCTGTCCCTCCATCCGGAAGCAGCATAAATACAAACTGCCGCGACTCGCTCTCCGGATCGAAAGTCGCAACACCGGACACGTCCTGCACATTGGACTCTCTCATAATCCGGTCCATCGTCTCCGTCCACGTCTCCCCTGCCTCCACGGTCCATACGCGCAGCTGCTCGGAATGGCGCGGCAGCCAAATCAACCCGTCTACAGCCGGATGAACGGCGATAAAGTCGCCGTCACTGGTAGACATCGTCACCACGCACTCGGCGAGCTGCTCCAGCGTAATCGGACTCTCCTCGTCATGCTCCCAGAACTCGTACTCCACGAACGGCTTCAGCACCTCCGGGTCCGGCAGTTGAACATACAGCCAATCCCGGTACGTTCCCGGCCCGTATTGCTCGAGAAATCGCCGGTATCCGGCGGGCAGTTCGACTTGCGCCCCGGCTTCAACCGTCTCCATATATTGTTCTCCCTGTATCCGGGCCGGATTCGCTACTATGTACACACGAATCGCCTCCTTCGCTAGTGCATCGTTCCCTGTTCGGAACTGTCATTTCTTGCAGCATTTGATGATTCCGATCTACACAAAGTTTACCATATGAATCTTGGACGCGCCCTCACAATCTATGATGCCGGACATACACTAGAATATGAGGGAGGTGACCGCCATGACCGCCATCTATCATTCTTGCCGCTCGCTGCTGAACCGCCGTGTACGTATCCGGATGAAATCCGGAAAAACGCATATCGGGAAAGTCGTCAAAGTAACCAATACTCATGTTTATTTGCAGAAAAGCCGGCGCAAAAAAGGGAAGACCGGAACCCGCTTTTTCTTCGCTCCCTTTATTCTCCCGCTCGTCTTATTCGACTTGCTGGCAATCGCACTGATCGTTTAATTGTCCAACCGTCTCATTTCCACCCAGCAGCAACCTTTCCTTCTCTGGCGGAGTCTTAAGTAGTAAACACACTAGAGAGGAAATCTGCTGCCTTGTATGCCAAGATGATCGTGCTTGTCCTGCTGACGGACTTGTTTCTGTCCGCGATGACCGGGTTAGGGGTTTACTTCGGCTTTTCCTTATACCCGGCAGCCTGGAGCGGCAGCTTGCACAACCCGGACTCGGCCGGCTTCCGCATGTTTATCCCGATGTGGATGCCTTCGGCCCGGGATCTCAAGTCGCCTCTTTCCTTTTTGCCCGCGAACGGGATCGGCTCCATCGGGTGGAGTATCCTAATCTCGGCCGGAGTGCTTATTGTGCAAAGTTTCGCCAGAGCGATTTTTTTGGGCGGGATCAAATGCGCCGTGCTCCGCGATAAGCCGCTGCCTCTGCTTCAATACGGCCGTCTCTACTTCCGACGGATGTTCGTTTGGTCGGCGCTGTTTCTCATCGCTTCCGCTTCGGGTTCATGGATGATGGCGGCGTTCGGCTGGAGCAGTTCGATCCTCTTATTCGCCGCGTTTTTGTATTCGCTGGTGCCTTATCTGGTCGTTCTACTCGATTGCCCGCTGGGGCATGCTTTCCGGATCGCTCCGCGGCTTTATTTTCAATTGATCCTCCGCTTGCTGCCATTTGGCGTATTCACCATGCTCGTGACCGGATTGATGAGCGTACTCGTTCAACTGCACCGGCCAATCGATCTGTATGTGTCTCTGGTCGTTTACAGCATGGTCGGCACGCTACTGATCGCCGAGTTCATGAACCAGTTGGCCCGGGTGCTGCAGACGAACAGTTATCTGCCTGAACACAAACCTGGCGAAGCGGCTACGATCCGGCTTAGCCGCTGGAAAGCTATACGTATCGGGGCGCTGATCCTGCTGCTGCCGGCTATCACCGTATGGACGGCTACCGGCGTTCCCTTCTCTGTGCTGGACCGGTTGCGCTCCGTACCTGCGGAAAAGCTGGACGGCGTATCGTCTTGTCCTTGCCCCATACTCCCGAGGACCCAACAACCCGGGGAAGTTCACCCCAAAGGGTAACCGCTCAACGGGCCCAGGCCCGTATCAGGAATCGGATAAAAGACGCCTCCAAATCCACCAGGAAAGTGGAAATGAAGGCGTCTTTGGGATTTGTCCGCTGGTCAAGCTAAGGCGGGGACTTCACACGTAGCGCCCCTCTGTCTGCATCGCCTGCCTGAGTCAGCGTACGGCTGTTACTTTTTCAGCTTGGCGAACCATTCGTTCGCTTCTTTCTCCATCTGCTCGCCGCCGCCGTTTTTCCAGCAGGCCTTCGGATTGATGCGAGTTTTGGAAGCGGTTTCGCAAATGGAATCCCGGGTTCATCCGATTATCCGTCGTTCTGCCGATCCGTCCTCCGGTTCCCCGACAGCAGACACAGACGGCCAAAGGCGCATGGACAGCCATGCGCCTCCCGTAAGCCGCCGTTATAGACGGATGATCTGGTCTTTGTACGAGCCCGATTTGCGGAAATCCGGCATATCCATCGTTCTGCCGCCGTTCATGACCGAGAGCTCGGAGAGCAGCGCGACGGCGGTCCACTCGCAAGCGTCGTACACATCGATCGGCGGTTTCGTGCCGCCGCGGATCGCGTTGACGAAATCCTGGACGATAAAAAAGTCGCCGCCCCAGTGTCCGGCCTCACTTTGTTCCTCGGTCACGTTTTGATACCGCTCAGGCATATATTCCTGGAAATCGGACAGCGGACGCCATTTGGCATCTTCCGGATGCTCTCCGTCCGCCTTGATATAGATCTTGTGGTCGTCACCAAGCCCTCTCGGCGCTTCGTAGCAGCCTTTCGTCCCCTGGATCGTGTAATATGCGCCGTTGTGCGGGCGGTTCGAGACGCAATCGAGCCGAAGCTTAATCAGCTTGCCGCTCTCCATCTGGCACATCGTAATCGACGTGTCCTCCTGCCGCAGCTCGGGCGCCGTATGCCAACCTGTCGCGAACGTCGATACGGACTTGATCCGGTCCCCTCTAAACCATTGCATCAGCGGACCGAGGCTGTGCGTCGGATAAAAATTGCCCCGTTTGCCGAACTGCCAGTAATTGCGCCAGGACGTTTTGCTCGCGGACGCATCCTCTTGGGAGACGCGGCGGTTAAAGCCTTGGGTCAAATATTTGATATCGTGCAAATATTCGCCTTCTCCGAAGTAAATGTCGCCGAATACGCCTTGGCTGATCATATTCGCGATCTGTTGGTTAGTCGGAATATAGCAATAGTTCTCGGCGAACATATACACCTTGTCGCTGTGCTTCTCCACCGATTCCTTCAGCCACCACAGCTCATCCATCGTCACGCCGGCGGTTACTTCGCACAGGACGTGCTTGCCCGCCTCCAGCGCCTGGATCGTCTGCTGCACGTGCAACTGCATCGGAGTCGAGACGACGACTGCGTCGATGTCGGACTCGAGCATGTCTTCATAAATCCGGTACGTCTTCGGAATTCCGAATTTCTGTGCCTGCTCCTGGAGAAACGACTCGTGCAAATCGCATAAAGCGGTTACTTCTACGTCCGGAATCGCCCGGAAGCCCAGCAGATTGCTTAGGCCCCTTGCTCCGACTATCCCAACCTTTAACGTCACCCTGATCCACTCCGTTTCATCGTATAGAGGATGTTCAAAAAGTCCACTTTTGATCACGAAGCCGATCCGAAAGCGTACTCGACATCGAATATGGAATTCAGCCGGAACTTCCGGTGCTCACGTAGCTTCACTACGCTCCGCTCCTCATTTCCTAGCTTCATCCCATCTTCTCGGTGCTGAAAACCGGACTTTTTGAACTCGCACGTATAGAAAACGATGCCGTCCTGGCATCTGCAAGTTACGATCTTGTGCTCTGATTGCCCGGCGCTTCGCCCGGCAACACTTCATCCGGCAAGTATCCCAGCTCCGCGGAGATCCGGTCAGCCGTGCTTTTCAGCAAATTGCCGATCTGCTGGTACTTCGTCGCCGGCAGGTCTTTGTTCAGCGAGGTGATGCTGATGGAAGCGAACACCTGCCCGTTCTCGCCCCGGATCGGAGCTCCGATGCAGCGTATGCCTTCCTCGAATTCTTCATCCTCGATCGAGTAGCCGTACTGCTGCACGTGCCGGACATCCTCCATCATCTTGTCCAGCGCCTTGCTTATCTTATCCGGAGCCGCTTCCAGCTCGGCGCGCACGACATGCTCGATCTCCTCCGGCGTCATTCCGGAAGCGATCGCCTTACCTACGCCCGATTGATGGAGCGGCTGCGTCTGCCCGATCTTCGTAGCGAACCGGACGAACCCGCTGCCCTCGACCTTATCGACATAAACCGGTTTGTCTTTCTCGGCTACAGCCAGATGCGCGGTATATGGCGTATCCGCGACCAGCCGTTCCAGATGCGGACGGGCGATCGCCACGAGATCCATCGATTTCATATAACCGATTCCCCAGCGAAGCACGCCGTGACCGAGCCGGTATTTGCCTTCCGGCGTTTTCTGGATCAGTGAATACTGCTCGAGGGTGTTCAAGATGACAAAAGCGGTTGACTTCGGTACGTTCAAGGTGGAATGGATGTCTTGAATCGACAGCTGCCGCTCGGTAAGTGCATTCAGGATCGCCACCGTCTTGTCGATGGCCGGAACCGAATATTCTTTCGGCTGTTTTTTCAAGGCCGGTCCCTCCCCTTTCGTTATGCTCACAGCTCGCCTGCGTTGGCCAGATGGCCGCCGTCCACGACGAGTGTCGTGCCTGTAATATAAGAAGCGTCGTCGGAAGCGAGGAACAGGAACGCGTTCGCGACTTCCTCCACCGTCCCGGTGCGGCCCATCGGTGTGCGTGCCGTCAAATCGAGTGACTGGTCCAGTTGCTTCAGCTTGCGGTCAAGCGGCGTATCGATGAAGCCGGGAGCGACCGCATTCACGCGAATCCCGCGAGGCGCAAGCTCGACGGCGAGCGATTGGGTAAGCAGCACGACCGCGCCTTTGGACGAATTGTAGTGCGCCAGCATCGAGCTGCCGGCCAGACCGTTTTTGGAAGCCATATTCACGATCGATCCGCCTTGACCGCGCTCCAGCATCTTGCTTGCGATCGCCTGGCTCAGCACGAACATCGAGTTGACGTTGACGTCCATAATTTTCTTCCAGGTGGAGAGCGATATTGCGGTGAACGGCTCGCGAAATGCGATTCCCGCATTGTTGATCAGGATGTCGATCCCGCCCCATTGCTCCCAGGCACGATCCGCCGCCGCCTGTACGGCGTCCAGATCGCTCAGGTCGCACACCAGGCTTTCGATCTGCGATGAAGTTTCGGCTCGCAGCTGCTCCACGGTTTGCTTCAGCTCTTCACTTTTGACATCGAGTAGAAACAGGTCGGCGCCTTCCTTGGCGAATTTCTCGGCAATGCCTTGCCCGATCCCTTGTGCGCCGCCTGTGATCAGCACTTTTTTACCGGCAAGCTTCATTCTGTAGGTTCCTCCTCCGACATCTGATTCGGATAGATAACTTAATATAATGAACAATGTTCAATATAATAATAGTGGAATCCCTTTTTTATTGTCAATTGATAAAGCACAATCGTTTCATATTCATTGGCCCGCTATCTATAAAGGATATTACTCATCGGACCAGCACGGCGATTTCAGTCAATCGGCTGTTGACTTCCGATTTGAGTCCGCCTTATAATCAACTTATTGAATGGAATTTAATATATTGAACATTCGGAGGAACGACATGAACAACAGCGCTCGACTTCGTCAGGAATCTAATTTGTATACGCCGGGAGGCGTTCATTCGGCCACAAGAAACGTAGAACCGTTTCACGTATTTACCCGTGGGGAAGGCGCCTACATCTATGACGCCGACGGTAATAAATTCATCGATTACCAGGCCGCCTTCGGCCCTTATATTCTTGGTCACAACTTTCCTTACGTCAACAACAAAGTAATCGAGGCTCTCAGCAGAACCGATATGTACGGCGTAGGCACGACGGATCTCGAGATCGAAGCCGCACGCAAAATCAACAAACACGTTCCTTCCGCCGAGCAAGTGCTGTTCGCAAACTCCGGTTCGGAAGCGACGTTCCACGCCATCCGTCTGGCACGCGGCGTAACCGGCCGTCAGAAGCTGATCAAGTTCCAAGGCTGCTACCACGGCTGGCACGATTACGTCGCCCGCAACATGCTCAGCTCCTGGGACAAAATCGGCACGCGCGATCCCGGATCGGCGGGCATGCTCGAAGAAGCGATCGACAATACGCTCGTCTGCACCTTCA
This sequence comes from Paenibacillus sp. GYB004, assembly GCF_036577605.1. NCBI lineage: Bacteria > Bacillati > Bacillota > Bacilli > Caryophanales > Paenibacillaceae > Paenibacillus > Paenibacillus sp. GYB004. The sequence continues at coordinate 113,619 of NZ_JARBDB010000057.1, forward strand.
ACGATCTGGACGACGTCGAACGGACGTTCAAGGAGAATAGAGACCAAATCTCCTGCATCATTCTCGAACCGATTCCGCACAACATCGGGATCATTATGCCGCAGCCGGGCTTCCTGGAAGGACTTCGCGAGCTGTGCGACGCCAACGGCGCGCTGCTTATTTTCGATGAAGTTATTACCGGCTTCCGTCACAACCTCGGCGGCTACCAGAAAGTAGCCGGCGTAACTCCGGACTTGACGACGATGGGGAAAGCGATGGCCAACGGCTTCCCGATCGCAGCCGTAGCCGGCAAGAAAGAGTATATGCAGCGCTTCAACACGCAGCCGGGCGGCGACGTGTGGTTCGCGGGCACGTACAACGGCCATGCGGTAGGCACCGCTGCTTGTATCGCCACGATCGAGGTCATGGAGAACGAGCCGGTTCATGAGCACATTTTCCGCCTCGGCGACCGGATGCGTACGGAAATTCGCGGTATCCTGGACCGTCTGGGCATCACCGGTCAAGTCGCGGGCTTCGGCTCGACCTGGACGACTTACTTCATGGACTTCGAACCGAAAAACTACACGGACCTGCAGCATAACGACGCCGAGTTTTACGTGACGTACCGGAAAAAGCTGATCGAAAAAGGCATCTACAAAATGCCGATGAACCTGAAGCGCAATCACCTCAGCTACAGCCATACCGACAAGGAAGTAGACATCACGCTGGAAGCGATCGAATCCGTCCTGAAGGAAATGACCAGCAAGTAAGCATCGTGGACTATAGTAAAGGAGCCGGCAGCTTATGCCGGCTCCTTTTATTGAAATACCAGGGCGTCTAAACTGGTTTGGGCGCCGCCTTTACAGCAGTTACAACAGCGACTCCGCCCCGTCGATAAACATCTCCGTGCCGGATATATGGCTGGACTCGTCCGAGGCAAGGAACAACACGAGATCCGCCACCTGTTCGGGCTTGCCGGACCGGTGCTCCAGCGGCTGGCTGCCTTCCGGGTATTTAACCGGAATTTGAATGGTTTTCAGCTCCGGCGTGATGTTCGTATTCTCGCCGATATTCGTGTCGATCGCTCCCGGGCATATGACATTTACCCGGATGCGGTATCGGGCCAGCTCGAGTGCAGCCATTTTGGCGAACGCGACCTGTCCCGCTTTCGAAGCGCTATAGGCGGACGCGCCGAAGCTGGAAAACTTGCGGCTGCCGTTGATCGAGCTGGTGACGATGATGCTGCCCCCGTGCTCCTTCATATAGGGGATCGCATATTTGACCGCAAGAAACGTCCCTTTCAGATTGGTCGCCAGCGTATCGTCCCACTGCTCGGATGTCATATTTTCGATTGGCGTCCAGGTTCCGTTTATTCCGGCGTTGGCGAAGACGATATCGAGACGGCCCCATTTCCCTACCGCCTTCTCGATGGCTTCCCGGACCCTCGCTTCATCTGATACGTCGACGTCGGCGACGAACGCCTCACCGCCCTTCTCCTCGATCAGCTGCTTCACTTCGTCGGTGCGGTTGTCCTTGAGATCCGCAAGACATACTCGGGCGCCTTCCGACGCGAGCTTTAACGCAGCAGCCCGGCCGATTCCCGAGCCGGCTCCCGTCACGAACGCTACCCGGTCCTTGACGCGCCCCAGATTCGGGTTGATTGCGGTTTCGAGTTGAGGCATACTCCGTCACTCCTTCCCAAAGCTGTTGTTATCGTTCCTTCCTTCATAGATTACCCATCCGCCTGCGGTTCAATCGGATTCCAGCGATTTCCGCCCCCGCTTCTTACTTATTCCGAAAAACGTAAAAGCCCCTGCCGGACTCCTTCCGACAGGGACTAGGATGATACGTATCATTCCGCGCTTCGGCTTCAAGCGGACAAACTGCCGGCCTCCGGCTTTTCTCTCGGGAGGAACTTTCCGGCCAACGCTACAGCCATACAAAACACAAAGCAAAATCCGAACAAAATCCGGATGGGTACTCCGTACGATTCCGCGGCATCGGCGGACGATCCCATCGAGCCGACCAGCAGCGTCGCCAGTCCGATGCCTGCTATTTGGCCGAGATAACGGACGAGCGCGAGCAAGCTTCCCGCCAGACTGCTTTTGGAGGACGGGGAAGCGCTCATCACTTCGGCGTTGTTCGTCGCATGGAACAGACCGATTCCGATCCCGAATACGGCCAGCTGCAATCCGATCGCGATCGCAGACACGTCAGGCAGCAGCACGACGAACAGCATCGAGACGGAGCACAGCAGCGCTCCCGCCGTGATCGGAAAGGAGCCTCCGTATTTATCGCGGAACCAGCCGGCGAACGGCGCTACGATGCCCATCAGCAGCGGCTGCAGCATCAGCAGCGCCCCGGTCGTCCAGGCCGAGTAGCCGAGCTGGCTCTGCATGTAGAACGTAACCGGAATTAGCGTCGCCGTCTGGGCCAGATTAATCAGAAACGAACTCGTGTTGCCCAGCCATACTTTGCGATGACGGAACAGCTCCCGGTCGATAATGCCGTAGTCGATTTTTCGGCCATGCAGCCACAAGGCGACAAGCAGCCCGATGCCGGCCGCACCCTCGATCCAGGCCGCTATCGACATCGACGAAGTTTCCTTGGCCGACTCCGCCGCCATCATCAGCAGACAGGCTCCGGCGCCGAGCAGGAACGTCCCTACGAAGTCGAACCGGGTTTTGGCCGCATCGCTTTTGCCTCTCGGAAACCAGCGGTAGCCTAGCAGGCAGGCGGCTAACGCGATAGGCACGTTCACCCAGAACAGCCAAGGCCAGTCTACAAATTCAAGCAGCAGCCCACCGAGAGCCGGACCGGACAACGTGCCCGCCGATATGACGATCGCATTCACCCCGAGCGCGCGGCCCCGTTCATGATCCGGAAACACTTGGCGCACCATCGCCTGGCTGTTCGCCATAATCATTGTCGCCCCGACGCCCTGCAGGCATCTGGCCAGCAATAGCGCAACGAAGCCGGTCGATACGGCGATGCACAACGAGCCGATTCCAAAAATAAGAAATCCGTAGCTGTACACGGTACGCCGCTCCAGCCGGTCGGACAGCTTGCCCATGAACGGCAGCAGCACGACCATCGTCAGCAAATAAATTGTAGCCACCCACTGAATCTGAGCCAGCGAGACGTCAAACTGTCTGGCCATAATCGGCAGCGACACATTGACGATCCCGACGTCCAGCGTGGAGATCAGCGTCCCCATATTGACGATTTGCAGTATTCCCCATTTGTTTACCCTTGAAGCGGACATCTTCCGGATTCCTTTCCTGATTGACGGAATGATTGAACGGCAGTCGTTCTGAAGGCCAGACCTTTACATTAACCTCTTTGGCCTGATTGTACATCCGCCAGCCCGGATTGAAAAGCACATTAGTTGTCTATTATTGAAAAAGTTCACTTCAGGTTCGCCTTGCTCCATTCGAACGGTTGTCGGGCGACCTCCTCATGCTTGCTGTTATAAACGGCCACCGTTAACGGCTCCGCGGCTTGCAGCGCCGAGAAATCAAGCTCCACCTCCCACGGCACCTCATACGAAATCGCAAGGCGGCGGTCGCCCTGCAACACCGCTACGGCGAAAGGCTGGACCTCCATCGGCATTTTGACGTAGACGAACAGCTTTCGTTTGCCCGTCAGGCTTTCCGCTTGGGCGGATGGCAGCGGAACGTATTTGACGTTATCCTCCGTAGCCGCGCCCTGCTCGACCTGGGTCAAATAATAGTCGCTCTGCACTTGCCGGCGGTACAGATCGTACATAAGCGTATTTTCCCTAATGTCGTAGATGTAATCGGCATTCAGCGTCTCGCTTCGCGATTTGGCTATATTGAAATACGTGATCGCTTTCACCTGAGGGAACATGCGCGGCAAGTACGCGTACATGTTGGCGAGCTGGCTTTCCCCCCATTTCGCGTAATCCTTTCCGGTCTTGCGGATATAGTGGGTGACGCCTCCTTCCGAGATCATAATCGGTTTATGGGCATATTTCTCATACAGCGGAGCGAAGTAATCGATCTGATTTTTGCTGAAATCTTCATTCTCCCCGAAAAAAGGAGTCGCGTACAGCGAAAACCCGACCCAGTCGACATACTCGTCTCCGGGATAATAATCGTCTATATTATCGTTCGGCCAAAAGTTGGGCGACCAGACCATCGCGACATTCGGAGCTTCTTCCTTCATCACCTTCGACATGAGGCGGAATTTCTCGATGTATTTGGCGGGCTCATCGTACCAGGGAACCCAGGCTCCGTTCATCTCCGACGCATACCGCATAAAGATCGGAATTCCCGCTTCCTTCGCCTGGCGGGCGAACGACCGGGCATAATCGTCGTCCTTAACGCTGTCCAGCCCGTAATGCGGCTCCCAGCCGATCTGCAGCGCGCCGGAAGCGGTTGATTTAATGCTGTTCATAAACCGGACGGGAAAGTAGTTTCGCATATCGTTCTCGTCTTTGCGCCAGCCGGAATACGTGAGCCCGATCGGATGATACTGTCCGAACTCGGGTTCAACGGCCGGCCAGTCGAACAAGCCGAACAGGCCCAGGTAGGTCCCGGATGACGGCTCGAACTTGGCCAGCTTCCGGTTATCCGCTCCGGCGGGGACACTGACGTAAGGCTCAATCGTCACCTCGTGGGCCGAAGGCGGCACATCATCGTAAAACCGCCGGTCTACCGCCTTGGCTTTCGCCCAGTATGAAGCCGACGTTTCGTACCATGCGGCCGCCTCGGCTTCGTTCCCGACGCTCCGGTAGTAGCTTGCTTTGCGGGTGGCATAGTCGCCGGCCACCTTGTAATCGCCTGCAGACGTCGCCGCCTCAAGGCGTTGCTCCCACCAGTTCAGCAGCTGTACGGGCTCCGTCAGCGGCTGTTTCTCATTCCCGCCGGTGGCATCCGGCCCGCTGGCAGCCGGAATATCCTTGTCCCGTTTGCCGTCCGCACTCACATACCAGTACACGCAGACTACGGCCAAAAAGACGGCCACGACCGAAAGCCGTCCATATTTGCTCTTCATCTTGCCCGCTCCCCCATTTCACCTGTCGATCCCGGTTCTCTAGTTCTATTCTACTATGGATACGCGCCTGAAGGAAAACGGTTTCAAGATGGAAACGAAAGATTTGAATGAACTTCCTGCGAAATGCGAACTCTATCATTTGGCCGGCACAACCAATTAGAGACCCATTAGAGACAAAACTTCCCGCATTCCCCCTCTTCCCTATAAACCGATAGGCTGTTTCCTTGTCGGCCGGTTTGTTGTACAATAAGGGAAGCGCTAAACCTCACACGGCGTGATAAGTAATGGCGGTGACTATATAGAGTGGAATTAAGACAAATCCAATATTTCATAGAAGTTGCCAAGCTGGAGCACGTTACGGAAGCGTCCTATGTACTTCACGTGGCGCAGTCGGCCGTCAGCCGGCAAATTTTCAAGCTGGAAGCCGAGCTCGGCGTTGATCTGTTCGTACGGGACGGCCGTAAAGTAAGATTGACTCCGATCGGCAAAATGTTTCTGGGTCATATGGAACAGGCGATTCAAGTCATCGAGAAAGCGCAGCAGGAAATTCAGGAGTTTCTCGACCCCGAGCGGGGCACCGTACGGATCGGTTTCCCGAGCAGCCTGGCTTCGCATCTGCTTCCAATGGTCATATCCGCATTTCGCGATCATTATCCGCAGGTTCATTTTCAGCTGCAGCACGGTTCATACCGGGAATTGATCGATTCCGTCATCAAGGGGACGTTGAACTTGTCGCTGATTGGTCCGGTACCGAAGCACGACAAGCAGATTCAGGGCGACACGTTGTTTCTGGAACGATTCGTCGCGCTGCTGCCGGCGAGCCACCCTTTGGCCGAGCAGTCGTCGCTGAAGCTAAGTCAGCTGCGCAACGATATGTTCGTATTGTTTCCCGCCGGTTTCGTCTTAAGGGATCTCGTAATCGGGGCTTGTACCGCTCAGGGGTTCGAACCGAAAATCTCGTTCGAAGGCGACGATATCGACGCGATCAAAGGACTCGTGGCCGCCGGTCTCGGCATCACGTTGCTGCCCGAAATCGCTCTGAACGATAACGTTCCCCGTTCAACCGTCAAGGTTCGGCTCGAAGACCCGCAAGTCACGCGGAGCGTCGGCGTCATTACACCGAACAACCGCGAGCTTCCTCCTACGGAAAAGCTGTTTTACGATTTTCTGAAAAACTACTTCGCGACAATCGGCCAATTTAATATTGGATAAACCAAAAAAAGGAAACGATACGCCTTCAAGCGTTCATTTCCTTTTTTTTGGTGTCGAACCGCATCCGCAGGCGGAAGTACGCCTGCAGGCGCGGATGAGCGGGACTGCGATTGCTTATACGATCCCTTGAAGCATCATAGCGTCAGCTACGCGCAGGAAGCCTGCGATGTTGGAGCCTACTACGAGATTGCCGGAGCATCCGTATTCCTCGGCGGCTGCTACGCTTTGACGGTAAATGTTTTTCATAATGCCGTGCAGCTTGTCGTCGACTTCATGGAACGACCACGAATAACGCATGCTGTTCTGGGACATTTCGAGCGCCGATACGGCTACGCCGCCAGCATTGGCCGCTTTGGCCGGACCGAACAATACTTTGTTCTCCAGGAACACTTCGATCGCTTCAAGCGTAGAAGGCATGTTCGCCCCTTCGCCGATTGCTTTCACGCCGTTTTCGACGAGGATCTTCGCCGAATGCTCGTTGATTTCATTTTGCGTTGCACACGGAAGCGCGATGTCGCATGGAATCGTCCAAATTCCCGTGCAGCCTTCATGATAGGTTGCATGCGGATGGTCGATGACATACTCGCTGATCCGCTTGCGCTCTACTTCTTTCAGACGTTTTACCGTCTCCAGATCAATGCCGTTCGGATCGTAAATATAGCCGTTGGAGTCACTGCAAGCTACGACTTTGGCGCCGAATTGCTGCGCTTTTTGGATCGCATAGATCGATACGTTGCCGGAGCCCGATACGACTACCGTGCTTCCTTCGAAGCTCTCGCCGATCGACTTCAGCATCTCGTCTACGAAGTAGACGGCGCCGAAGCCTGTCGCTTCGGTCCGGGTCAAGCTGCCGCCGTACGCGATGCTTTTGCCGGTCAGGACGCCCGCTTCATGGCCGCCGCGAATCCGCTTGTATTGTCCGAACATAAATCCGATTTCTCTCGCGCCTACGCCGATATCTCCGGCCGGCACGTCTTCGTCGGGACCGATATATTTGTACAGCTCGGTCATGAAGCTTTGCGTGAAGCGCATAATTTCATTGTCGGATTTGCCTTTCGGATCGAAGTCCGAACCGCCTTTACCGCCGCCGATCGGCTGTCCGGTTAGCGAGTTTTTGAAGATTTGCTCGAATCCGAGAAACTTGATAATGCTGGCGTTAACGGACGGATGGAACCGCAAGCCGCCTTTGTAAGGACCGATCGCGCTGTTGAACTGAACGCGGAAGCCGCGGTTTACTTGCACTTTGCCTTGATCGTCCACCCATGGCACGCGGAAGGAAATAACCCGTTCCGGCTCGACGATACGCTCCAAGATGCCAGCCTTCATATATTTCGGATGTTTGGCGAATACAGGCACAAGAGAATCCACGATCTCTTTTACCGCCTGATGAAATTCGCTTTCACTCGGGTTTCTGCGAATAACCGTCTCATACACGTCTTGAACGTATTGGCGCGCTGCCGCAACGTTGTCCAGCTCTTTTTCCATAACTGCCACTTCCAATTCCTCCTCGCGCTTGTATGAATCCGGACTCCCTATATGATTAAACTTGTGGCGTCGGTTTCCATTACATGTATCTTATTATGCAAGGTGCGGCATAAACAATACGTGATTTAGATCATCTTCATGCCGGATTGATATAAGGGAAAGCGGTATCCCTCAAAACGGACGATAAACGCAAGTCCGAACGCCCGATCAGAGTCCGAATGCGGTGATGCCCCTCCGCAATCACGACAAAAAGAGCCGCAGGAAGGAGGACCCTTCCCGCGGCTCTAACATGACGTCACGGCCATGATCAGAAACGCGTTAACGGCAGTCTCTCCAATACGCTTGCGAGGTTAGCTGACGGATTCGGGCGCTGAAGTCGCCCTACGCTTTGTCCATCTAACAAAACGATTCACCCCGTGAAGCTCCGGCACATCGGACCATAGCTTCGTTGGTTCCCCCGCTTCTGAATGAAACAGAATTCAGCGATAACAGACTACGGATTGCTATCTTGTTAGGTATCATACTCCTCGTTCGCGGGACTGTAAAGCGAAGCATTCGCCGGTATCGCCGGCCCAGCGACCTTCCGGTACCGTCGGCAACGATTTCAGACGAAGTAATCTTCCGATCTCTGGCGCGCGCTGACGCAATCTCCGGATCGCTTCCTTCGAGGTGATATGACAATATTTACACCAGGACCCCGGATATGAAACGTTTCGCTCCCCGCAGATCAAGCCCTGATTATGGAGATACATTCAAAAACATGGATTCCTGTTCGAGAAAAAGTCCGGATAACTAATTATCCATGTATTCTTTTTTTACTCCATTTACTATTGGTATCGCTTACATATAATTAAAGTTGCTTGCAGGTAAGGGCTTTCCTAGATATTAACTTATCCAGAACCAGGGGGAATGTTTACGATGATCCGAAACATGATCCATTCGATTCGAACCGTTCCATGGATGACAGCCGCTGTGTGTCTGGCACTGCTGCCGGCGTGTGCAGGCGGCGGCGATTCCGGCCAACCTTCCGCTGCGTCCGGGCAGCCCGATTCCTCCGTGATGGCCGCACCGGTCGAGCTGAGCATTTACTCCGTAGTTCCCTCGGTCACCCAAGAAGAATTCAAGCGGACCATCGAGGCTCCGGTGCAAGCCAAATATCCGAATGTCAAACTGACCTATGTGATCGGCGGAGCACAGGCCAAGATCAGCGATCTCGTGGCGAGCGGAAGCGCGCCGGACATTATTCTGACCTCGATCAGCGGAATGAACAGCAACGTCATCCCTTTCCAGCTTCAATACGATCTTACGGAGCTGATCCAAAAGCATAAGTACGACCTGTCGCGCATCGAGCCGTCCACGCTGGATTCGTTACGCAACGCTTCGGATAACGGTGCTCTGTACGGCTTGCCGAAATATACGAACACGGTCGTCCTGTTTTACAATAAAGACATTTTTGATAAATTCGGGGTGGCGTATCCAAAAAGCGGGATGACCTGGGACGAAGCGACCAAGCTGGCCGCCCAAATGACACGTACGGTCGACGGAATCCGTTATCGCGGAATGTCGCTATTTTCCGGCAATATGATCACGGAAAATCAACTCTCCCTGCCTTTTATCGATCCGAAAAGCGACAAAGCGTCCGTCAACACGGCTGAATTCCAAAAGCTCTTCCGCACGTACAAAGGGATCTATGACATCATCGACAATAAGCCGGAGGGAGCCTTTAACGGGGACGCCGAGCTGGACTCGTTCTACAAAAACAAAAACATCGCAATGGTCGTAGCCCCGATGTCCGGCTATGGACGATTCGAAAACGACAAGGACCTCAACTGGGATCTGGTGGCGGCCCCGACTTTCGCCGATAAGCCGGACGTCGGGTTCCAGGCGAACACGATTTATTATTTTATCAGCAACGCGAACAAAAAGGCGGAGCAAGCGTTTCTCGCCGTCACCCAGCTTCTCTCCGACGAAGTCCAACTGATGAGCAGCAAGGAAGGCCGTCCTCCCATTCTGAAAAACGAGACGATTCGCGCCGCGTTAGGGGAAGAGAGCAAGTCCAAAGGGAAAAACTTCAAGGTTATGTTCCACAACAAGTTCGCTACCATGCCGCCCGCAAACACCAAGCTTGCCCCGCTCGTCAACGCCAACTCGATTCTTAACAAGGAATTCGGCGATATGATCAATTCGGGTACTGACGTGAACACGATGCTGCGGCAAGCGGAGGAGAAGATCAACAAAGCGATCAGCGAAGCGAAAAGCAAGTAACGATAAGCCACCGCCTGGGAGCCGTGATCCCCGGGCGGTGGCTTTTTGGGGTCTGGGGGTTATTCGGGTGGGGTGTCCGTAGGTTGGTCGGGTCGTTTGGTCGGTCAGGTTTGTTTGACCGAAGATTCAGTTGGGTTGGCCTGTCCAGCCGGTTGGTTTGTTCTGTTGGTTTTGTACGGGTTTGCCGTTTGGTCGGTCGGTTCGGTTGTTGGTCAGTCGGGTTAGCTGTTCAGTTGGCATTTCCGGTTGATCGGTTCGGTTGGTTTGTTTGGGTTTGCTGTTCGGTTGGCTCTTCCGGTTGGTCGGTTTATAGTAATCAGCGGAAATATCGTTTCCGTTATTTGTACAATCCAAGCTAAAAACCGATGATAACGGAAATAATTGTTCCGTTATTTCGGGGGAAAACCGGATAATCGTGCACCGAAATCCATAATAACGGAAACAAAACTTCCGCTATTGACAGCCGGAGCGCCTCCTCGCCGGAATAACGGAAATGAAACTTCCGTTATTCTTTTTATACAAGGAGCAACAGACCCGTCACAAGTCAATCGCAAGCTGTCCCCACCCCTGTTACCTCAACTCCGCCCCCATCAGCTACCTTCACCGCTACCTCCACTCCGCCCCATCAACCACCTCTACTGCTCCACTACTCCACGACCTTATACCGTAAACCTGATTTTCGTACAGCGCGCGACTCCCGGCTCGCAAACGCCCGGTCACATGTCGGCTGTCCAACCTTATCCTGACCGTATACATAGAAGCCGCCGCTAAACCTCCATCCAACATAAGAATCAAGAAACCGCATCCGTCCGTTGCTGCCTGCTGCCCGGTACCCTCCCCCCAATCCCGGAAATTCGGAGACAGCTCTCTTCGACCACCAACTACTTAACTCCCCGCTCCCCCTTGTCGCAAAGCAAAGACGCCCTACTATCCTTGCGGATCGGGCGTCTATGTGCAGATGAACAACCACCTGCGGGTAAAGAACTGTACATCTGATCTTACAAAACTGCGGCCGGGCTTTGCCAACCGCGAATCGTCCGGTCGATCAGCCTCCGGATTTTATCGTCCATGACGTTGCGGATTTCCGAGCTTCCTTTGAAGGAAATGACCAGCGTTCCGTCGAGCTCCCGCTCGAATCGCCCGAACGCCTCCGCGATCGCCGGACGATTCTCCTCGTGGCGGTTTCCGATCGCAGTCAGCGCCATCAGCGCATAGGACACATATTGAAAGCGCAAGTCCGCTTCATCGGACAAAAATTCTTTATTTCCATCGATAAACGCAAACCCTTCCCTGGACTTCAACAAATCCAGCAACAAGGGGACGGCCTCCTTGTCGGCCAGCCGGCCGAGCAAATACACGGCTGCGTATCCGCGAGCCTGATTGTATTTCAGACTCGTCTGCGGCACGAACGGGTCCCGCTCCCGAACCATCTCCCGCAAGATCGGCGCCGCTTCGCGCGCCCCCATCAGCGCCAGCGCCATCGCGCTATGCCTGCGCAGATGCTCCGGCCCAGCCGGGCCGATCCATTGGAGCAGGTGCCCCCGGATCGTCTCCCCGAGCCGCTTCGCCGACCAGATCGCAACGCCGGGCTTCACGCCGGAGAGCGCTTCGCGGATGTCCGCGGGGTCCTCCAGCCAGCGTATCGGAGAATGAGCCGCGTCCGCTTGGGCGACCCGGTGCTCAAAATACACCTTATCGCCTTCCTCCAGGCAGCCCGCTTCCCGCAGCAGCCGCGCAAGCTCGGGATACGGAACGTCCCGCAGCGGAACTCCGCCGGTAATCGCCAGGTAAGCGGCGTATGCCGCAGCTTCTCCGCTTTTCTGCATATCCCGCTTCATCCGGACGAGCGAAGCCATATCGTGATCCAGAGCGATACAGCGCCCCGTGGCGAGCAAGCCGTCATACCCTTTCGGGATTAGCGCTCCGAGCGGAATTGGAACCGTAAATTTCAGTCCCCACAAACTCGCGGCTACCGTCCAATCCCGCTGCAGCTCACTCTCGAAAGCAACGTCCTTGCTATGGTTATCGAGATTGGAATAAGCCATAAACAGCGGTTCCCGAGAATAATCCTCCCGCAAAAACCGCTCCAGCGTCACCTGCTCTTCTCCGACGATAAACCGGCTCTCGCGAACCCCAAGCTGCGGAGCGATCCGCATGTACGTCGTCCCGTTGTCGTAACGGTCCATAAGATGAGTGGACAGCAGGGCGGAATCGACTATCGCGGCAGACATGCTGTGCGGATCTTCCGGAAAGACATAGCCGGAATCCGTATAATAAGCGCGTACGCGGTTCCCGTCCAGCTTGAACAAAGCGTTGGAAAACGGCTGCGGCTGATCGTCGAACGCACGTCCGCCCTGCAGTTCGCAGCCGGCCAGCCGGCATACGTCCGCATTGCCCGTGCCGTCGATGACTACCTTGCTCATCACCGTGCGGGAACCGAGTTCGGGAGAGAAACAGTGCAGTCCGGTCACGGTCCGTCCTTCCGTCAGCACCCCGGTCACAGTCGTATCGTAACGGATCACTGCACCGGCCAGGACGGCTTCCTGTTCGAGCACATATTGTTTGCCTTCCGCCCCGACTCCATAGGACGGCGTGTATACACTTTTTTCCGTATGCTGCACTTTAGCGTCAATTTCTTCGAATAAACCGCCCCGCTTGCCGAAATAATACCCGAGCACGCCGCCCGCCGTCCCGGCCCCGCCCATACAGGTATGCCGGTCAATGCCAAGGACGCGGAGGCCTTTCCTTGCAGCCGCAATGGCCGCAATCGCCCCGGCCGTCCCCAATCCGACGACGATCACATCATAGGCTTCCGGCGCCGTTCCGGAATCCGGAGCATTATGGTTTATGTCGCTGTTAGTTGGCTTTTGCCGCATCATGGGCCACCTCCCCCTTCCGGTACATATCGTAGCCACGGTCGATCGCGGCGAGCGGGTTTGAATACGCTTCCGAGGGTTGCCAGCTCCACCCCGCTCCGAGCCGGGACAGGCCTGTTGGAACGTCCGACTCGAAGCATCCGGCTACGGAGGCGATCGTCCATGACGCCCACTCCTCCGGCCTTGCCCGCCAGTACTGGTGCAGATATTGTCTCGCTTGCAGCCAGCTGTCGCCCGGATCGACCTCTACTTTTACAATCATTTCGGATGAAAACCTTCCCCGGACGACCGACATCCTGTCGTCGAAGGGAGCGGGGATGCTCGCGCCGGACGGATCGGGATGATGAAGATAAGCGTTCAGCCGTTTGCGCGGCGGTACGGTGAGCCGGCCCGGAACGGTAAGACGTTCCGATGTCGTATCTGCAATCTCGCGGACAAGTAACGGAGTGCAGCCGGAAGCGTCGTGCAGCATGACCTCGTATTGTCCGTCCCGTTCCTTCACTCCGACGATCTCGGTAAGAAACCTCACCTGCAGCCCGGATTGCTTAATAAGATGGCATAACAGCGGATGCAGCGCCGGCAGGTGGGCCGGTCCGCCCTCTTCCATCACGTTGCGCCGGAGCCACTCCCTCTTCAAATTTCGCCCGAAGTCCGTATCCGGATCTCTCCAGCCGCTCCCCGGATTCATTGCTTCGATAAACTCGCGCCCGACCGAGGCCGAACGCTCGACGACGACGACGTTACGCCCCGCTTCCCTAGCGGCTGCCGCCGCGCCGAGGCCGGCGAACGTTGCGCCGCAAATCAGTAAAGAGCAATCTGTGCGGTCCACCGATAACCCTCCTTTTCAAAACTGCGGTAGAATCCGTTGCAAAAGTACATTCGTCCTGCTTGTTCATTGTGATCGGCTGGCAGCCGGAGATAAGCCCGCTCCGCCCGGTCCGTCAGCCTTTTCTGTACTCCCGGGGAGGCATGCCCGCATGCTGAGCGAATACTCTGGCAAAATATAGCGGGTCCTGAAAACCGACCTGCCGGGCAACTTCCGACACCGTCAACTCGCTGCTTTGCAGCAGCTGCTTCGCTTTGTCCAGTCTGACCTTCGTAATGTACTGCGTCGGCGTGCAGCCCGCCACTTTTTTGAACATAATCGAGAAATAGCTCATGGACAGCGAAGCGACCTCCGCCAGTTCCTCCCTTTCCAGCGGCTCTGTGTAGCGGCTCCGGATGTAGTCCATGCTTTTGTTGATGGCGCGGCGGACCAGATCGCCTTCGTTTCTTTGCAAGTACAGCCTGCGCACTTCGTTCACGAGACTTAAGAACATCAGCCGCGACTGCCATTCGTAATCCGCCGCTTTTCCGTGCCACTGTTCGTACAACTGCCGCATGGATCTGGAGAAGCTCTCGATATCGGTCGTCTGGGTCACAATCGGAATCGGCATATGGCTTTCCTGCGGGTCTGAACAGATCACCGAGCCCCCGTCCCACTCGATCAGCTTGTAATCGTAATGAACGGAATAAAACTGCATCGGCTCCTCGGAAGTATAAGAAATCCGGACTTTGCTGCGATATGGAAAATAAAACACGGAACCGACAGTGAGCGGATACTCCGCCCCGTTCGCAGACAACATCCCCGATCCCCGAACGACGAACATGAAATTCCGTATGACCGTGGATTCAAATGTAATCGTCCGGGTCGGTTTCCCGAGCTGAAACCAGAACCGGTGATCACGCAAAAGCACATCGATTACCCGGGGGTGAAAACGCGAGAAGAAAGTGTTGTCCATAACGAATCCCCCCTGTTCCGTAAATTGATTATATTCGCTTCTCCACTCACATAAAATGGAGGATTAATCGGAATATATGGATTAATGTTTGAAAGATCTTCTATCCAATATTTCTCCATATTTTTTACTTTTCCTCCATACCGCGAACCCGGCACGCACCCTATACCTTGAGAGTGGACGGCAATCCGCAGAGCAAGCAAGTTAGCGGTTCACCTCAACTGGAACTGGTTCTTCATTCGTTATCCGTACCAGCCCCGGGTCATCGGCAAAGAGGCATATCTGCTCGCAGCCGTGCAGCATCCGGCATTCCAAATGGACGGAGGGCGACGAGCTTGCCCGGGCGGACGAAAGCTTATATAATGGGCACAACTAATGGCCGCCAGTGGAGCCCCAATCCGGTCGCGTCGCTAAAGGGACGTTCGGGAGCTTCGTAAGTACATTTTATTCGGAAAGGTGCGATTAGGATGAAAGTGGAAATATGGTCGGATTACGCTTGTCCGTTCTGTTATATCGGCAAAAGAAAGTTTGAAGCCGCCCTGGAGTCGTTCCCTCACCGCGGCGAGATCGAAGTCGTGTACAAAAGCTTCGAACTCGATCCCAACGCCAAACGCGATATCGACACTGATATTCATACGATGCTTTCCTCCAAATACGGGATGAGCCGCGACCAGGCGATCGCGATGAATGCCAATGTAGGCGA
The DNA here is from genome assembly GCF_036577605.1 of Paenibacillus sp. GYB004. Classification (NCBI taxonomy): domain Bacteria; kingdom Bacillati; phylum Bacillota; class Bacilli; order Caryophanales; family Paenibacillaceae; genus Paenibacillus; species Paenibacillus sp. GYB004. The sequence goes on from NZ_JARBDB010000057.1 coordinate 128,936, forward strand.
ACAAGCCCGGTCCGTCGGGCTCGACTTCCGCTTCGATACGATGGTGCTGACGAACACGTTCGACGCCCACCGCCTCACGCAATATGCCAAACAGCGCGGACTCGGACAGGAGATGTCCGAACGGTTGTTCCATGCGTATTTTACAGAGTCCAAACATCTCGGTGACCGGGAGACGCTGGTCGCTCTCGCCGCCGAAGTCGGCCTCGATCCGGCCGAAACGGCCGAGGTGCTGGCGGGCCATACCGGCTCGCAGGAAGTGCGTGCTGACGAGCAGGAAGCACAGGCTCTAGGCGTACGCGGCGTCCCTTTTTATGTCATCAACCGGAAATACGGCGTATCCGGAGCTCAGCCGAGCGAGGTGTTCGCCGAAGCGCTGGATAAAGCGTGGAGCGAAGAAAACCCGATCATCCTCATGAACGAAGGTGCGGAAGGGATATGCGAGGACGGCTTCTGCGGCGTATCGCCGGAGCCGAAGGTTGAGAAACCTGGAAGTAACGACTAAACCGACACGGAAGGCGGATGCCCCATGACGAAGCTAAGCGTCCTGGACCAATCCCACGTATGCGAAGGCCGGACCGCGTACGATGCATTAAGCGAGACGACGAAGCTCGCCCAGGAGACCGAACGGCTAGGCTATTCGCGGTTCTGGGTGTCGGAGCATCACGCTTCGCCGATGCTTTCCTTCTCCAGCCCGGAAGTGCTGATCGCCCATCTAGCGTCGGCTACGTCGCACATCCGCGTAGGCTCCGGCGGCGTTATGCTTCCCCACTACAGCGCCTATAAGGTCGCCGAGAACTTCCGGCTGCTCGTCGCCCTGCATCCCGGACGGATCGATCTCGGCCTTGGCCGCGCCCCCGGCGGTTATCCGCTGGCCACCCGGGCTCTCCAGGAGGACAAAACCGTGGATATTCGCAAATATCCGCAGCAGGTCGCAGATCTCGTCGGTTATTTCTACGATTCGCTGCCGCCGGACCATCCGTTCGCCGGCCTGCCGGTGTCGCCGGTCATCTCCGATACGCCCGAGATGTGGCTGCTCGGCTCCAGCGACGAAAGCGCCAAAATCGCCGCCAGCCAAGGCGCGGCTTACGCTTTCGCGCAATTTTTCGGCACGCCCGGCGGTGAGGAGGCGATGCGGATCTACAGAGCCCAGTTCCAGCCTTCTGTGCTGAACGACCGGCCGCATTCCATGGTCGCGACACTCGTCGTCTGTGCAGATACGGAAGAGGAAGCGAACCTGCTCGCCACCAGCTCCGACTTGTTCTTTCTCCGGCTGGAGAAAGGCATCAATCAGACGAGCCTTCCATCTGTGGAAACGGCTTTGCACTATCCGTACACCGAATACGACTATATGCGGATTAACCAGTACCGGCAGAAACGGATTATCGGCACGCCGGACAAGGTGAAGCGCCAACTGCTGGAGATGCGCGAGCGGTACGGCGCGGACGAACTGATGATCAACACGCCGGTCCACAGCATGGAAGCGCGCATCGCTTCATACCGGCTAGTCGCGGAGGCGTTCGGATTGACTTTGTAGCGCGTACCGGCTCGCGTGTAGAGATTCGGATTGGATTGTCTTCGTAGCAGGCCGGCTGCAGCGGGCGATGTGAAAGGGGTTCTCCCTAAAGTGTTCACATGACAGGTGAACGTCCGTTTTCAAACGTAAGGACTTCAACTTCCACAGCAAAGTGGAGGCTGAGGTCCTTTTTCGAGGAAAATCGGTCTAAATGGGGCGCAAAAATTGCAAATGACGTTGTTTCGCCGCATGACGCGACGGTCGTCGATCGATCACAGTAAGAGTTTTTTGGGACTCTTAATTTGCTCGAATCCGGTAAAATTTTTGAAATAGAGGATGATAGGGGCTCTTATTTTCACAAAAATATGCAAATCCGGCCGACGGGCTTCGAATAACGGCTGCTAGAGACGCTTATTTTGCGCCCAGCTTACATTTTCGAAAAATAAGAGTTGCAAAAGACCGCTAAGGTTCGCTAATCTCATTGCTCCAGTTACCTAGCCCCAGTTGCAATAGCTCCCGTCGCCCTCCAGTTGCTCCAGCTACTCCAACTGCTCCAGTTACTCCAATTGCCCCAATAACCGTAGTAGCTCCGGGTGCTCCGACCGCCCCGGCTGCTCCAAGATACAAGCCGCACCTCAAGGCGGCTTCCTTTAATCCACAATCACGTACCCCGGCTCCAATTCGACCTCTTGAAAGCCGGCCATCTCGCCGGGATGGACCTGAATCTCCAGGTCGCCGGCGATCAGGATCATATTGTGAATGTCCGCCCCGTCGGTTCCGGGGAGATAAAACGCTTTGGCGTACAAATAATGCTCGTGGAGCGTCGTATAGATCGCATTGATCCGTTTGTCGTTTCCCGGCTTGCCCATCAGGTTTAGAATGACGGCTCCCCTGGAGATGAGCTTTTCCTTGGCCAAGCGGAAAAAACCCGAGGATGTGAGGTGACGCGGAGTCCCCTTTTGGGTAAAGGCATCCACAACCACGTAATCCAGCGAATGCAGATCCGCTTGCTCCAGGAGCAGCCGTCCGTCCCCGATCCGGACATGGTCGCCCCGGTAATGGAAATACAACCGGCTCAGCTCTACGACCTTTTCGTCAATCTCTGCTACTATTAACCGCTTGTCCGGGTAACGGCCCGCAATCGTGCCGATCCCGTGTCCGATCACGAATACGCTCCCGAACGACGGATGGTTGCTTTCCATCAGGTGTATGATCGCCCTCGGATATTCCAGCACGATGCGTTTCGGGTCTTTCAGATCGATGGCGCCTTGCACCGCATCGTCCGAAAACTGCAAATACCGGAACTTTCCCAGCTCTCCGTACAGCTCGGTACTCTCATAGACGGATATTTCATTTAGCGCGGTCGTTTCTTTAACCAACAGATGCAAGATGTTCGGTCTCCTTTGCTGCTGTGCGTGAAACTTATCTCAGCCGTTCGATAATCGGGCTTACGTTAGAAGTTCCCTGTCTCCTTTGTGTAAAAGCTGTCTTTCAGACATTCGCAATCCGGCTGCGTTTTCCTTCCGAACCTTTCCGAAATCCGAGCCTGCAACGCAGCCGAACCAGCTACACGACCGGTCCTCCGCCCGCCCCCGTTTTGGCTTAGCTAATTCAAACTGGTATAATAAGTATGGAAAAAGAAAAGAAACGATACTGTCGGGAGGCGAAACCTATGTTAGTCGTTACGAATACGATCCGGATCAAGGCCGGATTCGGCAAGCAGGTGGCCGGAAGATTCGCCGAAGCGAAGGGCGTTCAGCAGATGCCGGGCTTCGTGCGTCTGGAAGTATGGCTGGGAGCCGGCCAGGAAGGCGAAGAAGAGCTGAAAGTGTGCACCGTCTGGGAGAACGAAGAAGCGTTCAAAAACTGGACGTCCAGCGAATCGTTCCGTGCCTCGCACCGCGGAGCGTCCGACAGCAAAGAAGTGATGCTTGGAGCGACGCTGAACAAATACGAGCTGATCGTCTCCGGTTCTTGATCGGAATATGTATGCAAAGCGCCTTCTCTCCAGTACGGAGCGGGCGCTTTGGTTTATGACGCCCGCAGGATGCGGCACCTGGGAACAGCCGCTTTCCATAATCCCGTTCCTTGTCGGAAGGATGTGCCCGGATGATTCAACTAGTGCTGATCCGCCACGGTCAAAGCGTGTGGAACCAGGAAAACCGGTTTACCGGATGGACCGACGTCGACTTGTCGGCGAACGGTCTTCAGGAAGCCCGGCAAGCCGGGCAAATTTTGAAGCAAAACGGGTTCCTTTTTGACGCCGCCTATACGTCGGTATTGAAGAGAGCGATCCGGACGTTATGGCTCGTGCTGGACGAGATGGATCTGATGTGGATTCCCGTTCACAAAACGTGGATGCTGAACGAAAGACATTACGGCGCCCTGCAAGGCTTGAACAAAGCGGAAACCGCAGCCCAATACGGCGAGGAGCAAGTCCATCTGTGGAGAAGGTCCGTCGACGTAAGGCCGCCCCTGCTCGCCCGGGACGACCCGCGGTACGAAGGAAACGACCCTAGATATACGGGCGTGCCCGCTCCGCTGGCGGAAAACTTGGCCGACACCGAGCAACGCGCGTTAGTCTGCTGGAACGAAAGCATCGCCCCGGCACTGCGCGCCGGCCGGAAAATCATCATATCCGCTCACGGCAATACGCTCAGGGCGCTGGTGAGATACCTCGATCAGCTTCCTTCCGACGGAGTGGCCGATCTGAACATCCCGACCGGACTCCCGCTCGTCTACGAACTGAACGACATGCTGCAGCCGATCCGGCATTATTATTTGGGGATGGACGGGGAGCTTGCCGAGCGGACGGTTCCGGACCGGATCTCTCCTTAAGCCGTTCCGTCTTCTTCCCAAGCCGGTTCTCCCCGGCTCTTCCGCTTCGGAAGGGCCCTCTGCCAAAAATTCAAACTACGCTGCCGCTTTACTATCCACTTCTTCATGCAGGTAATTTGACTTTAATCCGGTATTTTGTTAATTTTATTTTGTCACCAATGCATTGCATGCAATTTAATTGAGCACGATTCAAATACCGCAGGAGGCCGCTATGAACCGGGACGACATACTGAAGCTCGACAACCAGATTTGTTTCGCCGTATACGCCTGCTCCCGCGAGATTACGAAGCTGTACCGGCCCTATCTCGACGAGATGGGCATTACGTACACGCAATATGTAACGCTTCTCGCACTATGGGAGGAAGACGACATGACGGTGAAGCGATTGGGCGAGCGGCTGTATTTGGATTCCGGGACGTTGACGCCGCTTCTTAAGAAGCTGGAGGCTGCCGGTCTCGTGGAACGAATCCGCGATCCGCGCGATGAGCGCAACGTCCGCATCCGGCTCACCGGCCCCGGTGTCCGGCTCAAGGAACAAGCGTCCGGGCTGCCCGGCCGGATTGTATCCCGCACCGGACTTAGCGGGGAACAGGCGCGATCGCTCCATGCCGGGCTGAACGCCTTGCTGCGGAACATTCATCAACCGACACGGGAGGAATGAACGATGGGAGTTTACGATTATACGGCGAATACGATTCGAGGGACGCAAAAAAGCTTAAGCGACTATGAAGGCAAAGTGCTGCTTATCGTCAATACGGCCAGCAAATGCGGATTTACAAGACAATACGGCGATCTGCAGAAGCTGTACGAGCAGTATAAAGACCAGGGACTGGTCGTGCTCGGATTCCCGTGCAACCAGTTCGGCGCCCAGGAGCCGGGTACGAACGAGGAAATCGATACGTTCTGCCAATTGAACTACGGCGTGACGTTCCCGTTGTTCGACAAGATCGACGTTCGCGGTTCCGATCAGCATCCGTTGTTCGGTTATTTGACCGGACAAGCCCCGTTCCAGGGATTCGAAGATCCGGAGAGCCGGCTCGCCACCTTCCTCCAGCAGCAAGGCTTGCTGGAGGGCGACGACATCAAGTGGAACTTCACCAAGTTTCTGATCGACCGCAGCGGCAACGTCGCTCAGCGGTTCGAATCTACCGTCGAGACGGACCAGATGAAGCCGGCAATCGAAGCGCTTCTGTAACGCTGGCGAACACCCCCGCAGACGGCCGTTGCTGCACAAAGAACCGCAGGAGTCTCCTTGATGCTCCTGCGGTTCTTTGATGTTCAGCCTCGTCTCCATCTCCGGAACAAGCCGAGAGCGACTGTTACTACCCGATCCGCCCCATAAGCCGAAACGATCGCGATAAACGGCAAAGCCGGCGCTTTATACCGGTACATCACGTCGATAAAAAAGATGACGCAAAATACGAATACAGCCAGGATCACCAGCCACAATACCGAAGCTTGGCGAAACCGTCCGGCTGTTATCGCCGCCGCGCTGCCGATCACGAACAGCAAAGTCGGCAAGGCGTGCCGGACAAAGGATGCGACTCCCCACAAGCTGCCAAAATCCGCTCGCCACACCCACCAGCCCAGGAAGGATATCATCCGTTTGCCGTACAGGATCAAGATGTGGTCCCAGTTGTTAATCAGGAAGCTGACGATCAGACTGTTCATGATATTGATCTCGTAATTCGGCGTATACACATGATCGTATGGAGTCGACTTGTCATACACCCAGCCCGTGGCGTAAATGTTGTACAGCACCATCCGGATGTTCTCTTCCATGGAAGCGAGCAGCGGGTCCAGCTTGCCGCTGGTTAATAAATAAACGCCGATTGCGGCCGCCGCGGCGACTCCCCCGCCCAGCACGAACCGGTATCGCTTGAGAAAAACAAACACCGTCGTCCGGCCTAACCGGACCAGAATATATACCATCATAAATGCCAACGTGATAATTCCCGCAGGCCGGAACATAACCATAAGCAGCGCCGCAGCCGCAAACCCTGCCTTGTACCTCCTCTTGTCCGATTCGAAGCAACGCAGGACCAGATAGACGCATAACAGCAGCAGGCTGATGAAAAAGCTGTCCGTGATCACATAAGTCGTCCAGCGGATAATCCCCGAGGAAAACGAATAAAACACCGAAGCGATCACGGCGGTCGTCCGGTTAAACAATCGGCTGGCGATCGCATACACGAGCATCACGCTCAAGCCGGTCGTAGCCGCCTGAAGAAACAAAACCGCAGCAGGGTCTTTAAAGATAGCCAGAAGGAGCGTAAGCAGCATATTGTAGCCCATATATAAAATGTCGTTCATATGCAGGCTGATCTGAAAGTTGTCCAGCATCGAATAGGCGTAATTCAAGTACCATTCGCTGTCATCCGAAGTCGGGAACCCTTCCGGCGAAACCATCACTTTATAAAAATAGCCCAAATTCACCGCCAACGACAGCACAACAAGCGGAAGGATATAAAAAAGTTCACGATCTTTGTATTTGTGATACAGACGGTACACGATCATAACAGCTCCACCTATTCGTAATTAGGGACGGCCTCTGCCGTACGCTCCGCTCCGTACGGGGTACATGGAGAAGGCATCGTTCCCTCCTGCAGCCGGCAGCGGAAGCGCCGGGGCATGCGGTTGGCCACGGCCATCTGACGCCAGGCACCGCCCAGGGCGGCTGGAGTTCAGGAGCGGCCGCTCCCCGGCTTCACTTCCCGCTTATTGCTTCGTCAATATGAGCGGGCCGTCGGCCGTAATCGCCACGGTATGCTCGTACTGCGCCGACAAACTGCCGTCGATCGTCCTCGCGGTCCAGCCGTCCGGGTCGATCTTGCACTTGTATGAACCGATATTGATCATCGGCTCGATCGTAATGACCATCCCTTCCTTCAGACGCGTGCCCCGGCCCGGAGGTCCGTAATGAGGCACCTGAGGCTCCTCGTGCATCGCCTGACCGATCGCATGGCCGACGAAATCCCGCACCACCGAGTACCCGTTCGTTTCCGCGAACGTCTGGATCGCATGGGAAATATCGCCGATCCGGTTGCCGACAACCGCCTGCGCGATTCCGAGATACAGCGCCTCTTTCGTAATATCCAGCAGCTTCTGCGCTTCCGGAGACACATTGCCCACCGCATACGACCAGGCGGAATCGGCGAGCCAGCCGTTCAGATTCACGACCATATCGATGGCCACGATGTCGCCGTCCTCCAGCTTCCTTTCGCCGGGAAAGCCATGGCAGATGACGTCGTTTATCGAAGCGCACGTTGCATAAGGGTAGCCCCGGTATCCTTTTTGTTCCATCGCCGCCCCGCGGCTCGTAATGTACGCCTCGGCAAACTGGTCGATCTCCCGTGTCGTGATCCCGGGCCGGATCAAGGCCGCAAGCTCCCGGTGACAGGAAGCGAGCAGCTCGCCCGCACGCTGCATGTGTTCAATCTCTTCTTTCGTTTTGATGACGATCATACGTACCTCCTGCAAACGTAAAGCCGGTAAATGCGGACTGCATTCCCGGCTTCCGATACTTACTGTTCATTATAGGGCATCCGGTGCGAATAATTCAAATTCCGGTTTGCTGCTCGTGAGCGAGCGGCAGCACCACGTCGACTGTCGTGCCCGAATTTTCGCAGCTTGTCACCTTTACCGTGCCATGATGATTTTCGATGATCCGCTTGCTGACCATAAACCCGAGACCGGTCCCGTTTTCCTTCGTCGTGTAGAAGGGCTGCCCGAGCCGGCCCAGCACGTGCTCCGGAATGCCGCAGCCCTGATCGATGATGCTCAGCCGAATCCGGTCCGTCCCTTCCCGCTTCAGCCGGATGACGATCTCCCCGCCTCCGGGCATCGCCTCGATCGCATTTTTAATAAAATTAATGAACACTTGCTTCAACTGGTTCTCGTCGCAGGAGATATGGGTAATGCCCGGCGAAAATTCGGTGACGATCTGCACGTTGTTCAGAATCGCCTGTGTATCTAGCAGCGTCGTTACTTGCGCCAGCAGCACCCGGATATCCTGCCGCTCGAGCTTGACCGTCTGCGGCTTGGCCAGAATGAGCAGCTCGTTCAAGATCATCTCGATCCGCGTAATCTCCGATGCGATAATATCGAAGTATTCCTTCTTCTCGGCGTATCCGTTTCTCATCAGCTGCACGAAACCTTTAATCGCGGTAATCGGATTGCGGATCTCGTGCGCGATCCCCGCGGCCAGCTGCCCGGCCAGCGACAGCTTCTCCGAGTTGATCATCAGCTCCTCGGCGTGCTTGCGGTCGCTCATATCGCGCAGCGAAACGGACCAGCCGGACAGCCGGCCGCGTTCGTCATTCATCGGAAACGCCGTCACGAGCACGTTCAGCTTCGTCCCGTCTTTGCATTGCCGAACCGTTTCGAATCCTTTGAGTGATTCGCCGCTTGTTAACCGTTGGATATTCCGCTGAATCTCTTCGCTCCTGTCCGGCGGAATCAAACCAAGCTCGCCGAGCGGGCGTCCGACGATTTCATCGCCGCTCCAGCCGAACCGGTTCTCGAACGCTTCGTTGACTTGCAGTACTATACTTTCCGAATCCATGATCATTATCGGGTCTACATTGTTCCGGATAAAGGACTCCATTCGCTCCTTTGCCGCACGCAGCTTTTTCTCCGCCCGTTTCCGGTCGGTAATGTTCCTTCCAACCCCCAGAATGTGCTCGGAACCGCCGTCCGCATCGTCCAACGGTTTCACCGTCGATTCAAACCAGAAATAGCAGCCGTTCTTGTGGCGAACGCGGCACTCGAATGAGCTGCCTCCGGATATCAAATCGGGAGCGGAGCTCTCGAAGACCGCCCTGTCTTCCGGATGCCATAGCTCCGTGGCAAGACGGCCGATCAGCTCTTCGGGCTCGTAACCCATCACGCTTCTGGAAGCCGGGGATATGAAGAGAATCGTCCCGTCATTCGAAGTAATCGTTATGACATCCTGCGAGTTTTCCGAGAATAGGCGGTACATCCGGTTGCTGTGCTCCAGTTGGGATTGCAGCCTGCTGTCGTACTCCGGCCGATCGCCGGACATCGCCGGTAATCGCTCGAAGGGACTCCCCGTCTTCCGGCAGGACACGTCCTGGAGCACCAGTACGAAGAAGCACGGCTGCTCCGATTCGTCCCGCACCAGGGAGGTACACAATTGTACCCTAACGGTGCAGCCCGTCTTATGCAGAGCGCGGATCTCCAGATGCAGAGAGTTTTGCGTCCCGTCGAGCAGACCCGTCAGCGAAGCCAACAGCACGTCCATCTCATCGGGATGAACGATGGAACGGACCGTCATCTCCATCAGCTCGTCCTCGGCATACCCGATGACGGAACAGACCGTTTCGTTGACAGTGAGCCACCGGCCGTCTGCGGAGACGAGCGCCATGCCGACCGGGGCGTGAGCAAACGCTTGGGCAAACCAGCCTTCCCCTTGAAGATGGAATCGATCTTTCGTCATAATTGAACCTCCCGCTCGTAGCTGGTCCGTAATTTCTTCGCGAGAGATTGCCGATTTTCCTCCGTCAACCGGAAAAGAAAGGAATTGATAAAAACGTTTCTGCCAAAAACAGACCTTGTCGATGCTTACTGCCGGCGCGAGCGGTTCTCCGGCTGTTTGTCCGGACCGCGTCGAAGATTCGGTCGGCTGCATGGATCGCCGCCTCTTGGCGGCTATTTTTACTCGGGAGCAGGGACGCAGAAAAGCTTCCCGGACCCCACGAGATCGTGGGTCGGGAAGCCGCTCATGCACCTATTATTTTGGACATATTGCGAAACCTGTGCCATCGTGTATCAGATCTGCGGGACCGGCCGGCGATCATCAGGCACAGGGACGCGGACGATCCCGCGCTTAAGCCTCGCTGCTCATCACACCGCTGCGAATCGATCCGGCAGCGCCCGTATTCGCATAGTTCGTGTAAGCTTTATACCACTGCGGCATCATGTTGTCGGGAATGAGGATGTGCCGGAGCACGCCGAAGCCGTATACGCTGCGCCACAGCCGCTCGGTACGCTGCACCCGACGCTTCATCAGCGGGTAGGCGGCCTCGATGCCACTGCTATCCATCTGCGACGCGATCGTATAATCGAGCGCCATCAGCTCCGCCTTCAGCCGGATCTGGGCGAACGACCAGGAACGGTTCTCGTCGACCGACGCGTACCGCTCGATCGCCTCCAGCTCCCGCTGCCACCTCGCCGCCTTAGGCTCTTCCAACATCTCCATCTCCAGCAGCACGTCAACAAACCGGTTCAGCGTATCCCCCTGGAGCCGGAACAGCAGCCGTCCGTAAAATTCGGCGATATCCCGTACGCCGCCCGCCGGATTCCAGCCGAGCCTGCTCGCCGCGAAAGCGTTGAAATGATCCCCGAACGATTCGTTGTAGCTCATAAAGCCGGTGCATTGCTGACGAGCAAACGACCCGAGCACCGAGCTGATCCGCCGGGAAGCGCTGTGAACGCCCGTTTTCGTATACACGTCTCTCCGGTCATGCGAGAAGCCGATATGCAGGAAGCAGCCGAGCCGCATGTCCCCGATCCGCTCGCGCACGTCAGGCAGCTCGAATACGCCATAGGTGGCGCTGAACTGGTAGACGCCAAACCAGTCTTTGGCGGGGCCGGCGATAAATTGCTGAAGCTGCAGCAGCTCCTCGTCCGACGTCCACCAGCCGCATATATCGGCCTTCAGCTCCGGATAGAAGGCGCTTACCGTCCCGTACACATCCCGGACCAGCTCCAGAAACACCGGATAATACGGCTGACAGGACGGACAGGCGCAGCCGCCGTCGTCATAAGGGACGCAGACGATCTTCTCGATGCGAATCCCGCTCTCCTTCAGATCGTCGAACAGCTGGCGATGGTTGTTCAGGATGACTTCCCGCGCCGCCGGATTGGACGGGCACAGCACCTGGCCTTGAACGCGCAGCTTGTGATCGCGTACCCCGACCCATTCCGGACGCATCTGGTCGACGTAGCCTACGTTCGGCGTAATGACCAGGATGTTATCCAGCCCGAGCCGCTGGCTGATTTTCAGCCATTCTTTTTTCCTCCGCCACAAAAACATCGAGCTGCTGTGATATACATGGGAATGATACGGGTCCGGCATATCGTTCGGATCGAACCAGTCCCCATAGCCGCTAGCCCCGGCCAGCGCCAGATCTTCCAGGTAGCGCTGCATCTCCCCGCTCCAGCACACCTCGAACGAATTGCCGAAATGGCCCGGCATATAATGAATCCGGTCCGTCAGGGCAGGCGCAATCTCCCACCTGCCGGGCGCCAGCTCCGCCTTGATTGCCGCTCCGCCCGCCGACGGGTCCGCCTCCGCGCCGAGCGCCCCTGCGCGGTCCGCCGCAGCAAGCAGCCGGTTCAGCAGCTCGCCCAGACCCGCCACATAGTCTCTGGTCCGGGGCGCACCGATGAAAATGTTGCGATCCTCCGTTATTTCCAGCACGAATCCGTCCGTCCGGACCGAATCGAATGTGATCCGCAACCTATCGGGAGCGCCGCCGCCGGTTATTTCCGCGATCCGTTCCGCCGCAATTCGCGCCGCTTCTTCCGCCTCTGCAAGGAGACAACGGCATTCCAGTTCCAAAAGTCGCATTCGCTCCACCCCATCCGCCCTTCACGGGCTGCCATCTTTAGTGCATCGCCCATCCGCCGTCGACATTCACGGTCTGGCCTGTTATAAAGTCGCTCTCGACCGAAGCCAGAAACAAAAAAGCACCGACCATATCCGGCGGCAGCTGCCGCCGCGGAATCGCCTGCTCTTCCTCCAAATAAACCCGCGTCCGCTCCTGCTCGGCGGGATCGGGCATATCGAGCAGCTCCTGCTCGGTCATCACCGCGCCCGGGGAGATCGCATTAACCGTGATGCCGTGCTTGCCGACTTCCCGGCTGAGCGCCCGGGTGAAGCCGACGACGCCGCCTTTGGAGGCGACATAATGCACGAATCCTTTGTTCCCCCGCAGGAACGTTACCGACGACACGTTAATGATTTTCCCGTACCCGCGCTCGCGCATATGAGGAAATACGGCCTTGCTCGTCAGAAAACACGACTTCAGGTTGACCGCCTGGACGCGGTCCCATTCGTCTCCTGTAATCTCGTACCATTCCTTACGCGGATAAATCCCTGCGTTATTAACCAAGATATCGACACCGCCCCAAGAGCGGTTCACCGTATCGATCATCGCCGCCACGTCCGTTTCGCTGCTGACGTCCCCGTAGAGCGCCATCGCCTGCCCGCCGCGGGATTCGATCTCGGCGACGAGTTCCCTCGCCTTCGTTTCCGTTCCGTAATAATTAACCGCGACCTTCGCTCCTTCGGCTGCAAAGGCCAGGCAGACCTCCCGGCCGATGCCGGTCGAGCCTCCAGTTACGAGCGCGGTTTTATTTTGCAGTCGCATCGGTATTCTCCCCTTCCCTGGCCGGCCATGCGAAATTTTCGTCGAACGGAACCATCGGCCTCGGGATGCGCTCGAACGTCAAACTTTTGATTTTGGCGGTGCTCGCTCCCGGCGTATCGAGAATAAAAATGCGGTCCGACAGCTTCTCGTATTCAGCCCGGAACTGGTTGGCCGACTTCACCAGCACGAGGTCGGCCTCCGCAGGCTCCAGCCCGACGCTCCGGTACATCGCGGGGTCCCCGGTGAACGTTGCGTTTTCCATCAGCAGCAGCGAGATCGTCCCGATCCGCACGACCGCGCAGCGTCCCATATCGGCTTCCATCCGGTTCGCCGTGCCGCCGCCAAAGCGGAATTTCCCGGTTCCAATCGCAGCGACGACGGCTTCGATGTCCAGCGGTTCGCCGACGGACCGGCTGACCGAATGGCCGAGGCGCAGCTTCACGGCGCTGCCTTCTCCTGCCAAGACTGCGGCTGCCGCCGCATCGGGGTCGAGCATCGAGAGCAGGCAATTCCAGCGGCGGTCCGCTCCGAGCTCGAGCAGACGCCGCAGCACGAAGTTGCTGTCGCCCGGAGAGCCCGCGCCGGGGCTGTCCGCCGAGTCGGAGATGATGTACGGCAGGCTGCGGTCCGGGTCCGCTTCCAGCTTGCGTATAATGTCCGGCACCGAGTACAGGTCCACCTCGAACTCGCTGCGCTTGCTCCACATGAGCCCGGCCAGACGGTCCGCCTCCGCCTCCGTACGGTCCGGGTCATCGCCTTGAACGATTACCGAGCAGCCCATCTCCTCGATATCCAGCCAAGGCTGGACGAGAAACAGCGAGGTGAGCCGGGAAGGGTCCTCGCGCTCGCCCGCGCGGGCTTCCTCCCACAGTTCGTACATCGGCCCGCGGTACGTCTGATGGCTCTCGGCCGGCACGATCATCGGCACCTTCTTAAGCTTGAGATGCGGCTTCGTCTCACCGCGCATAATCCGGAACAGCTGCTTCGCGGCACGGTAACCGGTCTCCTCGCAATCGACGTGAGGGAATGTCCGGTAGCCGACGATGCCGTCGACCAGCCGGACCATGCGGTCGGTGACGTTCGCATGCGAGTCGAGGGTGATGACGATCGGCACATCGGGCCCGGCCCAGCGGCGCAGGTCCTCGATGATTTCAACGTCCGCATCGTCGTGATCCTCGGCCGCCCATGCGCCGTGCAGCGCGAACAGGATGCCGTCGCAGGAAGGGAGGCCCGCCAGTTGGCCGGTCAATAGTTGTTTCAGCTCGTCCAGCGTCCGCCGCGGAACTCGTCCCGACGAGACGGATTGTGCAAACATCGTCGGCAGCAGTCTAATTTCCCCTGCCCGCTCCCGTTCCTCCTCGGCGGCCGCCCGGATGAATCCGGTCAGTTCGTTTTCCGCGGTCTGCGGCTGGAGCAGCTGCTCGCCGAGTCGAAAGTAATACTTCCGGAAATCTTGCAAGGTGCTGCTCGCTTCGCTAAACGTATTGCTTTCCTGAAGCAGCCCGCCCACGACGATTCTCATATGCGACTCCCCTTTATTCGTGTATCGAAGCGCCTTCCAGAGCCGGCCTTGCCAGCCTCGTATATTGCCCGAGAGCTCCCTTGTGCCGGATATCCGGACGTTTCCACTGTGCTTTTCGTTTCTCCAGGACATCCCCAATTTCCTGCTGCCCGAGCAGCTCACCGTTAATCCCGACGATGTCGAGCGTTCTTGCCGGAATGTCGATCCGCACAATATCGCCCGTCTCGATCAAGGCGATCGGCCCGCCGTCGGCCGCCTCCGGTCCCAAATAACCGACGCACGGTCCCCGTGTGGCGCCCGAGAACCGCCCGTCCGTCACGAGAGCCGTCGTTCTGGACAATACCAGATCGGAGGCGATCAGCTCGGACATGTAGAACATTTCCGGCATTCCCGTCGCCCGCGGCCCTTGATAGCGGATCACGATAACGTCGCCCTGGCGGAATTCGCGGTTCAAATAAGCTTCGACCGCCGCCGGCTCGCTGTCGAACACTTTGGCCGGGCCTTCATGCACCATCATTTCTTCCACGACGGCGGATTTTTTGATCGTCGCTCCGTTCGGCGCCAAGTTCCCTTTCAACAGCGCCAGCGAGCCTTCCGCCTTCAGCGGTTTCCCGATCGGGTAGATGACGTCCCGCTTGTTCAGCTTGTAATTGGCCAGAAACATCTCCGCATAATTCGGCATCTCGCTGCGTTCGAACAGCTCCAGGTTGTCTCCGAGCGTCCGGCCCGTAACGGTCATGCAATCGAGATGCAGGTAAGACTTCAACTCCTTCACGACCATCGGCACGCCGCCCGCATACCAGAACAGCTCGGTCGGATACTTCCCGGCCGTCTTCGTATCGACAAGCACCGGAATCGTCCGGTGAATCGCGTCGAATGTCTCTGCCTCCAGCTCGATGCCGATCTCCCGGGCTATGGCAATCAAGTGCATAACTGCGTTCAGCGAGCCGCCGATTGCGGAATGGATCATGATCGCATTCTCGAACGCTTGCTTCGTCAATATATCCGACGGTCGGATTCCGGCTTTGTGAAGCTCCATCACTTGCTGGCCTGCGGCTCTCGCCATCCGCCGAATCTCGGCGTTCGTCGCCGGTATAAGCGCTGACCAGGGGAGCGCGAGGCCGAGCGCCTCCGCCATCACCTGCATCGTCGCAGCGGTCCCCATATACTGGCAGGCGCCGCACGTCGGGCAGCAGGCCCGCTGGAAGGCGAGAAACTGCTCCTTCGTCATCGTCTGCTCCTTGACCTGCACGCTCATATGCCACAATTCCTCGTTCGACTTCATGCAGGGCCCTGCTCCCATCGCCCCGCCCGGTACGTGAATGGCCGGAATGTCCAGACGCGCGATCGCCATCAGGTGGGCTGGAACTGCTTTATCCCCCGCCGAACTGAGCACCATCGCGTCGAAAGGCGTCGCCTTCACGTGAATTTCTACCATAGATGCTATGAAATCGCGCGAAGCGAGCGAATAATGCATCCCTTCGTGCGCTTGTGCGATGCCGTCGCATATATCTGTCGTCGTATAGCGGGCAGGCTTGCCTCCCGCCTGCAACACACCTTTCTCCGATTCGGCTACCAGTTCATCGAGATGATACGAACTCGGATGACTCGAGCCGGCCGTGCTCTCCACCAGCACCTGCACCTTGTCCAGGTCTGCCACTGTCCAGTCCATCGACATGCGTAAAGCGTCTCCTTCGAAGCTCATGCTCCGCACTTTCTGGCTGCGCAGCTCATTACCGGTATCACTCAATTTCGACTTCCCCTCTCTCCGCATGCTCCAATGCATAGCTGACATTAGCTGACATTACCAGTATTCGATATTATTGTACGATTGTCAACAATATTTTGAATGCGTCATCATCATCCCTGAGTGTGGAAGACCGTGTCTCGGTTTCATTCCTACTAGTCCGTGCCGATGTCCGAATGTTTACAATCAAGCTGGATTCCCTTACTATGAATAAAGTGAACCATATATTGAAGGAAGTGCGAACCCGATGTCCGATTTCCGATTTGACGAGCAAAAAGCGACCTCCTTGCGTCACAAAATTACCGACGATATCCGCAAGGCGATCTTTCAAGGCAAATTAAAGTCCGGCGACCGTCTGCGCGAAGTGGAAATCTCGAAGCAGATGGGCGTCAGCAGAGGGCCGGTCCGCGAGGCGATCCGGATGCTGGAGCAGGAAGGGCTGCTCGTCTCGCTTCCTTATAAAGAAACGACGGTGGCGGATATCAGCGGAGAAGAAGTGCGCGACGTGCTGAATCCGATCCGCCTGATCATCGAGACGTTCGCCATCCGCAAGGCGCTGCCGAATATCGGGGAACGCGAGCTCGAGAGGCTCGCCGGATTCGTGGCCGCCATGAAGGAAGGCGCCGCGCAGCGGGACTTGACCCGGATCGTGGACAACGATCTGATGTTTCACGAATACGTGATCAGCCTTGCCGATATGCCTGGACTGCTCGGCACATGGACGTCGATCTACAACCGGATCCGGCTTCATTTTATGATCCAGGGCCGTGCCTACGACGATCTGAACAAGCTGTGGAAGGAACACGAGCTGCTGCTCAAGTCGATCCGCAAGGGCGACCCGGAGCAGATAGCCGAAGCTTGGGCCGACCATGTCGGAACGTACCGGTCCGAAGATGTCAACTAAACTTAACTGAATCGAACGAGAAACCACATCACTTGGAGGAACCCGACATGAAATACGATTTCGACCGCCGCATCGACCGGAGAAACACACGCTCCTACAAATGGGATCAAAGCGAGAAGCTGTTCGGAGATAAAGACATTTTGCCGTTATGGGTAGCCGATACCGATTTTGCCAGCCCTCCGGCCGTACGCGAAGTGATCGAGAAACGGGCGGCGATCGGGATGTACGGTTATTCGATCCGCCATGACGGTTATTTGCAGGCGATCGTGGACTGGTACCGCCGCAATCACGGATGGGCCGTGGAGCCGGAGTGGATTATCGATTCGCCGGGCGTCGTCACCTCGCTGGCGCTGGCTGTCGAGCTGTTCAGCGAGCCGGGAGCCGCGGTTGTCATTCAGACGCCGGTTTACTATCCGTTCTACGACGTCATTCGCAACAACGGGCGTACCGTCGCCATGAATCCGCTGCTGCACCAGGGCGGCCGGTTCGAGATGGATTACGGCCAGCTCGAGAAGCTGTTCCAAGACGGAGCGAAGCTGATGCTGCTGTGCAGTCCGCACAATCCCGGCGGCCGCGTATGGAGCGAGGACGAGCTGCGGAAGCTCGGCGAGCTATGCCGGCAATACGGCGTTACGATCGTCTCCGACGAGATACACGGCGATCTCGCGCTGCCGGGTTATACCCATCGCCCGCTCGCTTCGCTGTCGCCGGAGCTGGCGGAGATTACAATCTCGTGCCTGGCCGCCACCAAAACGTTTAATATGCCCGGCCTGCATACGTCGTTCATCATCGTCTCCGATCCGGCCAAACGGCGCAAGCTGGACCAGCGGTTCAAGGCGCTCAGCCTGCATATGGCGCAGCACTTTGCCCAGGATGCGGTCGAGGCGGCATTTAACCACGGGGAAGACTGGCTCGAGCAAATGAAGGAGTATGTCGCCGGCAACGTCGAATTCGCGATCAGTTATTTGGCCGAGCATCTGCCGGAAGTAAAGCCGATGCGGCCGGAGGGCACCTATCTGCTGTGGGTCGACTGCCGGGCACTGAAGCTCGATCCCGCCGGCTTGAAGGACTTGATGTTCCGCAAGGCGAAAGTCGCCTTCACCGAAGGCTCCGTATTCGGTACGGACGGCGAGGGCTGGTTGCGCATCAACCTCGGCTGCCCGCGCTCGATCGTCGAGGAAGCGCTGGAGGCGTTCTGCAGGGCGGCGAACGACCGGTAAGAAGGGGAATGTCCCGATTGTTCGGTTCGCATGCGACGGGAACGTCCCCGCATCCGAACGAAAGGACCTCAAATTCCACGGTGAAGTGGGAATTGAGGTCCTTTTTCTCAAGGAACATCGGATCGGCAGCTTGTTGGTGATCGGAGGGGGAGGGGCAGGAGCGCTGAACACGTATCCTCTTGCGGGTTTGACAAAGAATACAGCCTTTCGCACCCTCTATTTTCGGCATCTCTGCAAGTCAGAGACGAAACGAACCGGCCGGACCCTCCGACTAGAACATCCTCAGCAGCCGTGCGGTTCCCCCTGCCAGCTCCACCACGAGCGTGCCGTCAAGATCTGCGCTCAGCTCCTCCCCGGTAACAAGATCGGCCGCCGCTCCCGGCAGCGGAATAGGAAGCTTGCCGTCTTCCGTTCCGAAATTCGCCGCGAGTACGTACTGATGACCGTCCGCTCCCCGGACGCTTACCGCCCGGATCACTCCGGCTTCATGCCGGATCACGGACAAGAGACGGTCGTCCCCGGCATAGGCGGCAGTCTTCTGCCTAGGAAGACCGGCTTGCAGAAGATACCCCGTATCGAGCAGCGGTTCACCCGCCGGTACGGATATAGCTTCTGTCCGGCAAGGACCGCAGACGGTGTCGGCATATAACGTCTTCTCCAGCCCCACCGTCCGTAGATTGGTCTTCAGACCGACATTTCTTCGGCCCGGGCTGTGGATCGAGATCCCGTCCGTCCCGTAGGCCGCTACGACTCCCAGCTTGTCATCGACATTAAGCCAGCGGGACCCGGTCGAGACGATCTCCTCCCCGTTAACAAGGCCAGTTACGGAACGCCCCCCGTGCTCATGGTAATAGTCGCGGCGTCCGCCGTTGAACAGATCGTTCGGAATAAGCAGGTTCAACCCTTTGACCGATCTTAGCATCGTCCGTTGCCCCGATGCGGCGGCATATTGCAGCACGAGCATATGCGTATCGTCGGGCAGCGCCGCGCATACGAGCCGGCTGCGGGCAAGCTCCTGATCCTGCTGTCCTTCCGCGAGGAGCCCGCGGGTGAATAGGATCGTACTGCCTGACGTAACGAATCCGCCCGGAAACAGGTGCCCCGTATGCCCATCCAGCTTTTGCTCCGTAAACAGGCCGTATCCCTGCAGCTGTCCGGACAGGTTCTCGCGCCATTCGGCCATGTCGCTGGAGCCGGCTGGCACGATGAGCCCTTGCGGCTTCTCCGCCGATTCCCATACCCATGAAGCGATCCGCTGCTTGCCCCTCTGCAAATACGCGCCGTGGTAGGCGTCATGCCATGAGTCCGGACGCGCGGACCCGGCCGTCCCCGGAACTTCTTCCGGTTCGCGGAGCGGCTTGTTGACATCGGCTGGCATGGGTTGCATGGGTTGCATGGGTTGCATGGGTTGCATGGGTTGCATGGGTTGCATGGGTTGCATGGGTTGCACAGCTGGCACGGCTTCCGCGGCCGACGCGCCCTGCGAGGAGCTGCGGTAAGCAAGCTCCCGCCAGGCAAGCCCCATCGACAACGCCGCCGCCCGGTCCGATTCGAGCCGGGTAAAGTAAAGCGGCGATTCGCGGAGCAGAGCGCCGCAGCGGAACGACAGGAACGTGCCGTCCCCCGAGGCGTCCATCTCCTTGACAATTTGACGCAGCCAGCCGTCCTCGAACTTCGCGCACTCCGCATCCCCGAACAAGTCCGCGATCATATGCCAGACCGGAATCACGTAGTCCTGGCAATACGTGTAGCGAATTCGCGTATCGCCGCCGATCCGCAGCAGCCGGCCGTCGGGGAACGTGCACGTCTTCACCGCATCCCACAGCTCCCGGGCGTGCCGGTACAGCGACTCCGGCGCCCGTATTCCTTTGCGGAGGCAGTCGAAATGAAGCATCGCCATATTCGACAAGCAGATGACCATGTAACCGACGTTCAGATAGCCGTGATGATTCAGCGCCATCGAAGGAAAGAAATTCGCCCCGACATATCGCTCCGACACTTTCCGGCCGTCGACGATTTCTTCGCTGCTTTCATCTGCCGGAACGGACACCGAATTGATCAGGAAGTCGGTACCCTTCTCGCGGTACTCCCCGGCTCTCGGGGCGTCGGGATAACGGATCGCCGTCCGGTGCAGAAACGCGCCGTTCCACAAGTTGCTCTCCGGCTTGTTGCGTCCTTCCTTCGCCGTCAAGCCGGCGACGATCTCATAATGGTCGAGCAGCCAGTCGCACTCCGACAGCATGACCCGTCTCAGCAGCAGTCGCTCCTCGTCGGTCATATCCCCCTCGACCGCTTCGACCCCGTGCATCATCCGCTCCATTCCCAGAACGCTGATCCACGTATTGCCCCACGCGGTACCGTCCGTACAAGTGTACGTTCCGGCCACATGCGTATGAAGACTGTAACGCAGCAGGCTCAGTGCGGTCTCTCTGACCTCAAGCCGGCTGATGCCGGCCCGCCGCTCATCGAACTGCGGGGCTTCCGCCAGCACAGCGAACGCGGCAAATGCCTTTTGATTCGTCTGGACGCCCCAGCCGTTTTCTCCCGTACCGTAACAGGCCAGTTCCGGGCGATCCGGGCAAGCGAACAGATAAGACTTTGCCCCCCGAACCCATCTTTCCAGCAACCTCGTATAATCCTCGATACCGGCTATCCGCTCGGACTTTTTTGTTGCATCAGTCACGGTCACTCCCGCTCCTCCTTCCGGGTCAATCGTTCGTTTTGTTCAGACCGCACGCACCGTTTCTTTATTTTTTCTGGTCTGCGATCGATTTCGTAGCGGCTTCTTCGGCTTGGCGCAGCAGCGTATTCAGGTCCATCTCGCCCAGCGCGTAGCTGATAATGTTTTTGTTATAGGCAGATTCGACACCGGGATCGTACATCGTCTTCGGCGCGATCGGAGCAAACTTTTCATAAAAAGCTACCTTCACGTTTTTGCTGCTGAAGTTCGTATCCTTGGCGAACGCGTCCTTGATCTCCTTCGTGTTAACTACCGGCAGCGCTCCCGTCTTGGATACGCTTAATTGGAACTCGTCGGAGATCAAATATTTGATCACTTCCATCGACTGATCTTTATTTTTGCTGATCGCGGATACGCCGAAGTAGGTCGGATAGCCTTGCGGACCGGTTTGCGGAGCTTCCTTGAACACCGGCATGCTGACGACGTCCCAGTTCATCGAGGACATGTCCTGGGTCATATGGGTGTTGGCCAGCGCCGCCAGCATGGCGACGTCTTTATCCTTGACGAAGGAGATCACTTCCGGTATCTTCTTGCCGGCTCTGATTTTATCCTTGTAGCCTTGCGGCTCCGCAAGTTTCCCGTACACTTCGTACAAGGACCTCCACTTCTCGCTCGAGATCGTCGGCTTCTCCGTCTTCAGATCGACATACCCGAGCGACAACGAATTGGTCGGGAAGTAATGCTGCATCGCTAGCCCTACATATTGCACATTGCCGTCCGTCCGCGTCAGACGTTTATTCAGCTCGAACACTTCGTCCCAGGTCATGCCGTTTTTCGGATAAGAAACGCCGAATTTGTCGAAGATGTCTTTGTTGTAGTAAAGCACGGTCGTATTGTTCTGTACGGGCAGCGCGTACATTTTGCCGCCGGACATTTCCCTCATCAAGTCCATCAGCGTAGGCTCGATCCGGCTCGTATCGACCTTATGCGTCTTCATCAGCTCCGTCATATCCATCTGCATATTAAACGCCAGCGGACCGCTTGCAAATTTGGCGATCGATTCCCAGACGATGTCGATTTCCTGCTTGGAGGCTATCAGATCGGGATAACGTGTCCCGTTTTTCCATTGGATATACTCAAATGTATGCTGCGGGAATTTCGCTTTGATAGCGTTGCCAAACCGCTCATTAAAAACTTCTTCCGTCCAGCCGCTCGTCGAATAAATGACCAGCTTAGCCGGCGGATAGCTGGTTTCCTTTACTTCCGCAGCCCCTTTGTCGTTCACCGGTTCCGGATTCCCGGCTCCCTTATCCGCATTGCCGCCACAAGCGCTTACAAGTAGCGCCGTCAACAAACTTACCGCCACCGTTTTCCCAGTTCCCCGCTTCATCGCAATCTCTCCTTCGTTTCTCTGATAGTCAGGCCGCTTGCTTGCATGGCCGATCGCTTGATTTGATTTTGTTAAAGCGATACCTTTTGATTCCCCTTGGTTCCAATTCATAACTAAAATTTCGATTACCGGCTGCACACCCTCCTCAACATTGACTTTCATAATAGATGAATACTGTAATTCCCCTTGATGTACTTTTATCATAAAACCGAACCCGATATGCTGTCAATTCATTTTTATTTGCGGGAAGCAATCGGAATTTAATCAGCGTTTTAGCAGTCTCTCTCCCTATACAACCGTTTTCTTTTTCGGTATGATACTAGTAAGAATAGCCGCTTACGGCATAGGGAATCAACCGGCTGCGGCCGCCTGCCGTAAGCGGTATGGAGCCACGGACGGACGGCGTCAGCCGGATCACGTCAATTTTTTACGACATCAAGCGAAAGTTGGAATGATGCATGAGTTCATCAGAGTCCGGCAGAAGAACGTTTCAATCCCGGCTGAACGATATGGTCGATCAGCTACGCGACGGTATTCATACCGGCATCTATAAGACGGGAACCTACCTGCCTCCCGAAAAAAACTTAGCCAAACAATTCGGGCTCAGCAACAAAACGGTGCGCAAAGGGCTGGAGGAGCTGGCGGAGGAAGGGCTGATCGAGAAAATTCCGCGAGTGGGCAGCCTGGTCATCGCCTCCGGCCGGGAACCGTCCGGGAAACCGGAGATTACGCTTATGCTCGGCTGTTATTTGAAGGACGAGTTGGAGCTCGGATTATCCAGGCTTCTCGCCGATTTCGAACAGCTGCATCCGGAGATTCACGTCGAAGCCGTAGCCGTCAACTCGTATCCGACATTCGTCAAGACGATGCGTCCTATGATGGATAACGGCCTGGTCGACCTGATCACGATCAAGGACCGCCATTTCGAGGAAGTCTCCGGCGAAGGATATGAGGACATTTTGAAGCCGCAGCAGCCGAGCGGAGACGTTTATCCTTTTCTGAACAAAGTGTTTACCGAACGCTCCGTGTTGTATGCGCTGCCGATTCAGTTTTCTCCACTCATTCTCGCCTATAACTTGCGGCATTTTCGCGAGGCCGGCGTACAGGAGCCGGATTCGGGGTGGACGTGGGAGCACGCCATGGCTCAGGCCGGACGACTGTCCATACCGGGCCAGCGTTACGGTTTTCATTTTCAGCCGCTTCATCATGAACGCTGGCCGCTATTTTTGCTGCAGGGGACCGGCTCTTCGGCCGCGGGTAACCGCTCCGGGGCTTGGCTCGACGGGATTCGGCTCAGTAAAGAAATGATGGGGAACCACACTTATTTCCCAAATCTTCTGTTCAGCTCGGAGAACGATGTAGGCACTTTGTTTCTGCAAGGCAAAACGTCCATGATTATTACCGGCTACGAGGCGTTGAATCGTTTCTCCTCCTCGCCGCTCGAATACGATATTTCTTCCCTGCCGTATATGCACGACCCCCGGACGCTGCTGTCAAGCACGGGGATTGCGGTTAATACGCTTACCAAGTATCCGGAGGAAGCCCAGCTTCTCGCCGATTATTTAACATCACCCCGGGCACAGCGGCTTATCCGGGAACATACGCTCAGCATCCCTGCCTTGAAAGCGGCCGCCGAAGCTCCGGACGAAGGAGAGCGAACGCTCAACCGGCCACCCCGGTTTCACCTGTTCCGGGACATCATCCCCGCTTTTCGGACGTACCGGGATTTGGAGCTGTCGGCTCCAGCGTTCCGCGAGCTGCACGAGACACTTAAAACCTACTGGACCGGGCTGATCGGCGAGGACACGCTGCGCGCTGAAATCGATGCGATCACATCCCGTTATCCGGCGCGACCCGAACCGCAACAAGCCGCTATCCCCAAGTAGGGACGCGGCTTGATTCTTTATAGATTGGCTATGTTAAATTCTAATCTTGATAATAAACCATAAGAAAACGGCCTTGCTGAAAGCTACACTCATTCGGCATAGCCGTAATGTGATACTTAAGCTGGCGAAAGATTTTGCGAGCCGGCATGTCTGGAAGAGGATCGAAGCGAAAATCGCTTTGCTAGAATGAGTAGTTCCATAATTTTGCATGGAAATTCACGAAGCCTCAATGGGGAAGGGGTAGAAGTATCCACATTTTGATGAATGGGTTCATTTCCACTGAAAACCACAACCCCCATGCCGTTATAAACGGACGGCCGGAGGTTGTGGTTTCGTTTTGCGGCTTTATAGGCTAAAATCCGCTGGCCAGCAGCGCGTCAAACCGGACCCAAATGTTCTGCGAGTCCGGGTTTTTCTCCCCTGTCGCCCGTATTTCAATCGTATGCGCACCAAGCGGCAAAACGCCCGTATCGAACACGACGTACTGGATTTGTGCAGTGCCTCGCCTCATAAAATCATACGTCGTCCGGTAAATGCCATCCACATAAATGTCGCCCAAACCGCCGTTGGGCGCCAACGTTCCGAGCACCTTTGCCCGCGTCCCATAAAACGGCACCCGCGCGGTCGAGCCTTTCGCCGTGCCGATCCATTCGCTTCCGCCGTACAGGCTGGAGCTCGTCGTCGTCGTTCCGGAGCCGGAATACATCACGAACGGACTCGTATTGTCGATCGCCGCCAAGTTGCGCGGGATGATTGCAATCCGCTCCGACGCCGCGGACACGTTGCCGGCACCGTCGATCGCGTATGTCACGTACAGGCCGGAGGCGAAATCGGCCGTGTCCAGCGCGGCCGCGACGCCCGCCGCAGCCGTCGCCCGCGCGCCATACACCGCCCCGCCAACCGTGACGACGGACGCCGCTTCAATCGCGGTCCGCGTCGCCGCCGTACCGGCCGGGACGAGATGCAGCACCCCATCGCGCGACATCGTGGCCGACACCGGGTCGCCGATCGCCGCCGCCCCGTACGTCACGCCGGACAAAACCGGCACCGGCGACCGTTGCAGCATCACGTCGACGGACGTTGTCTGTCCGTTCTCCACGACGAATACGTCAGACAAACCGTCCACGTAATCCAGCTTCGTCGCGGCAAGCTGCCAGCTTCCGCCCGGCGCGTTCGCGATCGTGTAGCGGCCGTTTTCATCCGTCGTCGTCGCCGCAACTTCCGCTTGCCCGACAAGCCGCACAACCGCTCCGGTCAACGGAGCGCCCTCCTCACCGTACACAGCCCCCGTTACAGTGCCGATCGACTCGTATCCGTTGACCAGAAGCGCGTCGAACCGAATCCAGTTATTCTGCGAGTTTGCCCCGATTTCTCCCTTGGACACGATGTTCACCGTATGTGCGCCAAGCGGCAAAAGCCCTGTGTCGAATACAACCGCCTGGTATTGCGCGGTACCGCGCTTGACGAAGTCGTAAGTCGTCCGGTAAACGCCGTCCACGTAAATGTCCGCCAAGCCGCCGTTCGAAGCCCTCGTGGCGAGCACTTGCCCCCGCGTCCCGTAAAACGGCACCCGCGCGGTCGCGCCTTTCGCCGTGCCGATCCATTCGCTGCCGCCGTACAGGAGGCTGGCGCTCGTCGTCGTCGTCCCGGAGCCGGAATACATCACGAACGGACTCGTATTGTCGATCGCGGCCAGGCTGCGCGGAATGATTGCAATTCGCTCCGACGCCGCGGACACGTTGCCGGCGCCGTCGATCGCGTATGCCACGTACAGGCCGGAGGCGAAATCGGTCGTGTCCAGCGCGGCCGCGACTCCCGCCGCAGCCGCCGCCCGAGCGCCGTACACCGCCCCGCCAACCGTGACGACGGACGCCGCTTCAATCGCCGCCTGCGTCGCCGCCGTTCCGGTCGGGACGAGATGCAGCACACCGCCACGCGACATCGTCGCCGACACCGGGTTGCCGATCGCTGCCGCCCCGTATGTCACGCCGTACAAAACCGGCACCGGCGACCGTTGCAGCGTCACGTCGACGGACGTTGTCTGCCTCGTCGTCACTTCGAATACGTTAGACAGCCCATCCAGATAATCCAGCTTCGTCACCGCAAGCTGCCAGCTCCCGTTCGGCACTTCTGCAATCGCGAAGCGGCCGTCTTCGTCTGTCGTCGCAGCGACTTCCGCTTGCCCGACGAACCGCAAGACCGCTCCGGCCAAACGAGCGCCGCCCGCACCGTACACGGTCCCCGCTACAGTGCCGATCGGCTCGAATTCGCGGACATCCCGGTAAGCCGTCACTGTATAGATGGCGGAACTGCCGTCCGAACCAGCAATGCCGAGCGACAGCGGGTTGGCGCCGGGCTGGAGGGCGAGCGGGATCGTTGCCGCGCTGCCGTATGTCTGCCCGCCAACCGTGATGACGGCGTCGGGCCGGTACGTCTGTGCCGTGACCGTCAGCGCGGACACGTCTTCGTCGACCAGCACGGCGTAGTCGCGCGTCTCCGGCGCAAACGGCGGGCTCAGCGTGCCCGGGCCGACCGCAAGCCCGCTCAGCGCGGCGGCGGATGCGATCCGCTGTTCCGCGGCCGCGTGCCGGTACCCCGTCGCCTGCACGACGATCCAGGCCGCGCCTTCTCCGGCCGGCAGCGCATCCGCAGCGAAGGCGATGCTGCCCGGCGAGACGGTATATTGGCCGCTCGCCAGCGGGACGCCGTCAACCGTCACGCCGGATATTTCGCTCCGCCATGCGGCCGAATCGGCGAACGTCATGGCGAACGCCTGCCCGGGATAGATCGGCCCGGCCGCCGCCTGTAAAGCCGGAGCGTCGGGCAGCGACTCCTTGATTTCCAACTGGATCAGCCCGAATTTGTAGTTGCTGGAGCTCGCATTTTTCCCGTCACCCACCAGCGCGATCCGGTGCGTGCCCGCCGTTAACGGCATCGTTCCAATCGTCTCGAACGCGGTGCTCGCTCCGCCGATGCTGCTGTAGAAGTCGTAGGTCATGAGCTCCGTGCCGTCGACGCTGATCTTGTACTTCCCGTAGCTGCCCGCCTTGAACGGTTTGATCCCGATGGCGTACGCGGCGTCCTCCGCCACCTCGAAGTCGAACGCAATGCTCTGTCCGCCCGCATTCGCTTCAAGCTGCACCGTATTCGTATCGGTAACGTACAGCGTCGGCACCGTCTGCTCCGCGATGTTCAGATCGACGATATTGTACGTTTGCAGCGACCGGGATTGCGACGACATGACGACGCTTGCCGTCTTCGTCACTCCGTTCAACGTCACCTCGACGCTCACCGTGGCGGTCCCGTCACCGACCGCCGTGACGTTTCCGCTTGCGTCGACCGCCAGGACGGCGGGATCGCTGCTCGTAAAAACCGTTTCTCCCGCGGACAATACCGCGGGACTGCCGTCCCGGTTCACCCCGTACACGGCCAGCGGAACCTTCTCGCCTTTCGGCAAATCCCGCTGCGGCGCTTCCACAGTGACGGCTTGCAGCGGATTGCGGTCCAGCGCTTCCACGTTGGCGATTTTGAACGTATGCGCGCCGGTCCAGCTTTTCGCCGGATAAAACATCATCTGCGACGTCCCGTCCGCTTTCAGCTCGAATCCGGGATCGTATT
This sequence comes from Paenibacillus sp. GYB004, assembly GCF_036577605.1. Lineage (NCBI taxonomy): Bacteria > Bacillati > Bacillota > Bacilli > Caryophanales > Paenibacillaceae > Paenibacillus > Paenibacillus sp. GYB004. The sequence continues at coordinate 156,650 of NZ_JARBDB010000057.1, forward strand.
CGGCCAGGACGATCGCCGTTTGTCCCGCAACGCTGCGGATGTCCCCGATTTTGTAACCGTTCGTCGATCCGTCCGGATGCGTTACGATGACGTAATTCCCTTTCAGGAGGGCGGCAATCGCCGGATCAATTGGCGTGCTCGTCACGATCGCGTCGTACGGATCGCCGTTCGCCTTGCGTTTCGTGCCGGTAATCGTCCCGGTGACGGAGCCTTGCGCGCTGATCTCCTTGCTTCCCTTCTTCAGTTCGGTCCCGCCGACAAGGTACATGTTCTGTACGACGCCGTCCTCCACCCGGATAAAGCCCATCTCTCCTCGCATCGTGATGTCTCCGACGACGAGCGGCTGGTCCGAATGCTCCGGCGAGCTGAGCAAATAGTCGGTGACATCGCCGTACGTCACCTTCACTGCCACTGCGCCTTCCGGCGACTGGCTTGGCTCCAGCCGTTTGATCGAATCGATCTTCGGCCCGGCAGCGCCTGCATACGGCTCCATCACCGTCGCGAACGTGCTGTTCAAGTTGGCTGCTTCCCGTCTCAACACCAGCTTCGGCATGTCGTATAAGACCGCTTCGTCGTTCGTGTCCTTGCTTTTCCCGAACAACCGTGTGGAGCGAATGGAAGGAGAACGGCCCAAATACAGCTCGTTGTTCCCTTCCTCCAGCAAACCGGTAATTTTCAGCTTCGCTTTGTCCGCCCCGTTGTCGGACGTCTCCAGCGTCACTTCGTACTTGTCGCCCGACAGTTCGGCCTTCTGCACATCGTTCACATAAATGTAGGCGGGATAATTCCCTGCCGCCGTGCCGCTCTCGTTGAAAGATTCCGCTTCGTGCACTTCCGTTCCCGGCGGCAGCAAGTACGGGCCGTACGATTCAAGCGGCAAGTCCGTCTCGAATTCGGCGTCAAGGTTCGCATCGCCCTGCAACGTATATTCATGGCGGCTGCCGCCCTTTACGCGGAACAGATCGAGCACGTAGCCTTCGCCGCCATTCCCGCCGTCGAACGGAACGAACCACGGCTCCCGGCTGTACGTTTCCGTCTCCGCGTAAGCGTTTTCTTCGGTTGCCCGCATGGCCTGGAATGCGCCGACGGAGGCGAAGGCCTCAATCGCCCCGCCGTCTTTGCCCGCGCCGGCCGTGGTCATGTTTTTGCCGTTGACGACGACGGTGTTATGGCCGAGCGTGGACAGGGTGAAATAGCGGTATTTCGTATACGTGTACCCGAGATCGGGCAGCAATTCCTGGCCCTGCGCGTACAAATTCAAGTTCAACGGATCGTAGTGCGTATGCCCGGTCTTCGGCGTAAACTCCAGGTAAAGCTGTGTCCGGTCCGCGCCCGTTCCGCCGGACAGTCGGCCAATGCCGGCATCGGGCAGCAGCATAGAGCCGACGTCCGACCGCGGCGCCTTCGCTTTGTCCGACGCCCACGAATCCTGGACGGGCAGCAGTTGGCCGTTCGGGAAGGAAAGCAGGTTCGGGATTTCCTTCGCCTTGCCGATGATCGGAAAATCGTTATACATATCCAAATTGTCGAAATGCAGTCCCGAACGCGGTGAAACGTACCCGGTCGGGTCGCTGTACCCCTGCAGCTGCCCGATCGCCAAATTTAGACCGTCGGTCGACTGCACGTGGTAGGAGGGCGCCACTTCGTACCAGAAGCCGTCTGACCTATACCGCCTGTCGACATATTCCCTCATCCATTCCACAACGTTATGAATGTAGTCAGGCTGTCCAATCGCCTTGCCGGCGTCGATCAGGCCGAGCCATTGGGTATAGTCCATATTGCCGAGCGTCGTCGGATAGCTGAGCGCATAATCGACGGACGGCATCACTACTTGCTCGACCAGCTTCTTCTCGACGTCTTCCCCGACTTCCTGGCTTAGCACTTGCAGGGCGTCCGTCTTCTTCACTTCCGTGTAAGCTTGCAGGAGCGGGCGCAGACTGTTCAGGTCGGATACCGACCAGCGGTTCCACATGCCGCCCCAATAGTTGAACGGCGGGCCGGAGGTGATGTTGATCGGATAGTTATACCAATTATAATCGGTCGTCGGCACGTAGCCTTCGTACACTTGCGCAAACCGGTACAGCAGGCGGGCCGCACCGAGCGGGTCGGTCTTGGCGATCGCATTCGTCTGATTGAGCGTATACGCTTTTTGCAAATACCACAAATGCGCGGATAAAAAGTATCGCTTGCCTTCGGCGTCTTCGTAATACGGATATTCCAGCGTTTCCCCTTTTCGGTTGACGGCGGTCACCGTGCCGGTTTCCGGATACTGCGCGTTCGGATACGCCGTGCCGGTTTTGGGCGCAACCATGCTTTTGCCGTCGGCGGACAGCGTATATAACCCGTCCGGATTCAGCTCCGGCATTTCCGGCAAGCCGGCGAAGCGGAAGCCGACCCGGTCCGGGATCAATTCGAGTATGTTCTCGACGGCCGCCGAGGCGGGGGCCGGCGTCACCGGAACGACATCGCCGGCGGGCGACGCCTGCTCCTCGTCTTCGATGCCCGCATCGATCAGGCTGTCCCTGTCGAAGGTCAGTGCGGCGAACCGACAATCGGCCGGATCGTCTTCGCAGGCCAGTATTTGCAGCTGGTACATGCCGTCGCGAAGCGGCCCGGGATGCGAGAACGTCAGCACGCTGAGGCTTCCTTCCCATGCGGCCTGCACGTCGTCAAGCGTCGTCACGTTGCCGAGCGGATCTATCCATTTCAGCTCAAAGACAGTATCAACAGGTTCCAGACCGGTTCCGTCAAAGGATAACTGCTTCGTCGCAAAACCGGTATAGTCGAGCTCCGGTTCGAGCAGCGTCCAAGCAACGCCCTGCGTCGTTCGTTCGAAAAAGACGGAGCCGAGCCGCCCTTCGTCCACGACATTGGCCGGCACCTTTACAGCCCCCGACGTATCCCAGAAGCTCGACGTGCGGATCGGTACCCAGGAGGAAAGCGGCTTCGTATTCAGATGATGCAAGTGGATGATATTCATCCGCCATTCTGCGCCCGGCGAGACGACGGCGGACCCGAAGGCGGATAACGGAATGGCCGCTTCGACCGTAAAGACACCGCCCGCCAACGACGTTTCATGGGAGAAGACGCCGACTTTCACCCTTTGCGGGTCTACACCGTCGAGCGTCTGGTTCCAGACCGTCGTGAACGTTCTTCCCGAAGGAGTGACCGGGATGGACGCCACATAATGCAGCCCGCCTGCCGTCTGCGGACTGATCACGATTTCGATCCGTTCCAGTACGTCCCTTTCTTCCTCGTCAAACGTTCCTCCGATGTACAAATTCGTCTCGTCGAAGGCCGCCTTGTAGGCAATCCCGCCAGTCGCCGGCTCGTTGTAATAAGCCGTTCGGAAATCGTCCAGCGGCGCGGCGCCGCTCCATGCCGCCTCATCCAATTTTCCATCGATGACGGGAGCAGCGGTCCATGCGGGAACTACATTCCATTTATTCGTATACACCTCGATCGGAGCTTCACCTTCCTCAACAATCGTTTGTCCGGCGGCCGATGTCCGATTTCCCGGGCCCAGCAAACCGTACGGCACAATCATCATCAACACCACGGTCCAGACCATCCATCTGCGCAATTGCCATTCCTCCTCGAACACGTTATCTTCGAGCGTCTGCGGCTAGCCAATATCAGATGACGGCAACTTCCTCCGCTCTGCCGGTTTCGTGGGAGCGATAGGCGGCATCGACGACGGCGGAGACGGTTTGGGCATACGTTCCCGTTATCGACAGCTCCGAGCCGTGCCCGATGGCGTTCAGCAAATCGTCCCACTGCGGGGTGAACGGTTCGCCCTTTGCGCCCGTGTCGACAAGCTCGTAGCCGTTTGCCCCGCTGATCCAAAGCCCTTTTCTCGCCACGATTTTCAGCGCTCCGTCCGTAAACAGCAGTTCCGTCTCATTGGCCGGCGGCACGCCGCGATAGCCGAAGAGCGAGACGGAAGCCGTCGCTCCATGCGAAGTGCGCATAAGCAAGTTGGCGCTTCCTTCGACATCGCCCCGTTCGCCGTAAAACGTCAGTTCCGCTTTTACGCTCGTTATTTGACAATCCGTCAACCACTGGATTTTATCGATCGAATGACTGCCGATATTGATGACGATCCCTCCGCCGGAAGCCGCCTTATCCAAAAACCACGCCGGACGCTTCTCGTCATAATAATACCCGTACCGCCGATCGATGATCGTCACAAGCCGCCCCAGCTTGCCGGACTGAATCAGTTGCTTTGCTTTCACATTTTCCGCAAAATAATGCTGCATATGCCCCACGGCCAGCACAATGCCGCAGCGGGCAGCCGCAGCGTTGATGTCCGCGCATTCGCGCGCATTCATCGCCATCGGCTTCTCCAGCAGCACGTGGCACCCTTGCTCCGCACACCAAATCGCCGCTTCTTTGTGCAAAACATGCGGCAGCGTAATAACGACAATGTCGGGTTTCTCCGCCCGTACCATCGCCTTGTAGTCCGTGTAAGGCTTGATCGCGTAAGCTTCGGCCGCCAAGCGAGCCCGCTCCCCGGAAATATCCGCGACGCCTACAAGCTCGGTTCGTTCGCTTGCCGCAAGCGTCCGCAAATGAAGGCCCGCGATCGTCCCCGCTCCGACGACAACTGCACGTAACGTATGCATCTCTCCATCTCCTCTATATGTCGGGGAACAAGTTTTCGATGTGTTCCCCAGACTTCTGTATCTGCTACTTCTGCAAAATAAAAACTTCTTCTTTATTTCCTCGCGTTTTCCTCGATGATTTTGGTTGCTTCCTCTTCAATGGTGCGGAACGCGGTGTTCATGTCCGTCTGGCCCTTGACGATGACTTCGATCTGCTTGGAATATAGCGCTGCAATGGCCGCATCGCTGACCGTCATTTCCGGGAAAGCCGCAAATTTATTATAATTGACCGCATTCCAGTTTTTCCCTGCCGGTTTCGCTTCGGTTGCGAATACGCGCTTGATCGCATCCGTCTGCTTCGGCACGAGATAACCAAGCTTGGCGAGGTCGCCGAGAACTTCATCCGAGACCATATACTTGATCACATCTATCGCCGCTTCCCGATTCCGGGTCTGGTTCGTCAATCCCCAAAGCGTCGAGTTCATCGGACTGCCGGTTTTCGGCGCTTCCTTAAAGCTCGGCAACGCTACCATATCCCAATTGATTTTTTCCTCCTGCAGCGCCTTGTCGATAATGCCGATATTGGCATTGAACAAAAGCATCGCCGTGTCGCCTTCGGTCAGATTTTTCGCCCCGCCGCTGAACGCCTTGTTGTTCGATTTGAGCGCATCATTCAGAACAGAGTTGCCGTAAATAATCTGGAAGTACGAGCGCCAGCGCTCATCGGTATTGATCGTCGGCTTTTGCGTTTTCGTGTTAACCAACGGGATCGATAACTGATTCGTTGCCGTCATAATGCCGGTATTTCCGGCGAATCCGTAGTATTGTTTCCCGCCCTCGTTGCGGGTCATTTTGGCCGCGAGCTGCATCGTCTCCTCCCAGCTCATCCCGTCCTTCGGATAGGCTACGCCGAATTGGTCGAACAACGTTTTGTTGTAAAAGAGCACATGGTTGATAGCGCTTCCGCCCGGGATGCCATACATGCCGCCGTCGGAAATGCTGCGGACGTAGTTAACCAATTGCGGTTCGAAATCCGTCGTCTGAACGCCGGCCTGCTTGAGCAGCGGCTCCATATTGTACTGCAGCTTGTGAACGACTACATCGTTCTCGAAGACGGTCGCGGCGCGACCGATAATATCGATCGGCGTCCCGTTGGTTAGCAGATCGGTAATCGTCGATCCTTTCGTAGCCTGGTTATAGCGGTTAATCTTGTAGTCCGGAAACTTCTTGGCCAGCCGTTCGAGAAATTCCGGCGTAATCGTCGCATCGGGTGTCACGAGGTTGATCTCGACCGGACCGCTCGGCTTCGCCGGCGCAACCGGCTCCGTTCCTCCGGCCGTCGCTTCTCCCGCTTCCGATTTACTTCCGGCTCCTCCACCGCAAGCGCTCAGCATGGCCGCCGTTCCCATACCGATCATACCCAGCTTCAACCACCTATTCATGTTTTTCATGGGTCAACCCCCTAATTTGAAAATTTGAAATTCTCATTGTAAACTTCCGCCCTGCCCTTTGCTCCTGCTACGGACCCGACAGCCGCTCGATCAGCCGGGCGTCCAATTCGTCCTCGTCGATCAGGTCGGCGAGAGACGTTTTGAGTTTGAATAAAACACCAGATCCATCAGTTGTTTTTGCTCCGGCGCCTGATCGGTTGCTTCAGTCACTTTGTTACCGCTTTCATTTCGCCGCCGGCATAAGCCGTCAGCGAGGCTGCCGCCAGTACGGAGGCAAGCAGCCATCATCGATCCCTCCACAAGTTCAGTCGCCCGCTTCGCTCGCGCCCGCCCGCGTTTCGTCGGACAACGCGCTGCGAATCCGGTCGCACAATTCGTTTTCGTCAATCATATCGGCCAAATACGCTTTCAATGGTTGAAATATTTTGGGCAAAGACATAACCGGGATGCCCAAATCGCTATGGGTGCGGTAGGAAAACATCATCTCGCGAAATAACGCGTAACGCTCCGGGCGGTTGATGCCGACAGACGTCGAGGCGGCCGGCGAATAAGTGGGCAATTGCGTGCTCGGAATGCTGAGCGTATGCTCGTAAATGTAATTCTGCGCACCGGCCGAAACGAAATAATCGGCCAGAAGCCGCGCTTCTTCCTTGTGTGCGGACTTGGCGCTTATGCCGATGCCGAGAACGATAATAAGCGTCCGCGGCTCGTAAATGAACGGAACCGGCGCCACATCGTACTCCAGATTCGCATGTTTCCACAAGTTCAGCCCCATGTAGGTGTTCAAAATCATCGACAGCTTGCCTTCCTCGAACATTTGCATAATATCGCCATTGCTCTCGGACAGAAACAGCGGGAACGCCTTCCGGTTATGAATGATCCGTTTGTACACCTTCATGCTCTCCAGCAGCCGGGTGCCGCGCAAATCGTTCAACTGTCCTGCGTTCCATTCGAACCGTTCACCGCTTTGCAGCATAAAAAGAGGCCATCGATTCATATCCTGCGCGTGAAAGCTGAATCCGTATCTGCCTTTGCCGTCCGACAATTTCTCTGCACAGTCGAGCAAGTTGTCCCATGTCCAGCTTCCGTCCGGCTCCATCAGCCCGCATTCGCGGAAATGCGCTTTGTTGTAGCAAAGCACGATCGGCGAGAACACGACCGGCCTCATGTACAAGCTTCCCTCAACCACAAACTGCCTGGCAAGTCCCGGATACGTGTCCTCGCGCCCGGTAAGCGGCTCCAGCTTCTTAATGGCTCCGTCCTCGACCATGCTCTGAAACTGATAATTATCCACCATCACCAAATCCGCGTCCCCCGTATTCCCTTGCCCATCAATCTTATGGGTCTCCACCGAAATCCACGGAAATTGCCGGTGGAAGTTGTCCAGCAGCCCGGAAAGCTCGAGATTGCGCTGCGCAACGTTGTTGCGGGCCAGCACCAGCTTCACCGGAGGACGTCCGGCCGCCACCCGGTTCCCGATTCTCGGCACCTTCTCGATCCAGCCTTCGCGGACGAGCGTTTCCAATGCGGTGCGCACCGCGTTGTTGCTCATGCGGAATCGTTCCATCAGCGTACGCTCCGTCGGCAAATATTCGCCTAGGGCATAGCGGCCTTCGATCATTTCGTTGCGCAGCGTGCCGGCAATTTGCTCCAGTTGCCGGTTAAATTGTTCCTTGGTCGGTCGTATCCCCATCGTTCAACGCTCCAATGTCGGTCATTTCAACTACCGCTTAGTTTATCATGAACTTATACGTCCCGCCTCCCCATCTGCATAAGTAACCCCTGAAACCGCCTTTTGACTCTAAAAATTGTAGTTAATATGTGAGTCAATGTTATAAATAAAACATTGATAAAGCACAATTTCATCATAAATGACCGAAAAACGGATGTCAATCCATATTTATCTAAGTCAGATTAAAGATTTATAAATATTATAAGAGTCAAATGGTTGCATTAGAAAAGCCCGTATTATACGCTGTGAAGGTTGCGGTATCGGGAGGAACTCCTCTCATCTTACTAGAATGAGTAATTCCATAATTTTACGCGGAAATTAAAGAAGCCCCTTCAATGGGGAAGGGGCAGCCGTCAAGATTTATGCTCGTAAATAATATCCGCGCTACTCTTCGCCCGAGGTGCCCCGAACCGGGCGGCCGCCATAGCGGCAACAGCATATACGACCAGAAATAATACCATAAAGCCGGCGGAATACCGGTACATGACCGCATAATTCGATACGGACGAGATCGCTCCGAGAATCATCGCCCCGGCCGCGACGCCCAGATCGGTCGAGTTGTAATACATGCTGTTGGCCGACCCGTGCCGCTCTCTCGGCGTTACCCGCAGCATCCACGCCTGAATGGTCGGCTGAATTGCTCCGAAGCCGAGCCCGTACAGCAAGGCGGACACAAACAGCATCGGAATGGTGTGCGCGTACGACAGCAGAAGCAAGCTGGCGATGACACTAACCGCGGCCGGGACGAGAACCGCTCCATGACCTTTCCGGTCGAAGATTCTGCCGGAGATCGGGCGGATCAAAATGATCGTAATCGCGTTAAATAAGAAAAACAGTCCGACCTGCTCCAGCTTGACCGATTCTCCGTACAAAGCGATAAAGCTGAGCAAACCGCTGTAAGTTACGGCTAAAATAACATTAAGCAAGGCGGGAAATAATAACTTCGTATTCCATCTCGGTTTCTCGCCCGACTGGTTGGTCTGGTTCGTCTGATTGACCTGAGTCCGGACCGCGGACGCCGGCACGGAGTCCGTATTCCGCCTGGAATCGGCCGGCGCCGCACGAATCAGCAGCAAAAGCGGAAAAATCAAAATGATGGCAGCGGTCCCCATTATGGAAAGCGTGCCGAAGCCGGACAAGTTCATCACATTTAACCCGATCATCGGCCCGACGGACATCGCCAGACTGGTTGACAATCCGAAATAACCGATCCCCTCGCCCATTCTCCGGGACGGGATGATCTGGGAGACGAGTGTCGGAATGATCGTGCTCGCCATCCCGAAGCCTACGCCATAGCCGGCGCGCATTAGCAGCAGACCCCCTACCGAACCGGCATATACATAAATACCGGTCGTTAAGGCGGCAATCGCCAGCCCGGCATACAAAATGAAGTTGCGGTGCACGTAACGCATCAGAGCCGCCGTCGCAAATCGGGTTACGATCGCCGATAAAGCGAACACGCTTGTCGTCAAGCTGACGGTCAGGTCTCCGGCCTCATATTCGTTTTTGACATAGGCGGGGAACGACGACAGCAGCATCTGCAAATTCAAAAACAATAAAAACGAGCAGATCGTCAAAGCGACGAACGGCTTCGTCCATAGTCTCGCTGATTGTTCTGGTTGCATTCGAATCTTCTCCTACTCTTGGTCTGTCAGTTCGGCAGCGCGGTGATTGATGCGTATAATAAGCTCCATCAGCATCGCGTACTCTTCCTCCGTTACGCACATCTTGATTTCTTCGATCAGCTGCTGCTCGACCGGAGCCGTCCGCCCGATCAACGACGATCCTTTGTCGGTGGCGTAAACGAGAAACGAACGCCGGTCGTTTTTGCCCGTTTGCTTATAGATGAGCCCTTTGCTCTCCAGATGATCGAGAATCCGCGTCGTCGTCGGTTTATCTTTACACGTGCGCTCCGCAATTTCTTTCTGAATCAGCCCTTCCGCCCGATCCACCTGATACAATACCGACCACTGCTCCGGAGTAATGTCGTATTCCTTCAACCTGTGCTGAAGCAAGTTGGACAGCTTGCGGTATGTGACGCCCATCATAAAACCGACCGATCGCTCCAGCAGATTAACCGTTGTTGCAGCATGTTCCTGTTCCATCTTGAATTCCTTCACCTTCTCATCCGAAATCGAAATCAATTAGTTGTCTATGCAATTATATTTGATGCAACCAATAAGTGCAATGGCAGATATCATCTCTCTTCTCCTTTCGAAAAGATGCGAATACAGCGAACGAGCCAAGGATAAACGCCTACCCGCGTCTTTGACGCTGGCGTTTACCGGGATTTAGAGCCACTTCCACGTTATACTGATAAATTAAAAAAATCCTCCGGACCTGCCGCATCCGCGCAGGTTTCCGAAGGATTGGTTCACCCTGATTTCGAGTCCGTCAGTTTTCAATTTTCGTAAACCAGATTTGCCCTTTTGTCTGAAGCAATCTGTACAACAGCAAATCGGCCGCAACCAAAATCAGCATCAGCACGATCGCCGTCATCGTCAAGCTTAAACCGAGACGGGACACGAGGAAAAACAAAAGGCCGGCAAACGCTACGCAAATGAGCAGGTTGAACACGCTGTTCATGTTTTGCTTGACCGCCTTCTGCTCGTTATCCCAATTCAGCACCGGGCGGAACAGGTCGACCCATACGCCAGTCAGGCAGGTGAACAGCGTGGCCGGCACCGCCAGCATCAGCAACAGCAAAATGAGCGCAATCGGCAGATGGATCAGGAAATACGCAGCGCCAAGAATCAATATCGTACCGATCATCGTAACGAGCCATCCGCTCATCACTTTGGCGGTCAGAATATGAGGTACAGGCACCGGAATATATTTCAGCACGAAAAATCCGGCCCCTTCTCTCGATATCGAAGTCGATGCCGTCGCATTCGCCCCGGAGATGAACAGGAACACGCCGACGCCCCCGGCCAGCACCATCGAACCGATGCCGCCCTGGTCGAGATACTGCGACGCTTGACCGAGCATCTCCGCCAGATCGGGCTGGGAGAGCAGCGGAATCAGCATAATGATCGGCCACATCAGCGTCATAAACACACAGTTGAGGAAATAAGGCGGCGTGCGCAGCAAGATGCGCAGTTCCTTCATCAGCATCGACCGGACGGCCGATTGCTGCACGGTCATCTTATCCAGCTGCTGGCCGCTTAGCTGAATACGCCGTGCGGAAGATTCCGACATGCCCATGACGCCCTTGAAATAAAATGTTTGGGCAAGCAACGCAAAGGCGACGTACAGCAGCACCGAAAAACCGGCAAATAAAACGATGAACGCCAGTCCCGCCAGCTCCGCCTCTTTGAGCATCGCATTCGCCGCCAGCTTGACACTCGGGACCGAACGGGTCGCCAGATCGAGGAACGTATTGCCTCCGCCAAGCAGCATATTCTGGACTTCCTCCGGCGTCATCGTGCTCCGGACGGACCGCTGAATGAACAAATTCAAGCCGAGCGAGAACAAAACGGCGACCGTACCGCCGATCAGCCGGAAGCGGTCCTTGTTGCGGGCTACGCCCGAAAAACTCATGATCGCCATCGCCACAACAGAAGCGACCACGAGCGGCAAAATCGGCAGCGCCAGAAAGGTGATGACGGCATACACGTAATACATCACTCCGGCGCCGTCCTTGACGCCGAAGACGATCAGCAGAGGCGCCAGCAGGACGAGCTGGGTCAAATATTCGTACAACAGCACCGTCAAAAATTTGGCCGAGACGATCTGCGACGGCTTCAAAGGCAGCGGCAGCAAATACTCGACATCCTGCGCGAAGTAAAAAACGGTGATGATGTAGAAAATCCCGAACATAAACACGACTAAACTTGTGATGGACAACCCTAGCCCCAGCACAGCGCCCTCTTGGCCGATCGGCTTCAATCCGTCGTACAAAAAGGCGACGAAGCCGCCCAATATGGAGGCAAAGGGAAGCAAGGCGACAGCGAGCAGAATCGGCAAAAGAATATGCGTCGGCAGCTTGCCGCGCTTACCGGATTTGGAAAACTGTCCGGAGCCGTTTTTGATCAGAATGCGAGTTAACGCCAGCGTCTTATTCATTTTCCGTCAACTCCAGGAACAATCTCTCCAGGGACAGATCCGATTGGAACCGCTCCTGCATGTCCTTGAACGTCCCGCAAAACAACACTTCGCCCTTATTGATAATCGCCACCCGGTCGCACAGCTTCTCGGCCACTTCGAGCACGTGCGTGGAGAAAAAGACGGTTTTGCCCGCATCCGCATGCTCGCGCATCATTTCCTTCAGCGTGTAGGACGACTTGGGGTCGAGACCGGTTAGCGGCTCGTCCAAAATCCACACCGCCGGATCGTGGATAAGCACGCCCATGATGACGATTTTTTGCCTCATCCCGTGGGAGTAACTCTGAATCGGATCGGATATGGCCTGCGACATGTCGAATCGGCGGGCGAGCGCATCGATCCGTTCCTTGCGGACTTCCTTCGGCACATCGTACATATCGGCCATGAAGTTCAAATACTCGAGCCCTTTCAGCCGCAGAAACAAGTCCGGGCTGTCCGGCACGTAGCCGAACTGCTTCTTGGCTTCGATCGGCGACTGGGAAATATCGTGGCCGTTGATCGTAATGCTGCCTTTGTCCGGTTTGGCGATGCCCGTAATCATCTTAATCGTCGTTGTTTTGCCTGCGCCGTTCGGCCCGAGAAATCCGAATATTTCTCCGCCCCGGACAATCAGATCCAGATTGTCCACCGCTTTTACTTTTCCATTGTAGCTTTTCGTGACATTCGTCAATTCGATCATTCGTCCCGCCCCTTTCCCTGCTATTATAGCACAACGTTTTCCAAGTAACAGAGGGGGCCCGGCGGGCGCGAAAATCGCTTTCTAATAAGCTGCGAACCGGTTGCCTTACCCCTATTTCCGGCCTTTTCCTCGCGGTCTTCCTTAAGCAAACAGCCAAAAATGAAGGAAGGCGTTCCCGCGGAATCTCTGTAAGGCCCGACTCTGATAAATGACTATTTGGATATTTGAATAAATCGAACCGTTGTTCTATAGTAGTTATACGAACAGAAATGACAAATGGTTCAGTAGGTGAGCTATGAATAATAAAATTGACGAGTTTATAGTTTGGGCTCATGAAAACGGTTGGGATCTCACCCGAAAATCTGATTTCCGATTACATTTAGACGGCAGCGTTACAGCTAGATATAAAGAAATTCCGAATCCATATTTGGATTTTTTAAGCGCGGTCAAACAATGCGTCTCCCCCAATGAGCAGACTTGGTTTATTTGTGAGGATGAATTCAATAACGAATCGGATACTGCGTACCAATGGAACGAATGTGAAATGCTCAGCCTGGAAGCGGCCAAGGATGATGAGATTTGGAAATCAGAAATAACCGCGTGGTGGGATCGTTACTTGCCCATAGTAATGTCGGTCGAAGATGGATATGCCTTCTATGCGATTGATGTAGCGGGGAACAAAGGCGCTGTCGTACGCGGATCTGAGCCTGAATTCGAAGAAGTGGAAACAGTGGCAACTAGTTTTGAACAATTTCTGGAATTCATTATGTCAAATACAATAAAGCTCCGGTGAAAAAACAGGCCGCTTTGCGATTTTTGGGCGCCCTGCTTTGAACCGGTTTTCCTCGAAAAAAAGGACCTCAGCCTCCACACTGCAGTGGAAGTTGAGGTCCTTTCGTTTAAAAATCGGGACGAGCCCCCGGAGATTTCTCCCGGCTATATACCCGCATTTTCCAGCACGACCGCCATTCCTTGCCCGCCGCCGATGCACAGCGAGGCCAGCCCGTACCGGCGCCCGGTCCGGCGAAGCCCGTACGCCAGCGACAACAGCACCCGCGCGCCGCTAGCGCCGACCGGATGGCCGAGCGCGATAGCGCCGCCATTGACGTTCGTGACCGCACGGTCGAGCTGCAGTTCCCGTTCCACCGCCAAATACTGGACCGCGAACGCCTCGTTGATCTCGACGAGCCCCATGTCGGCCATGGCAAGTCCGGCCCGCCCGAGCGCAATCCGCGAAGCCGGGACCGGGCCGATGCCCATAATCGACGGATCGACTCCGGCGATCCCCCACGAGACGATGCGCGCAAGCGGCTGACGGCCGCGCAAGCCGTCCTCGCCCGCAATAACCAGCGATACGGCGCCGTCGTTAATGCCGCTCGCGTTGCCCGGCGTAACCGTTCCGCCTTGCCGGAACGCCGGCTTCAGCCGTCCGAGCGATTCCGCGTTCGTATCGGCGCGAATCTGCTCGTCGCGGTCCGCGATCCGGACCGACTTGCCGTCACGTACCTCGATGCCGACGATTTCCTCGGCCAAAATGCCGCTCTGCTCCGCTGACGCCGCGCGCAGATGGCTGACGACCGCGTACTCGTCCTGCTGCTCCCGGCTAAACCCGTACCGCTCCGCCAAATTTTCCGCCGTGACGCCCATGCCGCAGCCGATGTACGCATCGTGGAGCGTCTGCTGCAGCATGTCCTCCAGCACGACCGGTCCCAGCTTGGAGCCGAACCGGCTGGCGAAGTCCACGTGAGGCGACTGTGACATGTTCTCGATGCCGCCAGCAAGCACGAGATCCGCTTCGCCTAGCCGGATGCTCTGCGCGGCGCTGACGACCGCCTGCATGCCGGATGCGCACAGTCGGTTGACGAGCATCGCCGGCGCCGTCTCGGGAACGCCCGCATGCAGCGCTACATGCCTTGCCACATAAGCGGCCGATACGCTGGAATGGATCACATTGCCATATATCGCCTGCTCGACTTCGGCCGGCTCGACACCGGCTCTCTTGAGCGCTTCGTTCGCGGACGCGATTCCGAGCTGTGTCGCGGACGTCTCCTTGAAACTTTTGCCGAAGCCGCCAAATGCGGTTCTGGCTCCATCCAGAATGTACGCTTCCTTCATTGGGCGTCGCCTCCTGTCCAAGTATCGTTTTTAACCATCATCAGCCGAATCAGCTTGCGGTCGCGCTGCTCCACAGCGTCTTGTACGCCGTCCGGAAGTCCGTGATCCGCGCCGTTCGCATCACCGTCCGGATATTCAAAAAATCCGCCGCCCGATTTCACCCCAAGCCGCTGCCCGCGTACAAGACGCCGGATCGACTCGGGAGCTTCCGTTCGCGTATCCAGCTCCGGAAATAACCGGTCCGATACGCGCTCCCATACGTCCAGACCGCCATAATCGGCCGTTGCCAACGGACCGCTTAACGCCCAGCGCAAGCCCGGGCCTTCCGTCACCGCCAGATCGATCTCGCGGGCGCTGGCCACGCCGCTCTCCAGCAGGTGAACCGCTTCCCGGAGCAATGCCGCCTGCAGACGATTGGCGATAAAACCTGCGACGTTCGCACTCAGCACAACCGGCGACTTGCCGCACGCTTCCAGCAGCCGGATCAGCGGCTCCGCCGTTTGCCGGTTCGTCTGCGGGTGAAGCACGATCTCAACCAGCGGCACGAGATGCGCCGGATTAAAAAAGTGCGCCACGACAAACCGATGCGCAAACGTCATTCCTTCCACCAACTGCTCCGGCACATAAGACGACGTGTTCGAAGCGACAATCGCATCGGCCCGGATTCCGCGTTCTATCAACCGGTACAGCTCCCGCTTCAGCTCCAGCTTCTCCGGCGCCGCCTCGATTACGATCGAAGCGCCGGCCACCGCCGCCACCGGGTCAGGCGTACATACGATCCGGCCCAGTACCCGGTCTTCAGACGGACAATCGCCCCATCGTTCCGAACGAATGACAGCCACATTGGATCGTATTTTCTGCATGGCGCGTTCCAGCGCCTCCTCCGACGGATCGTACAAATAGACACGACTGCCGGATTGCGCCAACAGCTGGGCGATTCCGTGTCCCATCGTACCCGCGCCGAGGACGGCTATCGTTTGTTCCATCGTGTATACCGCTCCTTCTCTGTAGACCATTTTCTCCGCATATTCGGCCGGCGGTCAATAAGAATCCGTCACAACGTCGCCGTCCACAATAAGCTCCGGCTCCATCGCCGAACGGACGTCGTCTTCCGTATAACCCGCCGCAAGCTCGACCAGACGCAAGCCTTCCGGCGTCACATCCAGCACCGCACGTTCGGTGATGATCCGGTGCACCACGTTTTGCCCGGTCAGCGGCAGACTGCACGTCCGGACAATTTTCGGCTTGCCGTCCTTGGCTACCTGTTCCATGATAACGACGACCCGTTTGGCTCCGTGCACCAGATCCATTGCGCCGCCCATTCCTTTTACCATCTGTCCGGGAATCGTCCAGTTGGCAAGGTCACCTTGGCCCGATACCTGCATGCCGCCGAGTATGGCAAGATCGATATGACCGCCGCGAATCATCGCGAACGACTCCGAGCTGTCGAAGAAAGCGGCCCCCGTCACAGCGGTAACCGTTTCTTTGCCCGCATTGATCAGGTCCGGGTCAAGCTCCGTCTCCTGCGGATACGGGCCGATGCCGAGCAGTCCGTTCTCCGACTGCAGCAGCACCTCGCGGTTCGCTTCCAGATAATTCGCGACCAGCGTCGGCATCCCGATTCCCAAATTGACGTAATACCCCTCGCGGATTTCTCGCGCCGCCCGGCGGGCGATCCGCTCCCGAACGTTTTCTTTGCCAAAAGCTTGTGCCTTCATCGATCATCCGCTCCTTGTCGTCCGTCTTTCGATTCGTTTCTGCTGGGCGCCCGTCACAAGCCGCTGCACATAAACGCCGGGCGTATGGATGCGGTCCGGATCGAAGGCTCCCGCTTCGTGCAGCTCCTCGACTTCGGCAATCGTGACCGCTCCGGCTGCCGCCATCACCGGATTGAAATTGCGTGCCGTCTTGTTGTAGATCAAATTCCCCATCCGGTCGCCCCGCATCGCGCGAATCAGGCTAAAATCGGCGGTCAGCGCGGTTTCCAGCACGTAGTCCTTCTCCCCGAACCGTCTCACTTCCCGGCCTTCGGCAATCGGCGTCCCAACCCCCGCTGGCGTGTAAAAAGCCGGAATGCCCGCCCCTCCGGCGCGAATCCGCTCGGCCAGCGTTCCTTGCGGCAGCAGCTCGACCTCCAATTCGCCCGACAACAGCTGGCGTTCAAACTCCTTGTTCTCTCCGACGTAGGAACCGATCATTTTGCGGATTTGCCGGTTGCGCAGCAGCAGTCCGAGTCCCCAGTCATCCACGCCGCAATTGTTGGAGATGACGGTCAGCCCGGATATCCCCGATTCGGACAAGGCCATGATCAGATTTTCCGGAATGCCGACGAGGCCGAAACCGCCGACCATAATCGTGGCGCCATCCGGGATGTCCGCAATCGCTTCGCGGTATGATTCGTATACTCGTTTCAAACGCTCCACCTTCCTTCTCACGTGTTCAGCTTATAGAGGTATGCAAATATCGTGCCAATTCGAAAAGCATCCAGCCGAAGCGTTCTCCGCGCGCGACAAACGTCCCTTCACATGCGGCAGCTTTTCTAAGTCCGGATAACTGCTCTCCGCTTTTTTATGCTTATGTGAAAGTAACTTGGGGCAGGCTCGAAATAACCGCTCCGGATCTTCAGCCCCGTTTCAAGTAAGGTGAGGAATTTACCCGGTTGAAGGAACGATTCCTCATTTCCGGAATTCCATTCCCGGTTAGCGGAAACAACTAAGTAAGGGGGGCCTTTACCCGCTTCAGTATGGTGAAGAAAAGGAACATTTAGGCCTTTTAAAAAGATCTCAGTCTCCACGTTACCGCGGATGTTAAGATCTTTTCGTTAAAAAATTGCCTCGTCGCTCCCCGGGCAGTTCCCGATGCGTGGTGTTGCGATTTATAGCGATGGGCCGCCGACCGTACGATCAGATCCGCGCAGCCAAAATGTGCGGCAGTTCGGCAAGCACCCGTTCACGGGTCAAGAGTCGTCGTAATTCCACTTCGCCTCGGCCAGATGAATGTTGCCGCCGCGAAAGGCGTGCAAGCTGCGCCAAGCGGCAATGTCGGCGAGCAGATGCGCTTTCCGCTTCGAGGAAGCTTCGCCCGAGACAAGCAGAAACAACCGATCGCCATCATAAACCGGCAATTCGTCCTCAGCGATTTCCCGGAACCTCTCCCCTGCCGCTACCAGCTGCTGCGCTCCAATACTATCAGCGTAACAAGTATGCAGTCCTTAATAGCTCCGGATGGGCTGCTAAAGAAGAACTTCTCCCATAAAGGGACAGGAGGGGTAACTCCCCTCCTTTTCTTATTTGGTTTTAGCTGGGTCAATTAAATAATTTGATAATTCTATATCTTGGATAACATTGTTTTCATCAACTCTGAACATTAGATACGGGTGATATACATTTTCTGTATAGGTACTGCCTGTAACCCAGTAGCCCGTTGGTTTTTCTTTATCTTTAGATATCTCAACTTTCTCGTAACTCTTAAGCAACTTATCTCCGGAATCACCAATACCAATGTTCGTATTTGTTTTTATGGTTGAGGGACTGTGCAATATGATGCTTTCAACTCCGCCTAAAGGCTCCTTCTCACTAGTACGATAAAAACGTACTCCCATATTCTCCTTTTCATAATACCATTCAATCTCGGGTGTCGAATGGACTTGGCTTTTTTTACTCGGTTCCCCCAGTAATGCTTTTACCTTATCCTGTGAGTCTCCAATATGAACGCCTCCGATCGAGGTGTTCTCTTTAGTTAATGGCCCCGGTCCTCGTTCAATGGGCCTCGTTTTGGTTTCTTCAATTTTTTCATTGCTTGTCGAATTGGCGGGGGTAGGTTGCTCAAACTTATTCGGCTTTGCTGAAACACAACCACTCAAAATTAAACATACAGCAGCACATGACAGTAGTCCGATTTTGATTTTCATTTTATCCTCCTGTTCAGGAAATTCATTATTAATTATCATTTTGTGATTACCTTTCCGGAGTAAAACCTAAACTACCGCCAACGTATCGAGATACCCAACATTTCATAACTGATTTTTCAAGAAATAAGTTGCTGCATTCTCGAATTTCTTAAAGATTAAAAAAAGGGAAAACCTCTTACATGAATTTCCGCCTTCTGTTTATTAGACTTTACAAATTATCTGTTTGGTTCACTAAGGTGCTTTCACTTGGGAGCCCGGAGTTATTCCAATGCTTGATCGTTGAGTGTGTGCTTAGGAACTTTGCATCTTTGCCGCAAAGGACAAGTCCTAAGTCCATAATCTTAGAACCCACTCGGAGATTGCTATAAACACCTGACTCTGCGTAGGAGGCAGGGGCGGGGACAGTTGCGGGGTAGCAGGATGCGGCGGTGGATTGGTGCGCCTTTTGTGTGCTTTGTGTATCTTGTTTTACCTCATTTGCCTTGTTTGCCTTGTTTGCCTTGTTTACTTTGTTACTTTGTTACTTTGCTTTCTCCCTATGTGTCTTGTTAGTCGGCGAGTCCTGTAATGTTACCATTCCAAAGTAACGGGTATGAGCATGATCGGCTGGAGACTTCGCAGAATGTTAACCAGTAGATCAGAGCCGCAGCCCCGAAAGCGGAGTGCCCCGCAGGTGAGCCAGCCTCGAATAGATGCAAAGACGTCTCCAAGTCCGCTAGTGAAGCGGAACAGGAGACGTCTTGGGGCATAACGACTCTATCAACACAGCAAGTCTATCAACATAGTGACTCTATCAACATAACAAGTCTATCAGCATAACAAATCCATCAGCATAACGTGTCTGGCAGAGGAACTGCAGCCCGTAGCCGGCGAACGATTGAAAGGACTGCGAAGGTTCAGCCGACCTTTACATCGACCTCATCCGGCCGGTACACGGCCAGCAGCTCGCCTGCGCGGTTCGTCGCAAACAGCATCGAGCGTTCGCTCTCGAGCTTGAAGGCATAGGTGCGGCCCGAAACCGGATCTTTCACCCGGATTGCGGCGCTGCGGCCGTACTCCGATACGAATACGTACAGCGATCCGTCGCGGAATTCCAGCTTGCGGCCGTATACGCCGGGCAACCCTCCGCCAAGCTCCCACTCCAATTCCGGGGCGATACCGCAATCCGCAAGCACGTGCCCGTACAGGGCGTTCACCGCTTCGCTCCGGTCGTTCAGCTCGACCGGCAAGCCGGTCCACAGCAGCCGGCCCGCTCCGAGCGCGACCTCCGTCAGTCCGGACGGCGCCTCCGCCTCATCCGTTTCCCGCCCGGAACCGGAGACCGTGACGGTTTCCTTGCACAGCTGCGCGATCTTGCGCTCCCCGAACGATAAGCGCACGACTGATTCCCCGACAGCCAGCTCCTCTTCACGCAGAACATTCCCGAGCATACGCGGCCCGAGCCGGTCCGTTAGCCGATCGACCGGCTGCCAATACTCGTTCAGCCCGGCCGGTCCGGTGAACAGCAGCGTGCCTCCCGCCTCGCTCACATGATCCATTAGCTGCCGCAGCGCCGCGTCGCTGAAATTGTGCGCGCTCGGGACGACGATCAGCTTAGGCGGATGATCCTTCAGCGCGCTCAGCTCGTATTCGCCCAAGGCGCGGAAATGCACATTCAGCTCGTAGGCGAGCACCCTCGTCAGTCGGCTCGTCGCTTCGACCGCGAGCCTACGGTTCGACAAATCGTTCGAATACGGGAACACGACGACGATCTCCTCCAGCCGCCGGTCCTCGAACAGATCGCGAATGGCAGCCATAAACCGTCCGAAGTCGTACGACACGTCCGCTTCCGGCTTCTGGGTGCCGTCCGCCCGCAATGCCCCGATATTCGATTCGTTAACGTTGTTCATATACATATTCGTATGCCACAGCCATTGCACCGCGCCGGCTCCGCCGGTCGAGAACGCGTACGCGTATTTGCGCTCCAAAATGTTGCGCAGCTCCGCTTCCGAGCGCTTCGCCCGGCCGTCCGGCGTCTCGACGTACATGATGCCGGTCTCCTGAATCAGGTTCGGCTTACGAGGCGCTTTGGCGAATATTCCGTCCCACACCAGCTGATCCATCAGCCACCACGAATGATTCGTCGTATAATCGACTGCGCTTTCGTACAGGAACGGCGAAGGCCGCTGGGCGCCGAGCGCCTCGTCCTGACCGACCGTGATCAGCCGGTCCGGAGCGAGCGTGCGGATCGTGGCGCTCAGCTCCTCCGTCCACCGGTTCAGCATCTCCATGCCGAACAACGAGTAGTCGAGCCAGCGCGTCCCTCTTTTGCCGGAATGCATATCCTGAATGTCGAAATTGATCTCCGACGGTTCGGGCGGCCGCACCGCTTCGAAACCGGGCAGCTCGGCCGGCGTATACCCCCATCGCTCCTGGAGCTCGCCGATCGTCGCATAGCGGGTTTTCAGCCATCCGATGTAGGCAGCCTGCTCATAAACATCCCCGCTGCTTCGCGGTCCTTCGAAAATACGTTTGGGATCGAACATCGACGGCTCGTTGATCAAATCCCAATGCACGTTCGTCGTCTCGCGATGCCTCGACACGATCGCCGCGATAAACCGTTTCTGCGCCGCCACGCTGCGCGGATCGAGGTACGGGTTCGTCCCTTCCCACAGCTCCGGCGTAAAGGCGAAGAAATTAAACGTCACCTCCAGGTCGTGCCGCTTGGCGGTCAAAATAAACGCGTCGATCGCCCGCAGCGCCTCCTCGGAAGGGTGTCCGTCCTCGTACATCACATTGCGGTAGCCGGTCCACAGCCCGGTGCGGATTAGATTGATCCCGGCGCGCTTCATCTCGGCCATGTCCCGGTCCCATACCGCTACGTTCGGCAGGAACAAAAACTTGCGCGCCACGTCCGACGTCATGTAGGTCATCCCGACGATCGGCAGCGGCCGGCCTTCCTTGCGGAAATAGTCGCGGCCGCATACGAGCGGTTTGCCCTGCGCCAGCAGCTCGCGGTCGAACCCCCACACCGCCTGACGCAGCACGCGCTTCTCTCCTGTGTCAGAGACGGCGGTCAGCTCGGCGCTGTAAAGCCCCGGGCTCAGCTCGACCGGAACGTGCAGCGGAATGACCGCCATCTCCCGGGAGCCGTTCCACTCGAACGTATGCGTCCATTCCGGCGCGATGCCGCCGTCAGGCGACGGCTTGCCGAAGCGGAACGTGCAGCTCCAGCCGCTTCCGGCGCCTGCGCCAGCCCCATCCGCCCGTCCCCGGCCGAGCTGCTGCATCTGGCAGCGAAACTTCGCCCGGTCTCCCGGTTCATAAGCGGCATACAGCGGCAGCAGCCACATCTCGGCGACGCCGTACGAGCAGAAGCGGGCCCATGCGGCAATCGCCTCCTCGCCCGCTTTCGCCCAGAAGCTGGACGTCAGCCGCTGGTTCACGAACAACCAGCGGCCGCCGGCGAATTCGCCCTTCGCATGCTCCAGCAGCACGACCGGCGCCGCCACCTCGCGGCCGTCCGCCGCAACGCCCTTCACAAGCGGAACCAGACGCGCGTCCATCGGTCCCGCCGATCCGCTTTCATGCGGAATATCGCTTTGCCGGGTGACGTGCATAATCAAGCTGCAGGTCGGCTCGATCGTCAACGTATCGATGTACGGGGAGGCGACAGGAATATCCTCGTTCGGCGCGAGCCGTTCGATCGGCAACGGGTCGACCGGCATCGCCTCATGGATCAGCAGCTGGCGATGGTAAGCCGTCTGTTCGGCCTCCACCGCCCACTCTCCGTCCTTGCGGCTTACCGGCAGGCGGAAAGGCGCTCCGCCCGCGCTAACCAAACCGCCGCCGCGCTTCAGAAACTGGAGAATCGCACGCCAGGCGAGCTTCGGAAAATACGGAGCGTGCATATTGACGAAGCAGCCGCCCTCGCAATCGTCGAGCGCCTCGGCCAGCCCTTCGGCGTCGACCAGGGAGCCGGCGGCGGCAAGCCGTTCGAGCTGCCCCATATCCGGAGCCTCGGACGCCATCGGGAAGCCCGGCTCGTAAAATAAAATCGTACGGTTCATTTCTTCCTCCTTACTGCTCGATACGCATCCGCTTGTACTGCCGCAGCAGCCCGTCGTCGTGCAACGTCATCCAATCCGCCAGCGCCTGCCGCATCCCGGCCAATTGATCCCCGTACTCCTCTTTGCCGACCAGATTGGTCATCTCGTACGGGTCCGCCTGCAGATCGTACAGCTCGTCGAGATCGCCGCAGTTGAACACGTATTTGTAATGATCCTTGCGGATCATGCGCTGCGTAAACATCGCCGCCTCCAACCCCGCCCCTTCGGTGACGATGCTGTCCGGCCAGTTCTCGACCGTTTCTCCCGCCAGCATCGGCGCGAACGAGCGGCCGTCGGTTCCTTCCGGCGGCGTTCCCGCCCCGGCCAGATCGAGAATCGTAGCGTGAATGTCGCACGTGCCGACGAAGCTGGCTTCCTTGCGCGAGCCGTCCAGTCCGGCAGCCGGCTTGACGATCAACGGAATGCGGCACGTTTCCTCATACATGAAAAACGACTTGTCGCACAAACCGCCGTGAATGCCAAGCGATTCGCCGTGATCGGCGGTAAAAATAATAATCGTATTATCGTACAGATCATGGCGCTTCAAATAATCAAACAGACGCCCGATCTGCTCGTCGATGCTGCTCATCGCCGCATAATAATGCTTGATATACGGAACAAAATCGGCCCATTCCTTCGTGTTGCCCCTCTTGATGCTGTGAATGGACGGTTTGTCCGAACGGTCGTCGTAAAAATTCGGCCAAGGCTCCAGCTCCACGTCTCGGTACAGGTCCAGGAAGCGGGTCGGCGCGATATAAGGCTCGTGCGGTCCCCAGAAGTTCAGCGAGAAGAAAAACGGCTTGTCCCGCTGGCGGAACTCGTCGATATAATGAATCGCCCGCTCGGTCAGAAAATATTCGACTGTCGACTCGACCGGAGACGTCAGCTCGGACGCATAATGCCATTCGAAATGACCGCTCACTTTGTTCTCCTCTTGCCAAGTCAAGCCGTTGTCCTGCAAATATTGGCGGAACTGCGGGTAGGTCATTCCCCCGCCGCCATGACCGGCGAAGTCGTCGCCTTCATAGCCGACGTCGGTCGGCAGCGACTTGATGCCCGCGGCAATATCCGCAAACTGCACATGCGCGAGATTGCCCCGCAAATATTGGCCCATCTCCGGCCCGAAGCCGAGATGCCATTTGCCGGTGTAACCGAGGCTGTAGTCTTGCTTCTCCAGCTGCCGGCTCAGCAGCCGCGGCGTATCCGGCAGCTCCTGCACCATGCTGCCCATGCCATAGCTGTTCGTCTGCATGCCGTGCTTGAACGGATACAGACCCGTTTGCATCGAAGCGCGCGCCGGCGTACATACCGGGCAGCTCGTATAGGCGTTGTCGAACACGACGCTTTCTTCGGCCAACCGGTTCAAATGCGGGGTTTGACACACCCGGCCCCCGTAGCTTTTCAACGTATCGACACGCTGCTGGTCGGTCTGGATGAACAATATATTCGGACGACGGCTCTCCGTCTTTTTCTGGCTCGTTGGGGTAGACATACGTTGGCTCCTTCCGGTTATAACGATTTTCATAATGGCAGTGTCTTCCGGCGTGCGGCTTGCGGCTGTTACGGCTTCATCCACTTGTATACAGCTTCGGCAAACAGACTGTTCGCCCAGGCAAACCAAGGACGCGTAAACTGGCCCGGATCGTCGACATGGAAACCTTCGTGCATAAATCCCGTCTCGGCGTCGGTCGATACGCAAGTTTCGATCAGCGCTTCCGCTTCGCCCGGATCGGTCGCCGTGAGCGCCTGCATCGACAAGGCGATATGCCATATATAACGGTCCGGCGTATGCGGGCTTCCGATGCCCCGGGCGGCGCTCCCTTCGTAGTAGTAAGGATTGCGCTTGCTCAGGATGAATCTCCGCGTATTTTGCACCACCTCGTCGTCCGCGCTCCGGTAGCCGATATACGGAATCGAGAGCAGACTCGGCACATTCGCATCGTCCATCAGGTTATGGTTGCCGAATCCGTCGGTCTCGTAAGCGTACATTTTGCCGAATTCCGGATGGTACACCGTGCCGTACGTTTCGATGCCGTACTCGATCTCCTCGGCAAGCCGGGCCGCATCCCGTTTCAAATAATCGTCTTGAAAGACGGCCTCGGCGATTTCCGCCACATGACCGAGCGCCACCGCCGCGAACATGTTCGACGGAATCAAGTAGCCGAACGTGCACGCGTCGTCGCTCGGACGAAAGCCGCACCAGGTCATGCCCGTATATTGCACCGGCATGCCTTGGCCGTTATTGCGCAGCGTGTCCGATTTCGGACCGGTCAGCCGGGTGAACCGGTAACCGGACTGCTCGCCATGGCGCTGCTCGGTCGTCCACAGGCGGATGATCGAGCGGACCGCCGCCCGGTACGATTCATCGAACACGCTTGCCCGCCCGGTCGCCTTCCAATACGCGTAAGCCAGCTCCAGCGGATAACACAACGAGTCGATTTCATACTTGCGCTCCCATACCCACGGGCTCAGCTCGGTCAGATCTTCCTCGTAACGCCGCCCGTTCGGTTCCTCGTTAAACGCGTTGGCGTAAGGGTCGATGCCGATGTAAAAAAACTGGCGGCGCAGCAATCCTTCGATCAGCGCCTGAAGCTCCTCGTCTTCCGCAGCCAGCGGCACATAGTGGCGGACCTGGGCGCTGGAATCACGCAGCCACATGGCCGGAATGTCGCCCGTAAAGACGAAGGTCGTGCCGTCGGCCAGCCGTTTCGTAGTCGTTTCGAGCGTATTGACGTAGCATTGTTTGAATAAACGAAGCAGCTTCGGGCGGTCGGCCAGTTTCGCTTCGGCCTCGCGCAGCAGCTGTTGAACAGCCGGGGGCATCGTCATCGTGTCTCTCTCCCTTGTCGATGTTTCCGATTTTACGGTTCAGTCCGAACCGGTGTCAGCGGGATACGCTCGCCGGGCGAATGCCGACCGTTACGATTTCGCAGCCGCCTGCCGTCAGCTCCGCTCCGTTCGCTGTCGCCAGCTCGGCACCGGCATCCTCCAAAATTCCGCTCCGGTAAGCCGATTCGGCTCCGATCGCCGCGCTCATCCGGAACGAAAGCTCCGTGCCGCGCTGGCCCATGTTGTACCATCTCGCCATCCAGTCGCCCGTCTGCTCGTTAAGCTTCAGGCTCGAGAACGCCATGCCCGCACCGCTCCATTGCAGGAACGACAGCGACGCCGGCAGCGGATGGCGATCCGCAAGTTCCCGTCCAGCCGCAGAGATGTTCTCCCGGATCTGGATCGTCTGCCACGGAATCTGGAATTTGTAGGCTTCCTCGTAAGCGGCGAACGCCGGCTCTTCCCCGCCGCCGTCATGCGGAATGACATACAGCTCGGCGGTGCAAGGCCGCAGACATTGCGCCTCGGGCGTCAGGAAGACGCCCCAGTCGCCCAGCTCGGCAACCGAGCGGACGAGCGTAACGGCAATCGTCGACCGGCCGTCACGTACAAGCTCGTACTCCTGCAGGCCGCGGTTCGCCACGGTCAGGCCGCTCGTCTCGTCATGCACACTGACGAAGGCGTGCTGGTGCTGGCAGTTGCTCGGGTTTTTCCATTCCGCCGAAGGTTCGTTGTCCCGTCTCGCCACCTCGAAGATCGAATCGGCATAATGAACGTTCGAGCGCGAATCCGTCGGAAACAGCATCCGCAGACGGTGATCCTTCGCCTTGTTGTCGAAGGACGACAACAGGCGGACGCCTTTGCCGTTTGCTTCCAGCGCGACGATCAGCCGCAGCTCCATCGGCACCGTCGCCGACGAACGGCAAGCCTTCCGGCTCGTGAAAGGGACCATGCCGGCGATTTCCGCTTCCAGCCGCTCGTCCGCCGAAGCGGGCAGCTCGATGCGATGAACGATTTCGAAAGCGGCGCGGTAACCTGCATTCTCCGTCAGGCGGATGTCGGCGGCGCCTCCTTCGGTCGTCCATACGGAGCCGTCGGCGGATTGCTTGTAAATGTATTCGTTACCGACATCCCCCGTATCTTCATAAACGCCGAGCCCCGCATAAATGCGTCCTGTGCGTTTTTCGGTCACAGTCAGCGAGCCGTCGCCTTCGATCTCTACTTTCAAATACCGGTTCTCCAGCGTCCGTTCCCCGGCCGTTACCCGATCTCCGGCGACTGCCGCAGCAGCAGCCTCGGTCCCGTCGACCTGATCCGCCGCTTGCCCCGTTACCCATGCATAAGTCCGGTATCCGAGCGCCGGCACCGCTCCGCTATGGAATGTCAGACGGATGCGGCGGCCCATGTACGGCTGACGGAACTTGTCGTCCGGCAAGTCGTACCCGAACTGGACGCCGAGGTCTTCCAGCGTATGGGGAACAGGTCGGCCGCTCTCGTCCACGAGCAACCCCGCCGGCAGCGGCAGAGCGCCCAGCTCACGGGCGAGCCGGTCCGGTGCGCCTTCGCTGAAATAGCTGCGTCCGACCGTCAGTTCGGCCGAAACCGTTCCTTCGTGCTCCCAGCCGGACGTGTTGAATACGGTGAACGGAAACGCGCTTTCGCCTGTCGCTCCATACCCGGCAAATGCCGACGTATCGATATGGCCGGTTATCGCCTGCAAGCTTTCGGCGATAACGTTCTCCGCCACCTGTCCGCTTTTCTCGAAGCGGGTCACCATCTCCCGGTGCACCTCGTCGACGCTGCAGCCGCATATGCTGTCGTGCGGATGGTTTTGCATCAGCGTCTTCCAGCCGTATTCCAGCCAATGCGAAGGATACGGATGGCCGAGAGAAGCCGCGAATACGGCGAGCGGCTCCGCCGCTTTCTCCAGTAACGTCTGCACCTTATGGTTCATCTGCTTCAGATACACTCTCGCAGATGCCGTATTCACCAGCGTATACCAGCCTTCGGTCCGCTGGCTGCGCAGCTCCCCCTCGATCACGGACAGACGCTCCGGCATCGTCGCTTTCACCGCTTGCACATACTCCTCGAAGCTCGAGTGGACGAACCGGGTATCCGGATACAGACGCTCCGCCGTCCGGATCGCCTCTGTCAAGTCGGTCTGTACCGGCTGGTGATCGCAGCCGTTCATGAACAGCAGGTGCGGCGTGGAAGCGAACTTCTCCGCTTTGTCCAGTCTGGAGTCCCAGTAAGCTTTCGCCTGTTCCGGATCGACAGGCACTTCCATGCCGTTGCAATACCAATTGGCGAACAAAATGCCGAGCACCGACGAGCCGTCCGGAGACTTCCACATCATCTCGGAATACGGCGACTCGTACTCACCCGCATCCCCTACCGAGTTATTGAAGCCGGTCGGCGTTACGCCGCGGCCGAACACGGCCGTATCGATGCCCGCCTGAAGGAGCAGCTGGGGCGCTTGCCCCATATTGCCGAACGAATCGGGGAAATAGCCGATTTTGCACACGACTCCCTCTCCGTACTTGGCGGCGTCGCTATGGCCGTATTGCAGGTTGCGCACGTTGGCTTCGCTGCTCGTCAAAAATTCGTCCTGGAGCACATACCAGGGCCCGATAATCAGACGTCCTTCGCGGATATGGCGGGCCAGCCGCTCTTGCTGCTCCGGGCGAATCGCCAAGTAATCGTCCAATATGATCGTTTGCCCGTCCAGATGAAAGCTGCGGAACGACGGATCGGCCTCCATCGTATCGAGCAGCGTATCCATCAGTTTAACCAGTAAATGACGGTGCGTCTCGAACGGCAAATACCATTCGCGGTCCCAATGCGAATGCGAAATAATGTGGGCGGTTTGCTTGCTGCTATCCATTCCGATTCCTCCTTGTGAAAGAGAAAAGAGAGGCGAGCCCCTCTCTTCTCCGACCTTCTTCATGTAAGCCGCCTCAGCGAGGGAGGCGAATCTGCCAAATACTCCGTTACTCGGCGGGAACAAGTCCCGCATACCAATCGCGCACATCCTTCTCCAGACGCGACGCCAGTTCGGGATATTCGTCCTTCCGATTAACGCGTTCGCCGGGGTCCGCTTCCAGATCGGACAAATGAACCGCGTCGGGCTGCGTCCGGTCGAAGTCCAGCTTGCCGCCGAGCACCAGCTTCCATTTGCCTTCGCGGACCGCGAGCTGGCTGCCGTATTCCCAGAACAGCTGGCGGTGCGGCGTAGCGGCCTTCTCGGTCACCATCGCCACGACGCTGCTGCCGTCGATCTCTCCGGCCGCCGGAGCCGCCAGCCCGGCGAATTCGAGCGCGGTCGGCACGAAGTCGGCCATCATCCCGGCTTCTTCGCATACTTGCCCGGCCGGTATCCGGTCCGGATAGACGAGGATAGCCGGCTCGCGAATGCCTCCGTCGAACAGGCTCGCCTTATGTCCCCGAAAGATGCCGGCGCTGCCGCCGTAATAGACGTCTTCCGTGCCGTCCAAATAATTGCGCGCCTCCGAAGACGGACCGTTGTCGCTCGAGAAAAAGACGATCGTATTCTCGTATACCCCGGCCCGCTTCAACGCGGCTACGATGTCGCCGACCCCGTCGTCCACCGCCGAGATCATCGCCGCCATCAATTGACGGTCGCGCGGCAGATGGCTGTAACGCTGCATATATTTGTCCGGCGCATGCATCGGGTAGTGCGGAGCGTTATAAGCCGCGTACAGGAAAAACGGCTGCTCGCGGTTGCGCTCGATAAATTCGACCGATTTGTCGGTAATGAGATGCGTCATATATTCGCCGTCGTGCCATACTTCCTCGCGATTGCTCCACAGGTCGTGCACCGGATTCACATGCGGCACGCCCCAATAAAAGATATGCGAGTAGTAGTCGATACAGCCGGCATGAAAGCCGAAATATTCGTCGAAGCCGCGGGCGTTCGGCTTGGCGCCTTCCGCGGAGCCGAGATGCCACTTGCCGTGCAGCGCCGTGCGGTAACCGGCCGGCTTCAGCCTTTCGGCCAGCGTCTTCGCCTCCGGCTTCAGTCCTCCGGTTCCCCGCTTGCCGCCGAGAATATGGCTGACTCCGGCTTTTGCCGGATACAGTCCGGTCAACAAAGCAGCGCGGGACGGCGAGCAGACGGGCGAATTGGAGTACCAGTCGGTGAAGCGCACCCCATCCGCCGCGAGCGCGTCCAGATGGGGGGTCCCAATCGCGTCGGACCCGTAACACCCCAAATCGCCGTACCCCAAATCGTCGCAGTAAATGACTACGATATTCGGCTTTGACATAGCGATCACACCTTTACAGCATTATTTGTTTTTGTTCCAGCGGTCGTAAGCGTCCTGGTAAATTTTCAGCATTTCGTCGAGGCCCATCTTTTTGATCGTGTTCACATAGTCGTCCCACTTCGCGAACGGCTCCTGGCCGACGATGAATTTCGCTTCCATCTGCTCCACATACGTCTTGATGTCGGTTTTGACGACGTTCAGACGCTTTTGCTCTTCATTGGTGAAGTACACGTCCGGGTAATCCATCTTGGCGTATGGATTCAACTTTTCGTCGACCATCTTGTTGTAATCCAAACCATTGCCGTTGTCGCGCTTCGAGTCGAACTCTCTCTCCTTGATCAGCGGAAGCTGGCCGCCTACGTCCGGCGTAAGCTTGGCGCGGTATTCCTCCGGATTCACGCCCTCCGGAGAAACGAACGTCCATTTCGTCTTGGCGTCGTCGAGCCATTTGTAGCTGTTGCCCAGGAAGCCGAGCCGGCTGCCTTCGTCCGAATACAAGTAATCGACCCAACGCATCGTCGCTTCCGGATGTTTGTTGTTGCTCGTGATCGCAAACGTACCGCGGCGGATATTCGATGCGCGCTTCGTCAGCTTTTCGCTGTTGAACTTGCTCGTAAGCGGAGCGAGCATCGGATGCTTGTAGTTGTCCTCCGGCTTGGCCACCTTCAGCACGAGATCGGGAGCCGATCCTACGAACGCGCCGATTTGATTCGAATTGCCTTTGGCCGCCATTTGCTGGGACGTTTGCACGAACATTTCGTTGTCCAGCAGCTTTTCGCTGAACAGCTTGTTCAAGTAGCTTATATATTCCTTGTATTCGTTCTGAACTGGGTTGAAGCGGACTTTGCCGTCCTTCACTTCCACTTCGCGGCCGAGCAGGCCGAATGCCGGAAGCAGGATGCCATCGAGGTTGTTCAGCTTAACGTTGGACATCGGAATTTCGTCGGCTTTGCCGTTTTTATTCGGATCGCCGTTTTTGAACTGCTTTAACAATTCGTAGAACTCGTCCGTCGTCTCCGGCACCTTCGTAATGCCGAGGCTTTCCATCCAGTCGCCGTTCAGCCAGAGCCGGTTCGGGACGAACGCCCGCGGCTGGTCGATAATGAGCGGCAGCGCGTAAATATGACCGTCCATCGTCGTGATCGACTTCTTAATATCCGGATTAGCTTCCATCCGTTTCTTCAGGTTAGGCGCATATTTCTCGATCAGCTCTTCAAGCGGGATCAGATACCCTTGGCTGCCGTAGGTTACTTCATCGTCCGGAGTAAGCAGCGAGTTGAAAAAGACGTCGGGCAGCTGGCGGCTTGCAAACGCGAGGTTTTTCGCCTCCTGGTAGTTCGCCTGTGGCGGAGTGTTGAACTCGAATTGGATGTTCGTCATTTTTTCCATTTCCTTGAACAACACCATTTCGTTCCAAGGTCCGTGGATAGCCGCCTTCGATCCCATCATGTTCAGCGTTATTTTTTCGTTTACGACCGGGTATCCTTCGGCATTGAAATTTTTCGCCTGTCCGTTCTCCGCCTTCGGCTCCTCGGTTTTCCCGCTGCAGCCGGCCAGCAGCACGGCGCCTCCCACAGTCGTAACCATAATCGTCTTCAACCATTTCTTCATCTTGCTTAACCCCTTCCCATATCGGTATCTATATGAAGAACGGCTAATCGCCGTAGTTCACGAACTTAGACGGCGGCTGCGGCTCAGCCTTTGACCGAACCGATCAGCACGCCTTTCATGAAGAAGCGCTGCATAAACGGATAGACGATAATGATCGGCAAGCTCGATACGATCATGACGGCGTATTTGATAATGTCCGCGATCCGTGCCTGCTTCGCCATCGCTTCCATGTCGTCGCCCGTCATCAGCATCGCGTCGCTCATCTGATTCTGCACGAGAATTTCCCGCAGGATCAGCTGAAGCGGGTACAAGCTGCGATCCTTCAAATAAATGATCGCGCTGAAGTAACTGTTCCAGTGCGCCACCCCGTAATACAGCGCCATTACGGCGATGATCGGAGCGGACAAGGGAAGCACGATTTTAATGAACAGCATCGTATTGGAACAGCCGTCGATTTCCGCCGACTCCTGAAGCTCCCGCGGGATATTCATCTGGAAAAATGTGCGGCAGATGATCAGATTGTACACGGCAACCGCATTCGGAATGACGAGCGCCCATACCGTATTGAGCATGCCCAGTTCGCTGACCAGCAAGAAGGTCGGCACGAGTCCGCCGCCGAAAAACATCGTAAACACGATCAGGCCCATCATCGGCCCGCGTCCCAGCAAATCTTTGCGGGATAACGCATAGGCGGCGGGAACGGTAAACAACAGGTTGATGAACGTGCCGCCCAGCGTGTACAGCACCGTATTGCGATACCCCGACCAGATTTCCGGGTTCTGGAAGACGCGCTTGTATCCTTCGAACGTAATACCTCGCGGGAACAGCCACATCTTCCCTTGATTGACATAGACCGGATCGCTGATCGAAGCGCTGATGACATAGATGATCGGATACAATACCGCAATAAGCACTCCCAACAGAAACAATTTGTTAATCAGATTGAACACGCGGTCCGACCACGATTCTCTAATCATTATTACCACCCTCCCTTACCATAAGCTCGTTTCGTTTACCCGTCTGGCGATCCGGTTTACGGTAAGCAGCAGGATAAAGTTAATCACCGAGTTGAACAGGCCGATCGCAGCCGAGAAGCTGAACTGGCCTTGGACGAGTCCGCTCCGGTATACGTAAGTGGAGATGACGTCCGATGTTTGCAGATTTAACGGGTTTTGCAGCAAAAATACTTTCTCGAATCCGACGGACATGAAGCTGCCGACATTCAGTATAAGCAGGATGACCATCGTCGGCACGATGCTGGGCAGATTGATATGCCAGACACGCTGCAGCCGGGTTGCTCCGTCCATCATCGCCGCTTCATGCTGCTGCGGATCGACGCCGGCGAGCGCGGCCAAGTAGATGATCGTCCCCCAGCCCATATTCTGCCACACGCCCGACATAACGAATACGGTCTTGAACCAGCCCGGCTCGGTCAGAAACGGGATGGGCTCGCCGCCCAGCGCTTTAATCACCAGATTGATAATACCGCTTCCCGGCGCTAGAAATGCGATGATCATCCCGGCCATAACGACTACGGATATAAAGTGAGGCGCGTACGTGATCGTTTGCACCCATTTTTTGAACGCTCCGTTTTTCAGCTCGTTAATCGCCAAGGCCAGCAGGACCGGTACCGGAAAACCGACAATCAGCTCGTACAGGCTGATCCCGATCGTATTTTTAATGAGGGTCCAAAAGTAGTAAGAATCGAAAAATCGCTTTAAATGTTCGAGCCCGACCCATGGGCTGTTCCATATGCCAAGACTTGGCGTGTAATCCCGAAATGCAATCTGCAGACCGTACATCGGGAAATAATGGAAGACGATAAAATAAGCAATTGTCGGCAGTACGAATATATACAGCTCCCAGTTTTTGCGAATCGACTTCCAACCGCTGTTTCGCCGCGATGCGCGTTCGGTGCCTTGAGCGAGCGGCTCCGTTTTGACTGTCATGGATGTTTCTCCCCTCCACCTTCGCGGTCTATGTTAGCAAGCTTATCCCGGGATAGCGCTTTCGTAAATTTGTTGTTCGTGCAGCCGACTTGTCTCCCATGACATCCGTTGCGGCAGTAAGGATTGCGGTGTATATATGTAAATTTTGAGGCCGATTGTCATTCGGAAAATTGTCCGAATCGGGCATATTCGGGTGGTTGTTGAGAGGTTCAACCGTTTCGGACAATGAGAAAAGTCCCGGACCGGAGCGTATCCGGTGAACAAAGTTCGACAAAAAGCCGGCTCCCCGAAAACGAGATTCGGGAGACCGGCTTCTTGAACGATAACGCGTTCCGGCGCCAAGTATGCTGCTTGCTGTATGGACCGGGAGCGAATAAAAAAGATTTCCCCGCCAGCGGAAGCCAAGCGGGGACGTGTTACGTACAACTATCACACTTTACGTTTTCGAATGAAGATGATACCGACATTTACAAGACTGCTCAATATAAAAGCTGCCGTGTAAAGAACCAAGAAGACGAGTATATTCAAGGAGTCGGTATACACAAAAAACGACACAATGGAAGCGATCACATATAACCCAAACCCTACAGCAAGCGACTGTACCAATAAAGCGGATTTCTTAAAAACCTTGCTTCCTCTAAAGATCGCAAAACATACAGGCACAATCAACACGATTGCCAGCAAACTCAAATTAATAAAACCTTCTAAATCGATGTGGAACCCCCCTTAATATGCAAACCCACTAAAATCCATGAAAAACGGACTTAACTATCATACAGCTGCAACAGATAACCTTAATACCTTGTAACACTTTATAAGTGTCCGAAATTACCTCCGCAAGATAGATTCGACACTTTACGATCCATTCCTTCGCCAATGATGGATACTCACCGGATTAATTGTTGCGCAACACGGTCCGATTTGGCTCCATGCACGCCGACAGTCCCGTTATGTTGGTGCAAGAACTGGAGGGTGACCCGCTCCGCCCTGGATTAAGAATACAGCTTTCTAAACTGTCCAGGGGTCAGCCCCTCCGACTTTTTAAATTTACGCATAAAGTTAGGGACGTCTGCATACCCTACGCTCGCAACGATATCTTTGATCGGAATATCCGTCTCTTTGAGCAAGCGCTTCACTTCCTCCATGCGCAGATGGGTGACATAATCGGTAAACGTATAGCCGGTCTGCTCTTTCATAAAGCGGCTGAAGTAAGAAAGCGACATTTGAAAATGATCGGATATTTTCTCCAGGTTCAGATCGTAATCTTTGAAATTGGCCTGCACATAACTCCGAATCCGGTCGCCAAGCTCGCTGTTTTTGTTTTCTTTATTGGCATTCACATGGTTGCATATATCTTCGATTAAACTGTACATGCCTGCACCGAGCTGCTCCAGTGTCGTAAATTCGGTCAAGCCTTGACGGTGCTCCGGTTGAATATTCACCTGCAATTCGTTCATCGTCCGCAGGAAGGTGTTGATCAAATCAAAACACATGCAGCGCAAATAAAACAATGACACCTGTTTGTCCCGCAAATCGTTCATCAAGCTGTCGAGTGCCGCTCCGGCCGCCTCTTTGTTGCCCTGCTTCATGCTCTGGACAAGACGGATCTGCTCCTCGACGGAATACCAGTCATTGCTTTCCTGCCATTGCGACAGCTCGTCGAAGAAAATAATGTCACCTCTATGAGCCCGCATATTGTGCTCGATCGCCGCAGATGCCTCGATATAGGACCGGTTGGCCTCAAGCGGTCCGGATACCGGAGTGCCGACGCCGATCGCAGGCTTGATGCCGCAGCACGCCTCGAACTGCCGGGCAATTTCCCGGGCAATGTGCTCCTGAAGCTCTCGGGTTGCTTCTTCCCCGCCGGTAAAGGCGACCAGGATGACGATGGCGTTGTCCTGAATCATCTCGACTCCGTAGCCGACCGCTTGAGGCAATTCCACTTCGCTTAATAAACAGAGCAGTTCCTCCCGGTTTTGCGTTGAGACATAGTCGTTCCCTTCCATCGATACAACGGCCACAAAGCATGTTTTTCCGGAAATCGCCAGATTTTCCCGCTCTATAAAAGTATCGACTTCGCTAGCGTCGCGCAGCGCACCCCTGAGCAGCTTGACGAAAAACTGCTCGCGCACGATCGGACGCTGCTCATCGATCTGCTCCATCAAATCTTTAGTCGCCCGCACCGTATCGCGGATCAAATCGAGCTCGTTGCCGCGCCGCTCCCCGCTTCCTTGCAGCCGTCCGGCCAGCGGACGCACATGCTCGGCGATATGGCGAATCGGCCGGTATTGTCTTGTAGAGAGCAGGACCGCCGTGGCGATCCCGAAAGCGACGACAGCGAGACAAATGAGAACGATAAAGGTACGCATCTCCAGCACGCGCCCGAGAAACTGGCTTGTCGGCATAACGACGACATACGACCAGCCGCTTACCTCGGACTTGACCTTCATCAGCGAGTAGCGCTCGTTATCGTAAGAGACGTCGTGGACGCCTTCTCCGACGTAAGCCTCAGACAGCTTGGCCGCTTCGGCATCGGTCAGCTTGATCTCACGGCTGCGCGAAGCGATGATTCGCCCTTCCGTATCGGATACGTATACGCTTCCGTTAAAATCGCCGAGAATCGGCCCGACCAGATCGGTCAGCATCGACTCGCGGATCAGAAAAAGAACCGTCGCATAGGGCGACTGGCTGTTGCGCGGGATCGGGAACATGTAGGTCAGCACGTTTTGCGCGTTCTCGCTTCCCGACAACTGGGCTTGAGCCCGGCGGATCGCGGGAAAGCGGGTTTCGTTCAGCTGCGCGCCCAACCGGGCTCCGTCCAGATCGGTGAACCGGTACACTTGCTTCGTAAACGTATCCAGCGAATTCATGCCGTTTGAGGAGTAGAGCCGCTCATCCCCGTGAAAATAAAGGGCCAGATCGTCAACGATCGTATTGTTGGCTTTATACTTGCCCAACTCCTCGATCGCTTCAATTTCTTTATATATTCCGCTTTTCACCATAAATGGGGTCAAACGGGTATCGATCGATATCCGGGACGCCGTGTTGTCCAATCCGCGCGCGATCAGGTCGAACGTATTCATAACCTGAGTCAGCTTATACAAGCTGGACGACTCGGTTTCGCTCTTAAAACGGACAACGGCGTTATAGTAGACGACGCTGCTAAGGACGATAAACGGGATCGCGAAAATGAGCACATGCGACAATAAAATTTGCTTGAATAAACGGGAGCGCTTTCCGCTTTGTTTCACCGGGTTGTCCTCCTTTCGCGGTCAGTCGTCGTAGTCCATTATAAGCAAAAAAGTTCTCTTCGTACAATCAGACGCCCAGCGGCCGGTTGTCCGGCAATGGACGCCGAGCGGATCGCTCCTAATGAAACGGATGCAGACCAGTTCTAAGCGAAGCGCGACTTGTCCTCCGCCAGCGTTGTCAGTAATAACCGGTGAAAAAGTTCGAAATCCCTTTCCTCCTGTTTTTTAGAGGAAAGGGATTTCGGCGAGGGAGACGCGTTCCCAGCCGTATTCGCCGGAACGCCCATCTGTTACAGTCCGTACTCGCCGCGCTTCTTATAAAAGCTCGACTTGCCCATACCGAGTCTTCGGGCCGCCGCCTGGCTGTCGCCGTTCTCGAGCCGGAGCGCCCCGGCGATCAGCTCCTTCTCCAGCCTGCGTACCTGTTCCTTCAACGGCTCTCGTTCCCTGTAAGCCGGGGAAGCTTCCGTATTGTCCGGCACCCCGCCCGACGTTACTCTTTGCGCGGATACGATCCTCCCCGGATCGCCGTCCTTCTCCTGTAGCGCCGCTGCCCGTATCCCGCCTTCGTCCGATTCGGAAGTCCCGCTTGCCGCAGCACCGTCAGCCCCGTGCGCGAGCGGAGGCAGGCCGAGATCCTCTTCCCGGATGACCGAGCCTTCCATGAACAGCAGCGCCTGTTCCAGCACGTTGCTCAGCTCCCGGACGTTGCCCGGCCAATCGCAGCTTTGCAGTCTTCTTATCGCTGCGGAGTCGGCCTGCACCGTGTGGAGTCCGTTGTCCCGCGCCAGCTTCTTCAGGATGAATTCGGCCAAAACCGGGATGTCCTCCTTTCGCTCGCGCAGCGGGGGAAGACGCAGCTCGATCACGTGGAGCCGGTAATACAAGTCCCGTCTGAATTTGCCTTGTTCGACCAGACGGGCCAGATTTTGATTCGTCGCGGCTACGATTCGGACGTCCACCGGTTCGGGGTAAGCCGCTCCTACCGGCTCGATCTCCTTTTCCTGCAAGACGCGAAGCAGCTTCGCCTGCAGCTGGAGCGGCATATCCCCGATCTCGTCCAGAAACAGGGTGCCTTTATGGGCCAGTGCAAACTTCCCCTTTTTGCCCGACTTGACAGCGCCGGTAAACGCGCCTTCCTTATAGCCGAACAGCTCCGACTCGAATAGCGGCTCCGGTACGGCAGCGCAATTGACCGTAATGAACGGGCCGAAGTAACGGGAGCTTTCCCGGTGAATCGCATGAGCGAACAGTTCTTTCCCGGTTCCGCTCTCGCCGGTAATCAGCACCGCCCCGTTCGTCTTCGCCGCCTTAATCGCCATCGCTTTCACGGAACGCATCGGTTCGCCGTCTCCGATAATGTGCGACATGCCGTATTTCGCGGAAGCGGCGCTTCTCTCTTTATCCGCCGGATGGTGGAGCTGTTTGCGGATTTCCTTGAACCGGGTGTTCATCTGAAACAAATTATCGAGATCCTGGAACACGACTTTGCCCGCTACCGCGATTACGTTCCCGGCCTGGTCGCGGATCGGAATCCGCGTCGCGATCATCCACCGCCCCTTCACGAGCTGCAGGTCGGCGATTTCCGCCTTGCCGGTCTCGGCCACGATATGCATCCGGGTATTCTCAATGACGTCCGCCACCGGCTTGCCGATCACGTCGGCCGCCCGCACTCCGAGCAGCGTCGCGTACGTGTCGTTCAGCGACAAAATCCGGCCCTCGCGATCACAGATGACGAGCCCTTCGTATGCGTTTTCCAGCGCCACTTTGTAGAGCCGCAGCTCCTGCACTGCACGGTCTCTCTCCCGGGCCGACTGCTTCAGCAGCCGGGAAACCCAGCCGCCCTTCGATATTCTCATCGCTTCTTCTCCTGCCGGAAGTTAATAAGTGTTTGTCGCCCGCACGAGAGGCGAGACTTGGTCCGTAGTCATTCGGAAAGAGGGCGGAACTGGGCGGATAGTCAGGCGGTGCTAAGCGGATAAGCGCTTGCTCGACAGACAGGAGGTTGCTGAGTGGAATAAGAGCTTTTGGGGACCGTTATTTCTTGGAAATTCGGCAGTCTGAGCAAATTAGAGGACGTTTGGGACTCTTATATCGAGGCCAGTCAGTCATTTCGCTTATAGCGTCCGAAATAACGGCCCCAAACATCACTTATTTACTCCAGAACGGGCGAATGGTGAAAAATAAGAGTCCCAAAAGACTGCTAATTCGCGCTAAAGTTACGCCCAACCACCCCATCACGTCCAGCAACAACGTCCGCTTACCCCTCATCACGTCAAATCCGCCCAGCTACCTCTAAAGCTACTCCTAGTACGCCCAGTCACGTAGAGCAACAACGTCCGTTTACCTCTCATCGCGTCAAATCACGCTCAGCCACATCTAATGTTACTCCTATGACACCCAGTCACGTCAACACGCCTGAGCGATCCGGCCCTCGCGTCGCGTCACGCCTAATCAGAGTCCCTAGCTGGTCCCCTCGATATTTTTGAACTGATTGTGGAACATCCGCGAATAAGCGCCCTGCTCCCGGATCAGCACGTCGTGGCTGCCCTTCTCCGCGATCTCGCCGCGGTCCACGACCATGATCGTATCCGCATCGCGGATCGTGTTCAGCCTGTGCGCGATGATGAAGCTGGTCCGTCCTTGCAGCATGTGAAGCAGCGCTTCCTGAATATGCAGCTCCGTCCGGGTGTCGATGCTGCTCGTCGCCTCGTCGAGAATGAGGATCGACGGCTCCGCCAGCATCACTCTCGCAATCGCGAGCAGTTGCCGCTGGCCTTGGCTTAAATTGCCGCCGTTCTCGGTCAGCATCGTATCGTACTTGTTCGGCAGCTTGCGGATGAAGACGTCGGCGTTCGCCATAGCCGCCGCCCGTGTCATCTCCTCCTCGGTCGCGTCCGGCCTGCCGTATTTGATGTTCTCCCGGATTGTACCCGAGAACAAGTACGTATCCTGCAGGACGATGCCGAAGCAGCGCCGCAGGCTGTCCCTCGTATACGTCCGGATATCCCGGCCGTCGATGTAGATCGTACCGCCCGTCACGTCGTAAAACCGCGTCAGCAGGTTGACGACCGTCGTTTTCCCCGCTCCCGTCGGCCCTACGAGCGCCGTGCTGCTGCCCTCGGGAACGACGAAGCTGACATCTTTCAGGATCGGAACGTCGGGCCGGTAGCCGAAGCTGACATTCTCAAAGACGACATGTCCCTTCGGATTCGCCAAGACGACCGCATCCGGCCGGTCCTCGGTCTCCTCCGTCTCCTCGAGCACCTCAAATGCGCGTTCTGCGCCCGCTACCCCGGACTGCAGCACGTTGTACAAGTTCGCCAGCTCGTTCAGCGGACGTACAAACTGGCGGGAATAGCTGAGGAAGCTGGCGATAATCCCTACCGTAATATCTCCCTGTACGGCGAGAATTCCGCCGACGATCGCAACCGCCGCGAACCCGATATTGCTGATGACGCTGAGCAGGGGCATCATAAAGCCGGACCAGATCTGCGCCTTTAACCCCGCTTCGTACAGCTTGGCGTTCACCTCATCGAACTCTTCAACTGAACGCTGTTCGCGATTAAACGCCTTTACGACCTGCAGGCCGGATACCGTTTCTTCGATATGCCCGTTCAGCTTGCCGAGCTGGGCCTGCTGTTCCTTGAACAATACGCTCGTTTTTTTCGTAATCGTGCGGGCGAGCATATAA
This sequence comes from Paenibacillus sp. GYB004, assembly GCF_036577605.1. NCBI lineage: Bacteria > Bacillati > Bacillota > Bacilli > Caryophanales > Paenibacillaceae > Paenibacillus > Paenibacillus sp. GYB004. Next base: position 196,953 of record NZ_JARBDB010000057.1, read on the forward strand.
ACGAGCGGCACCGTAATCAGACTCGCGAGCGTGAGGATCGGGCTCAGCACGAGCATCATCGTCAGCGAGCCGACAATCGCGATCGAACCGGACATTAGCTGCACCGTCGACTGCGAGATCGTATTGCTGACGTTGTCGATGTCGTTGGACATCCGGCTCATCACTTCGCCGCTCGGCCGCGAATCGAAAAAGGCAAGCGGAAGCTTCTGCAGCTTGCGGAACATCGCGCCCCGGAGCTTCATCACGATTCGCTGAGAGACGCCTGCCATCATCCAGCCTTGGAACAAGGTGAGCAGTCCGTCCATGACGTATGCGGCGATCATCGCAAGCAGAATGACTTGCAGCACGGAGAAATCCACAGCGCCGCCAGAAACCGTCATCGTGTCGATCGATAGCCCGATCAAGTAAGGTCCGGCCAGCCCGATCCCGGCATTGATCAGCAAAAAGACGAAAATGACCGTCAGCAGCTTCCGTTCCCCGCCGAGGTACTTCCACAGTTTTGCCATTGTCGCTTTGAAGTTTTTCGGCTTTACGACCGGTCCTCGACCCCGCGCCCCGAATCCTCCTGCCCCCGGATGCCGGCCGGGCACCGGCGGCATCGCCAGATCAGCCTGGCTTCGCTGTTCATCCGTCCGTTCATTCGGCTTGGACATTCGGCTGCACCTCCTTCCCGATTTGCGACTCGTAGATTTCCTTGTATACGCTGCATTCCCGCAACAGCTGCCCGTGCCGGCCGATTCCGACGATCTCCCCTTGGTCGAGCACGATAATCTGGTCGGCATCCATGACCGACGTAATCCGCTGTGCGATGAGCAGGCACGTTACGTTGCTTGCGTATTGTTTTAACGATTGCTTGATCTTCGCTTCAGTAGCAACGTCTACCGCGCTGGTGCAGTCGTCCAGTATTAATATATCCGGCCTTCGGATGAGCGCCCGCGCAATCGAGACACGCTGCTTCTGCCCGCCAGACAAATTAACTCCGCGCTGGCCGAGTACGGTGTCGTAGCCTTCGGGGAACGCGGCGATAAACTCGTGCGCTTCGGCGAGCCTGGCCGCATGCTCGATCTCTTCGCGGGTTGCATCGTCCTTGCCCCACCTAATATTGTCCGCCACCGTACCGGAGAACAGCACCGATTTCTGTGGAACGATCGCGATCCTCTCCCGAAGCGCGCTCGGATCGACCTCCAGCACGTTCGTTCCGTTCACTTTGACCGTACCCGAATCGGCATCATAAAAACGCGGGATCAGTCCGATCAGACTGCTCTTGCCCGAACCGGTCGATCCGATAATGCCTACCGTTTGCCCCGGCAAGCAGGTGAAGCTGATGCGATGGAGCGCCGGCTCGCCCGACGGGCCGTCGTACGAAAACGTCACGTTTTCGAAATCGACTCTCCCTCTCGCGGCCGGAACGTCCCGGATCGTCTGTTCCTTCCACGTCATCGTATTCATCTCGGCGAACACTTCCCCGATCCGCACAGCGGAAGCCCGCGCACGGACGAACATGTTAAAAACCATCGAGATCATCAGCAGCGACATTAAGATTTGGGTCATATAGTTAATAAAGGCCAGCACGTGCCCGACCTGCATCTGACCGCTGTCCACCCGGATGCCGCCGATCCAGATGACGGCGACGATCCCGAAGTTGACGGTCAGCATAATGGCCGGGTTAAACACGGACATCGCTCTCATCACTTGGACCGAGCGGTCTTTGTATTCGCCGTTCGCCTTGTCGAATTTGTCCGTTTCGTAGTTGAACCGGTTGAACGCCTTCACGACCCGCACGCCTGACAAATATTCGCGGATGACGCCGTTGACCCTGTCCAGCGCCTTCTGTACCTTCATAAACCGCGGAAAGCCGATCTTCATGTTCAACACGACGAGCAAAGCGACGACGGGGACGACGACGGCAAGGACGGTCGACAAGTGCGGATTCAGCCGGACGGCCATAATCAAACTGCCGATGCAAAGCAAGGGAGCTTTTACGAAAATACGCATAAGTCCGTTCACGAAGTTTTGCACTTGCGTCACGTCGTTCGTCAGCCGGGTAACCAAGGAAGCCCTTTCAAATTGATCGATGCTTGTAAACGACAAGCTTTGGATCTTGCGGAACAAGTCGGCCCTCAGCTCGGTGCCGAACTTCTGCGAGACGCGGCTGGCGATGATATTGCGCGCACTGGCGGACAACGCCCCGACCGCCGTAATAAGCAGCATCAGACCTCCGATCCGCATGATGTAATCCATCCGGCTCTCGGCTACCCCGACATCGATAATGCTCGCCATCAGCGTAGGCAGCATGAGATCGCACAGCGCTTCAATCGTGAGAAAGAAGACCGCTACGCAAAACAGCTTCCAATACTTTTTGACATACACGTTCAAAAACTGCAACCCGATCTCTCCTCACCTATTAGCGCTACCGTTATTATACATCCATAACCGGCAAAGAGGTATCACATCATTACCTAACTACCTATCGGTTCAGCCAAAAAACAGAGCCGTCACCCCGGTCATGAATGAGACCTGACGGGACAGCTCTGTTCGTTCATACGCTTCCTTGCGCCATTATGCCGGTTACTTGACGCCTTTCTCGACTTCCTTCACCATCTCGGCGACCGAGATCAACCCGCCGCCTGACAAATACCAGTAGTTCGGGTCGAGGTACACGATATTGCCGTTTTGGAACGCTTTGGTCTTTTTGACGAGCTCGTTTTCGATCGTTTTCTTCGCTGCCGGTTCTCCGCCGACAGCCGCTCCACGGTCGATGACGAACAGATAGTCCGGGTTTTTCTCGGCGATATATTCGAACGAGACGGGCTTGCCGTGCGTCGAAACTTCAATGTTTTTGTCCACAGGTTCGAAGCCGATGACATCATGCAGGATGCCGAAGCGGGAACCCGCGCCGTAAGCGCTGATCGAGCCTTCGTTGGCGAGTACGATCAAGGCGTTTTTGCCGCTTACTTTCACTTTTTGGTTCAGCTTCTGGATCGAATCGCTGACTGCTTTCAGTTCGGTTTCCACTTGCTGCTCTTTGCCGAAGATTTGTCCGACGATTTTGGAGTTTTCCGTGTAGGATTCCATATATTTCGCTGTATCTACGCCAAGGAAAATCGTCGTGCCGATTTTGCTGAGCTCTTCGTAGGCGGTTTGCTGTCTGCCGGAAATGATGATCAGGTCCGGTTTGATCGCGCTGATTTTCTCGGTTCGCTTGCGGTACGCCGGGTAATCGGCGCCGAAAGGCTATCTACTATATCTCACATGCAGCATATGCTGCATGTGCCGGTTGTCAGCTTGGTCTTCGCTGCTCTGCGCTGGGGTTAGCCGAACATTTTAATAATCAAACTGACGCAGACCACATTCACCGCGATTAGGGCGGGAACTCCGATCGTAAACGACAAATGCTTCGTCTTATGCCGGAACGCACGCATCCCGATCAGCGCTCCAGCCGCCCCGCCAATTGCCGCAACGAGAAATAAACGCTTCTCCGGCACACGCCGGCGCTTCCGGACCGCCATCGACTTGTCGTAACCAAACATAAAAAAACCGACGACATTAATGATTACCAGATATAGAATAATAAACGCCAATCGCACGTCCCCCTTCCGTACCACAAACCTGATTCTATCATTCTACCAAACTATGCAGGTTACGGAAAGGTGACGCGCTGAACATCAAATGGCGTTCGAACGCTTATCGTGGACAATCTGAAACCCAAACGGCGACCAGGACAAGCGGCCTATCCGGGACTGGAAATGCCTAGGTCTGAGTTTGGGTTTGAGTTTGGGTTTGAGTTGCGGGGTGCGGGTGCAGCGTACGGCGTTTGGGTCCGGGGTTGGCTTTTGGCTTTTGGCTTTTGGCTCTAGCTCTAGCTTGCACTCTAGCTTTTAGCTCAGGCTCTCTTATTCTCTTACTCTATGGCTCCCCAGCTCTCTGGCTCCGGCTCTCTGGCTTTGCCACCACTGAGCCTCGGCACTGGATCTGAAACTAACCATCCGAGCGATCCCGTTTTCAGTACCAGATCCTACAAGCCGGGGCAGAGGAGCGCCACCGAAGCGGCGCGGCCACACCCGGTTCATGGATTTTCAACGCGAACGGCACGCCTTCCTCCCAGCCCCAGCCGCATACCAACGATCCCGACTTACTTTTTCCGCTCGGCGTCCAGCACTTTGTTTGCCCTGTCGTTCGCATCCCGCAGTGCCGTATTGACGTCCTTCGAGCCGCCGAGCACCTCGTTCATCGCTTTGGTCAGCTCGGCGCGGACGAGCGAGTCGTACACCGAAACTTGATACAGCGGGGCCGACTTCAGCTTAAAGATCGCCTGCACGTTTTTGCCCTTCAACGACTGCAGATTGGCGCCGAAGTTTTTCTCCATGGCCGGATCGACCAAAGCGGACACATAGCCGCCCCGGACAATATCCTGCTGAATCTCGGTGGACGTAAGGTAAGCGATTACCTGGAAAGCCGCTTCCTTATGCTTGCTCAGCGAAGATATGCTCATATTGTGCGAATCGACCTGATACGATTTGCCCGGCGCCTCATCGTAGGTCGGCATCGAGACCATATCCCAGTTCAGCGCCGCGCCTTTCAAGTGCTGCTCCTCAAAGTTCGCGAGCACGTTCCAGAACGTCGACATCGCAACCGTACCTTTGTAGAAATCCTGCATGTTATTGCCGCGCTTATTGCCCGGGATGCTGTAGATCGTCTGCAGATTGTTAAGCGCTGTCTCAAACCCGCGCGCCTCCAGATTCGCTTTTCCCGACGACTGAACGAAAGGCGTGGTCAGCTGCGATACGGCAGACGTGATGTCGCTGGCATCCAGTCCTTTGTACTCTACCCCGCCATCCGTCCGGGTCAGCTTGCGCGCCAGATCCGTCGCCTGACTCCAGGTCATGCCGTCTTGCGGATACGGTACCCCGAATTTGTCGAACAAATCTTTGTTGTAATACACGACGGCAAAATTGCGGTAGATCGGGATCGCGTACAGCTCGCCCTTCGTCCCCCACAGCTTGATCGCCTCGACCGCCAGCGGGTCCAGCTTGTTCAGATCAAATCCGTTCGAGCTGACCAGCGAATTCAGATCCTGCAGCACGTTCAGATTGATATACTCGGCGTACCAGGGCGTACTGTTGTAGATCAGGTCCGGAAACTCCCCCGCAGCCACTAGGTCGGCCGGAAGCTGGCCCTTTTGCCGCAGCAGCGGCTTGAGCGTAATATGCGGGTACTTCTTCTGGACCGCGTCTACGATCAGATCCTGAATCGGAAACGCCGATTGCATGTACAACGTCAACGTAACCGGCTCCGGAGGTTTCGGTTGTTCTTTCCCCGCCTCTCCGCCCGACGTTGATTCCTTGGCGGCACAGCCCGCCAGTATAACGGCCAGAAGCGCCGCAACACTACCCACTCGACGATACGTTTTCATTTGGTTATCCCCCTTGTCGTTAGCACGCAACTTACGACTCTATCTTATAAAAATATCCGCGTCCGGTCGTTGCAGAATAGTGTCCGATATGCGAAAGCGGCCCGTTCGCCCGTTCCATGCACCGTCTAAGCTTGCCTGCCGGCGTTGAACGATTTTGACATTGTCCGTCTCTCCGTCGCCGGATCTCGGCGCAGATCCGCCCGGTCTCCCACCGGACAGACGGTTATGTCTACCCTAACCGGTTGGATGAAAACATTGCGTCTGCGAACACACCGAATCCTCCATGCTCCAAAAAAAAGCGGATCATCCGGCCAAGGCCGAATCATCCGCTCCTATCGTTTGCCCTGCCGCTCATCCCTCCATTGCTGCGGGCTGATTCCATGCTTTTGCTTAAACAGTCTCGAGAAATAATGAACGCTGTTAAAACCCGTCTCCTCCGCGATCCGGTGAACCGCCATATCCGTATGCGACAGCAAACTGATCGCTGCATTCAGCCGGAGCTTGTGCAAATATTGGATCGGCGTAACCCCGGCTATGCTTTTGAACGAACGGATGACATAAGACGGGTTCAAATGAACTCTTTTCGATAACGTTTCGATATCGATCGGTTCATAATAGTTGGTCTCCATATGACGCATCAGCCTCTGGACGAACGCTTTCGTCGAAGTATCGGCATAACCGGAAGCGGTATCGGCCGTCTGCAGCTGTCTGCGGATCAGCCGTATCGTTTTCTCCAAATCCAGCCGGACCAGCTCTTCGTCATAGGCCGCAGGCTCCGACCTGAGACAATCCGCCGAGTAGGAGATATGCTCCAGCGTCTGCCCGATCAGCCAAAGCGAGGAGGACGTATAATCCGCCGTTTTCTGAAAGCGATTCCACAGCATAGCTTGCTCCACCGAAAAGAAAGACTCGTTCGGCTCCATATCGAGCTCGACGTACCAGAACCGCAGCGGCTCGGAAACCCGGATGATCCGGTGCGGCGTATCCGGCGCCAGTACGAACAAGTTTGGCGAAGAGGCCGTATACTCGGTACCCATCCATTCCAGCACGGCATGTCCCGCGCGCACGCAGAGCAATTCGCCGTACGGGTGGATGCCTCCGCTTTTGCCCGTATGATTACGCTGGAGCGTGTGCATATTAAATGATCGGATCCGCATAATATCATCCCCTCCTCCGAAATACGCCGCTTCCCCTGTCTATAGTCGAATTATACGTCGTTCGTTCCCGATGTTCCAGTACATTCCCCGCCTGCGACGCCGGGGACCGGCAGCGTCACCTCGACGATCGTCCCGCGGACCTGAGCGTCGAAATATTCGATATGACCCTGATGCTCGTTAATGATTTTGTAGCATACCATAAGCCCGAGGCCGGTTCCTTTCTCCTTCGTACTGTAAAACGGCTCCCCGAGCTTTGCCTTCATCTCCGAAGAAATCCCGATTCCTTCATCGGTAATGCGGAACAGCATGTCCGTCCCGCCCTTTCTCCTAATTTCCACTTTAACGGTGCCCCGGCCGCTCATCGTCATCGATTCGATCGCATTTTTCACCAGATTGACGAACGCCTGCTTCAGCTTGTTCCGGTCGACCAGCAGCTCCGGCAGCTCCGGTTCGAATCGCGTTTCGATCGCGACGTTGTTCATATTCGCCTGGCTTTGCACGAGCGTAAGCACTTGTCCCATCAGTTCCTCAGGATTCGTCCGGACGTATTCGGATTGCTGATGATTCGCGAGCAGCAGAAACTCGGTAATGATCCGGTCGATATGCATAATCTCGGAGCTCATAATCTCATAAAACTCTTCCTTTACCGCGCCACCGCGCAAAAGCTGAACGAACCCTTTGATCGTAGTCAGCGGGTTCCGGATCTCGTGAGCGACACCTGCCGCCAATTGTCCCGCCATCCCCAGCTTGTCCGATTTGCGGTAATGCTCTTCATTTTGCTTGTGCTGCGTAATATCCTTAAAAATCGCAATGACGGCGACCACCCGCTCGCCCTGCTTCATCGGAATGCCGGTAACGCTCAGATCAAGCAGATGCCCGTGCTTATGAAGAAACACCGATTCGAAATGCTGCGCCTGTCCCTGCTTCACCATTTCGAACAGCCGGTTCGAGGCGGCAATCCGGTCCGGTGGCAGGAGCGAACGATAGCTGCGGCCCCGGAGCTCCTCCTGGGTATACCCGGTCAACCGCTTTGCAGCCTGATTGGCATGGAGAAACTTCCCTTCCAGATCAAACGTGCAGACGAGATCCGGATTGTTGTTATACAACGCGTCGAACTGCAAAATGCTGGACTTGGCCGACTCCAGCGCCAGCTTGCGATCGATAAAAGCGCCGCCGATCAGGACGACGACCAGAAAAAACACGGTAACGCCCATCCACACGGATAACACACCGGGGCTGAGCGGCGTCTGCAGGAAATGCCAAGACTCGGACAGCGAAACTTCCGGATAGGGCGGCGAGTAGCTCATGAAATGGCTCGCTTTCATCCCTGTGTAATGCATGCCGGATATAGCGCCTCCGAGCAAAAGAGCGCCGCCGGTCTTCGCCTTGTCGCCGATAGGCGGAGAGTCCTTTTTCTGGAGACGGAACGTCAAATAAAGCGCCCAGTAAGAAACGACAATCGCGATCAGGATCGAGATCACGAACGGCAGCAGCTCATAGTGAATCGTACAGCCGCTGCGGATCGCCTCCATCCCGACATAATGCATGGTCGCAATCCCTCCGCCCATACACAAACCGGCCATGCTAAACCGCAACAAACTCAGCTCGCTGCGGCAGACAAGCAGGATTGCGAGGAAGGATGAGCCGATGGCCAGCAGTAAAGAAAACAGCGTCCACATCAAATGATACGTAACCGGCTGCGGCAGCTTCAGCGCCAGCATTCCGACGAAGTGCATCGACCAGATCCCAAGCCCGAGCGTAATCGCACTAACCGATATGAGTGCGTATTTCCTGCTGCGTTCGTGCAGCTTGCTCGCCCGACCTGTCAGGTCAAGCGAGCCGTAGGACGCCGCGACGGCGATAACGACCGAAAGGACCACAAGGGCGTAATTATAGTGACCATGCGCATATTCCATCATACTCCCCCTTTCTCTTGCTGTACCGCAGGTTGGTACGGATCGTAGCAGGTTGTTCATACCGCGCGGGTAAATGTTGGTAACTGTCACCTCCTTCGCTTCTGTGATCCGGCGGGACGTACAAGCCGGAGTTCCGATCGGGAAGGAAGGCGGCAGGGAAGCAATCGGTAACGCGTACGCACCGCTTCGTGCCCGGACGAATAACCGCTGCCACCGGAAGCGGTTATTCCTTTATTCTTGCTTGCCGTGCAAGGTCGTTATTTATCCTTCCTGACCGCTCCCAGCATTTCGCCAATGGCGCCGATGGTGCCCAAGGTTTCAACAGCCCTGGTCGGAATAAATACTTTGTTCGCCGGGCCGTTCGAGATGGCTGTCAGCGTCTCCAGCGAGCGGTAGGTGAGTACATGCTCGTCAAGACCGGCCGCCCGCAGCATCTCGATCCTCGACTTTTCGGCCTCTGCGACGTGCTGGATCGCTTTCGCCTGACCGAGCGACTCCAGTTCCTGAGCTTGCCGCAGCCCTTCCGCTTCCCGGATTCTCGCTTCCTTGTCGCCTTCCGCTTTCAGAATCTTGCTCTGCTTGTCGCCTTCCGCCCGCAAAATCATATCCTGCTTGGCCGCTTCCGCTTCCAGCACGATCGCGCGCTTGCTGCGCTCGGCCTTCATCTGCTTATCCATCGCCTCCTGGATGTCCACGGGCGGCTGAATATCGATGACTTCGACCCGCTCGATGCGAACGCCCCATTTTTCCGTCGCTTCGTCCAGAGCTATACGAATGTCGGATGAGATTTTCTCCCGGCCGGACAACGTCTCGTCCAGCTCCATCTTCCCGATAATCTGCCGCATCGTCGCCGTACTAATGTTCCGCACCCCGTACACATAATCGGAGATGCCGTAGGTCGCCTGTTCGGGTCCGGTCACCTGATAGAAGATGATCGTATCGATCTGCACCTGTACGTTATCCTTCGTAATTACCGTCTGCGGTGGCACGTTCGCCTGCTGGATGCGCAGATCGTGATATGTGCGTACATGGTCGATGATCGGAACGAGAATATTGACGCCCGGAGTCAGCAGCCGGTTGAATTTGCCCAACCGCTCCACGACTCCGACCCTTTGCTGAGGTACGATCTTGATCGATAACGCCGCAATAACGATCACAAGGACCAAAATAATAATAGTAACCAACACACCCATTTATACCGAGCCTCCCCATCTGCGTACTTCGAGTACCGCGCTGCCGCGATTCACGATAACAACGGTCTCCCCTTTGCCCACAAACTCATCCGCTACAGCGCTCCACGTATCGCCGCCGATCTTGACGATCCCCGGCTTATCCGCCGCGATATCTTCCACAACGATTCCCTGCCTGCCGACCAGATCGTCCACCGCGTCCTTGAATCCGCGCGACTTGCGAAACCGCCGGGTGAGCGGCTTCGTAAAGATCGTAAGCACGATAACGATCACGCTGCCCGTGAGCGCCTGTGCGACGAACGACTCCGGAAACAGCCAGGCGACTGCAGCGGCAGCCAACGCGCCCAGACCGAACCATAATAAATAAAAAGTAAGTGTCAGCATTTCCACAATCAGCAGCACACCGGCTATGATTAGCCAGATCGCCCATATCTCCATGGAGCCGCCCCCTTTCTGCCTAAGTTTATTCGGTACGGAGCCGCTTATTTCCTCTTTTTTGCCGCAACGCGTCCCCTTTGTTTCTATGCCGTGCAGCCGATCCGGTGTTGCCGGAACCCGGCCGATACGTATAATGAAGCAAGGGCGTATGCGTCCGTTTGTGAATGTTAACAAATAACCAACCCTGTTTTTGTAGACGACCCATAATGCGCTGACCCTCCAATCGAACTATACTGGAACGAGGACCGAAAGTCGGAAAGTCAGGAGTGCCGTTAGTTATGAATGAAACCGGACTGAATCCCCTCTTCTACAGGGAAACGTGGGCCGAAGTGTCGCTGGACGCCGTCGCCCGCAATACGAAGCTGTTCCGCACCAGAATCGCCGAGAGCTGCCGGCTGATGGCCGTCGTGAAAGCGAACGGCTATGGACACGGTGCGGTGGAAACGGCAAAAACAGCGCTCTCCGCAGGCGCCGAAGCGCTAGGAGTCGCCATACTGGAAGAGGCGCTGGAGCTCAGGGAAGCGGGGCTCGGCTGCCCCATTCTGGTGCTGGGAAGCACGCCGCCTGCCGCTATTCCGCTCGCCGTCCGGCATCGAATCGCTTTGACCGTGTATACGGAGGAATCCGTCCGGGCGGTTATATCCGCTGCAGAGAAGGCGAATGGAACAGCAGTTGTACACCTGAAGCTGGACACCGGCATGTCCAGGCTGGGCGTAACAAGCAAAACAGACGCCCTGCGGCTGGCGCGGCTGGCGTTATCGTCGGACCGGGTGCGGCTTGAGGGCGTGTTTACCCACTTCGCCGACGCCGACAACCCGGACCCGGCTTACACCGAGCGGCAGTTCCGCACGTTTCTGGACTGGACCGGCTATTTGTCCGGTCACGGGATCGACATTCCCGTCAAACATTGCTGCAACAGCGCGGCGACGGTTCGTTATCCGGATATGCATCTCAATATGGTCCGGGTGGGCGTCGCTTTATATGGACTGCCGCCGGTGGCCGGAGCGGAGGACGACTATCCGCTGCGGCAGGCGATGCAGCTGAAGACCAGAATAACCGACGTGCGGCGCCTTCCCGCCGGACAGTCGGTTGGATACGGACGGACGTTTACGGCTGGCCGGGAGATGACCGTCGCGACGATTCCGATCGGGTATGCCGACGGCTGGTCCAGACGGCTGTCCAACAACGGCAGCGCACTCGTCGGCAACGTGCGGGTCCCGATCGTCGGCCGCGTCTGCATGGACCAGACGATTCTCGACGTCTCCGCGCTGTCTAACGCCGGCATCGGCGACGAAGTGGTGCTGTTCGGCGGAACGCCAGGCGTGCCGGAGCGGTACATCCCGATCGGCGAAGTCGCCGACAAGCTGGATACGATCCACTATGAGGTCGTATGTATGCTGGGCCGGCGGGTGCCGAGGGTATATGCCGGATGCGGGCACGTATGAGCCGGGGGCGGGATGCTTAGCCCGCCGGTGGCAAGCGTGTTCGCCGGAATGCAGGCATTCCCTGTGTGAGGACGGAGCCGAGGGACGGATGTCCGGCTCCCTGGCTGGCAGCGGCCGCCGGACGAGCCGCCGCATCATATAAGGACGCTGGGCTCGGTTAGCGCAGCGCGCGGCGTATTGCGCCTTCGAGCCAGCTCCATGGCAGCACCGCCTTCGCCGCCAGCAGCAGCGCGGAGCCTCTGCCGAGCGCATAGCGCAGGCGGGGCGATCTGGCGTCCGCGATCCGGCCGACCAGCTCGGCGACTTCGCGCGGATCGGGAGCGGACTCTGCCGCCCGCTGCGAGTAGCTCATCATCGCCTTCATCGGACCGGCATACGGCGAAGCCTCGCTCGTCCGGATGGCGGCGATCCCTTTCCCCCATATTGCCGTCCGGTAGGCGCCGGGCTCGACGAGAACAACCCGTACGCCGAACGGAGCCATCTCGTGGCGCAGACTTTCGCTGAACCCTTCGACGGCGAATTTGGAAGCGGCGTACGGGGCGTACCCCGGAAACGCAATCCGTCCGCTCACGCTGCCGATGTTGACGATCGTGCCGCTCCCGCGCTCCCGCATGGAGGGCAGCACCGCCTTCGTCAAGGCGATCAGCCCGAAGAAGTTCGTCTCCATCTGCTGCCGCCAGTCTTCCAGCGGCACCTCCTCAACGAACCCGCCGAGAGCGAATCCGGCGTTGTTGACCAGAACATCGATAGCCCCGTACCGGGCTATCGCATCGGCGACGACGCGCGCCGCCTCCTCGGAGTCAGTCACGTCAAGACGCACCGTCTCGATTAGCGCGTCCGCGTCTACACCGGCGCGGGCGGCTTCGTGAAGCAGCGCCTCTCGCTTGGACAAATCCCGCATCGTAGCGACAACCTTGTACCCTTTCCCGGCGAGAACGACGGCCGTCAGCAAGCCGAAGCCGCTCGACGTGCCTGTAATGAACGCCACTTTTCCCATCGATGATTCCCCCTTTTCCGTTATGACTCCTTCCCTCATCATTCGCTTCCACTAGGCCTATTCCTGCTTGTTCGGCCAAACGCCTGCGATCACCGTTCCTTTCCGCAGATCCCGGGTGCAAGATAAACGTCCAGGAAAAGTGCCGGGCGGCGGATAGTCCTTGATGTGTAAATCCTTACGTGAGTGTGCAAGAGATAATAGCTCCCTTCGCTCCGGACGTTCATGCACAGCCGTGCTGCAGATTCGGGACCTTGTGGAAACGACCGGCCTCCAATGCAGCCCCTGCAAGCTTCTTCCGGAAGCTTTACTTCCGTTATTTGCTGCTCACAGCAGGTTATAGACATCTAACGGAAGAAATTGTTCCGTTATTTCAAGTAGAATCGCCTCTATCCCCTAAAAAAGCCAAAATAAAGGAAACCGAACTTCCATTATAGCGTGAAAAGTACGTACTTTGTGGAATTACGGAAGTCACGTTTCCGCTAATGATGAATGGCTGATGAATCCGGCGCACAACGCGGGCTCCCTAACATGCGGTGTTGCGCTGCATACAGCAGTCGGTCGGCCGCATACAACCAATCTAAGTTGTGATTGAAGGCGACTTCACCAGCCTATTCTTACTTTTTTCCCAGGTTCCGCCGCTTTCCGTGCAATACGGATTCGTCGTTTCGCGGTCATCCTTTCCGATCCTGCAAAAAGCCGCGACACGAGTTCACTCGCATCGCGGCCGCACATTCCGGAACGTGGTGCTGCCATGCTTGAGTGGCCTACATGGCCGGAGGCAGCTGAATCGATGATTGCATCGAAGATCTCGGGGAGTTAATCGACAAATACTACGGAATAAAATCCCCGATGATCGACTTGTTGTAGAAATACGCAAGCCTTGGGTTTTTGATGATGAACCCAAAAAAACGATCAGCTTACCTACTAATTGAAGGCGATTTAAATGAGTTGGAGCTGCTCTGGCACTAAGCCAAACTAAAATAAATTCTGGAATAATTACCTGTATTATGCGAACATTTCAGTACCAAAAAGGGCTTTCTGTGCGGCATAGAGCTAACCGAGGAAGAAAGCCCTCTTGAATCAGCTTTAGCGGCTTCTTGAAAGCACTGCGCTGTTTGCGCAGCTCCTTCCGCTCTTTGCTGGAGCCTTCCTCTGCGATTTGCTCGGTTAACCCCTCCACCTTTTCCGCCAGTACCAAAACCACTCTTATCCGACTCTTGCTCCCCATGAAGAAGGGATGCACCAGTTAAGCTCCCCCGATGGAAGCGCTACGGCTGCAGTGCGCTATTCCTAGCGGCCCGAATGAGCACATCTTCGCTTCTCACCCTGCCATTTCTGCGCAGCACTTCACACTTAACGGTCTTACTTCATCTGCTCGGCGATTAGTTTGTTCGCCCGCTCCTCGGCGCTGCGCAAGGCGGTGTTGACGTCCGTTCCTTTCTGGGCGACTTCCGCCAAAGCCGCGGCCAGCTCGGTTCGGACGATACCGTCGTATCTTGTGACGCGGACCGGCTTGGCGATCACTTCCTTAAATACCGCGTTCGTATAGTTTTTGCCTTGCAGGAACGGCAGATCGGCTCCGAACTGCTGAACGACGCTTTCGCTCTTGACGATCGGCACCCGCCCCTGACGGGCGTTCCACGTCTGCATCTCGTCGGACATCAGGTAGGCGATTACTTGAAATGCTTCGTCCCGGTGCGGGCTCGCCGGCGGGATCAAATAGAACGGCGCGTTCAACTGGGAGCCGCTGCTCTCGTTAGCCGGAAACTTCGGCATCGTCGCCGCATCCCAATCGAGACCCGATTCGATAGCGGCGGGCAGCAGATCGAGCGGGTTCGGACCGGTGCGCATCGCCATCGTTTTGTTTTTGAAGAACGCGTTGTCGGCGTTCCCCTCGAGCGAGTTGTTCGGGATTTTATAAAACGAGGTCATCGCGCCCAGCCATTTTTGCCAGCCGTCGTGCGACAGCGCCGATTTGTTCGTCTGCGGATCGACGAACGGCAGGCCGAACTGGTTTTTGTAGACAGGGTTCGCGCCGCTGTAGCTGAATCCTTTGTACGCCACCCCGTTCTCCGTCCGCGACGTTTTGCGGATCAGCTCGGTCACTTCATCCCAAGTAACGCCGTCCTTCGGATACGCGACGCCGAACTTGTCGAAGATGCTCTTGTTGTACAGAAGCACGCTGTTGTTCAGCTCGTACGGCATGACGAGAATTTCGCCTTTCTCGGAATAGCCCTTCACCGCATCCAGTACGCCCGGAGCGAGCCGGTTCAGATCGAAGCCGTGCTTGCTCACCAGGTCCGACATATCGGAGACGAGCTTCAGCTCCATCACTTTAAACAGCTGCCCCATTGTAAACGCTGCCAAATCAAGCTTTGTGCCAGCGGCGATCGTGTCGTCGATCGTTGTCCCGGTGCCGTGAAGAATCATATGAATCGTGATATGGGGATATTTTTGCTCGATTTTGGCCTTCAACTGGTTGGTCAAGCTTTCCGAGAACCCGTTATAGAAAAAATTCAGCGTGACCGGTTCTTCCTTCGCCGCAGGCTGCTCCGGCTTGTTGTCCGTCTGACCGCAGGCGGACAGCGTCAAAGCGGCGGCCATCACGGCCACTCCCCATGTTCGGTACCAAGTCTTCATTTTCGTTCCCCCCTTGTCATCATCATCGCAGGCCCAGCAGCATTCTCGGCCGCTTAGGAATCATCTTGCCCGCTGCTTTCCTCTGTCTGTATACTGGAGACTACCAGCAACGCGTCGAATGGAGGTACCATGGATGGAATATGCGGTTACCCTCAGCGATCACCAATATTTAAAAGACAAGCGCGAATTCATGCTGCGCTGCGCCGCCAACCCCGCCTGGACGTTAATGGCCGTCGAGCACGGCCGGTTCGAATACCGGATTCAGGGCGCCCGCGGCGAAGCGGGTACAGGCGACATTGTCGTTTGCCCGCCCTATCTCGATTTCCATCGGAAAACGCTTACACCACTGACGTTTCATTATATCAAATGCAATTGGACCGCGCCGAACGCCAATCGGCATCTCGAATTGCAGGACCGGCTGCACGACTTGTTCGCCTACAAGGTGACCATCGGCGATTCGGATCGGCTGCGGAGCAATTATTCCTGCCTCCAGGAAGCGGCAGGACGGTTAAGCGAGCCCGAGAGGGCGTGGAAAAACCATCTGGTGAACGACCTGTGGCTTCAGATCGAGCGCGAATCGAACCGGCTGTCCCGCATTAGCGGCATCCGGGACAAACTGATGCTGGAAGCGAAGGAATGGCTGGAGCTCCATTTGGACAAGGAAAGCTCGATCGCCGACGCCGCCTCCCGGTTTCATCTGCATCCGGTCCATTTCGCCCGCCGGTTCCGCAGTTGCTTCGGAGTGACGCCTTCCCGCTACGTAACGGAGTGCCGCATCGAGAAGGCGAAGAGACTGCTCTGCCAATCCGACTACACGATCGATCATATCGCCCAGCTGTGCGGCTACGACAACGGTTTTTACTTCAGCCGCATCTTCACGAAGGAGACCGGCACGAATCCGTCGGAATACCGGAAGCGGCACGCCCCGCGCTATCCCTGAATCTCCGCCGCCCGCTCGTGCCCTCGCTACGGATGCAGCAGCTGTCCGTCCGCGATCAGCCGGTCGCGAAGGGCCCCGTACTCGACCTCTTGTACGCTTGTTCCTTTCTCGAGCGCCAGTACCGCCGCCGCTGCGGCCGACTGGCCGAGGATCAGGAACACCGGCTCCAGGCGTAGCGATCCGTAAGCGATATGGGAGGCGGACAAACATACCGGCACGAGCAGATTCGTGCATTCGTCGCCTCTGGGTACGATCGCCCGATACGGGATCGGATAAGGACCGGCGGTCGGGGTCTCGACGTTGCCTTCGTTCACGCAGCAGCCGTCCAGCACGATCCGGCGGCAGTTGTGCGAGTCCATCTTGTAGGAAGCGATCCCGATCGAGTCCGGCTCGCTTACATAATGGCGGCAATGATTCTCGGTAATGACGAGATCCGATACCATCCGTCTGCCTTCGCGGATATAGAGCTGATGCGGCCAGTTCGCCGTCCCGGTGAATTCGTCGGCCGGAAGCCCCCACTGGCTCATTTCCTGGCGGATCTCCGCGGAAACTCGCTCGTCGTAGCTTAAGTAATACAGCATTCCCATATTGTACCGGACATGATCCTGGAAGATGATCTCCCTCGCCGCGTAATCCCCGCCGGGCCATCCGTGGTTGGCCCCGATATGGTCCGTACTCACCGCTCCCCGGTTGTTCAGGTCGGTTTTGCCGTTCTGCAGCATCAGATTGAGCTGCATCGCCTCCCATACGCCAGCCTGTAAATAACGCCGGAGCAGCTCGAATCGGTCCGGATCGTAGCCCGGCGGCTCCGGGAACGGAAGCCGATTGTCCGGCACGTTCGTCAGACAGATGCGGAAGTTGTAGGCTTGAACGGAACGATCCCCTTGCCCCTGAACGCCCGGAGCTTCGTCGGACACACCCGGCAGCAGACCGCTGTCCGGCTTGCCCGGAACGGCATACGGATCGATCCACGCATTAAACCGGTGGTTCGGCGAGCCGAACTGGATGCCGTTTAATGACTCCTTGTAGACAGCGTTCGCCTCCCGGCCGATCGTATACGATACGCCCGCCCTTGCCATCAGATCGCCTTCATACGTGGCGTCGATGAACATGGCCGCACGGATGACGCTGCCGTTCTCCATGCGAAGCCCCGTTATCCGGTCCGCCACCTTCATGACCTGCTGCAGATGCTGCCGGTACATGACGCGCACCCCGGCCTCGTCCACCCATCGCCCGAAAATCTCCTCTGCGGCGCTGGGCTCCAGAAGAAAAGCCGCTCCGTCTTCCTCCTCGCCGCCATACTTCCGGCCGATTTCCCGGTAAAACTGCCGGGCGAGTCCGCCGATCGTCCGCTTGATGCCGAAATCGGTCTTGCCCAGTCCGCTGGCGGTCACTCCGCCCAATCGGTCACCGGCCTCGGCGATGACGACTGCAAGCCCCATTCGCGAAGCCTGCACCGCCGCCGTTATCCCTGCGGGCGTCGCTCCGTACACGCATAAATCGGCGGTTACCGTCTCGGGCATCGCCTCTCCGTGATCCGGCTTGTAATAGTACAGTTTGCTAAAATCCGCTGCCATCGTTTCCACGCAGCCCCCTCTCTGTCCGCTATCGTCACGCTCCTCCCCACTATACATCCGCTCCCGGCGGCAACCCATGCATTTTTCAAATCGTCCTATGCACTTTTCCAACATCAAGAACCGCCGGGAGGCCCGACGGACAATTGGACATATTTACCATGCGAATCGCAAATAAAAGGTCAGCTGTAACCCAACCGTTTTTTCCGATACGCGGCCGGCGACATCCCGGTCTCTTTGCGAAACATCCGGCAAAAATAGTTCGGATCGGGCATGCAGACCGCTTCGGCGATCTGCTTCACCGTCAGCTCCGCCCGCTGCTCCAGCAGCCTGCAAGCTTTGCCGATTCGGATATGGCGCAAATATTCGAGCGGGCTCATGCCGGTGTGGCGCTTCAAACAACGCGTGATGTAATCCGGGTTGTAGTGAAACTCGCGCGCCAGCTGCGATGCCTCGTACGGGACGTCCTCATACCGTCTCAGGAAAGCCGCCACCGCTGCAGCCAGCTTGCCGGAACGGCTCTCCGAGCCGGAGGAGCGGATCAGTTCCTGCAGCTTGGCCAGCAGGCGGACATAGTGCAGTTGAAGCTGCAGCACGGTATCCACATTCAGCCGGTTGTGCAGCCGGTCCATCTCGGATAAGATCGCCCATACTTCCTCCATCTCCAGCGCTCCGTACTTGGGCATATAGATCGGCCGGCTCGGAGGAGCCGGATCGAGATCCGTTCCTTTGCGCAGCACAAGCGACCAGGGGATGTCGGAGGCGGGCAAGCGATTTTGTGCAGATTCATGCTGAATATGAAGCCAGAACAGCTCCGTATCCTCTTCGCATTCCCGGTACCCGACATGCATGCGCCCCGGCTCCAGCATCAGCATCTGCCCCGCGCCGATCACATATTCCGTCCCTTCCTCGGCCATATACAAGCAGCCGGTTTTCACAAACAACACGTCATACAGCCCGAATTGCCGCGAGAAATGCCGCATCCCGGGCCGCCATACCGCATGTCCCACGGTCACGAGCTGGGGCAGCGGCGACACGCTCCACTCCAGACACTCCATACGTCCGACTCTCCTTATCCGGAACTTTAGACTGCGGGCAATCGCTCGTCCGTCCACAGCCGATAGCTCTATCGTACCTGATCCGGGCCGGCTGCGGAAGTCGAAATTGTGCTAGTTTTGGTCGGTTGTGTCCCTGTTTCACGTCCCGGATCGGAGGTACACTGGTACCAGCAGGGGTACGATCGCATCCGGCGGCCGTTCGGACAGGTATCGCTCTCATACGGGGCTGTCCGGCAGGCTTGCTTTCACCTTAGACGCACAACAGAACGATCCTAACTCCGATTACGCCCAGGAGGGTTGTCCACATGAGATTTCGTCAGGTGCATCTCGATTTCCATACGTCCGAAGCGATTGCCGGCATCGGCGCCCGCTTCTCGAAACAGCAGTTCCAGGACATGCTGAAGCTCGGCCATGTCGATTCGATCACCGTGTTCTCCAAATGTCATCACGGCTGGGCCTATCATCCATCCAAGGCGAACCGGATGCATCCGCAGCTGTCGTTCGACTTGCTCGGCGCGCAGATCGAAGCCGCCCATGAAATCGGGGTAAAAACACCCGTTTATTTATCGGCAGGACTCGACGAGAAGACGGCTCGCGAGCGGCCGGAATGGCTGTCCCGCAGACGCAACGAGCAGACAAACTGGGCGCCCGACTTTCTGTCGCCGGGCTACCATACGCTGTGCATGAACAGCCCGTACCTCGATGTGCTGGTCGAGCAGATCGAAGAAGTGGTCCGGAACTACGACGCGGACGGTATCTTCCTCGACATCGTCGGCGTGAAGGAATGTTATTGCCACTCCTGTATCCGGACCGCCCGCGAACGGGGCGTCGATCCCCGGGTGAAGCCGGATATGATGCCGATCTGGGAAGAAACGTATGCCCGCTATACGGAACGGACCAATGAGGCGGCGCAAAAGCATAAACCCGGCATGCCGGTGTTCCACAACGGCGGACATATCCCGCAAGGCAGACGCGATCTGGCGAAGCGCAATACCCACCTGGAGCTGGAATCGCTGCCGACGGGCGGTTGGGGATACGACCACTTCCCGCTGTCGGCCCGATATGTTCAAGGACTCGGGATGCCTTATCTCGGCATGACCGGGAAATTCCATACGACCTGGGGCGAATTCGGCGGCTACAAACATCCGAATGCACTTCGCTACGAGACGGCGCTCAGCCTGGCGAACGGCGCGCGCTGCTCGATCGGCGACCAGCTCCATCCGGACGGTCTCATGGATGAAGCGACGTACCGGCTGATCGGAGCCGCCTACCGGGAGGTGGAGGCGAAGGAAGCCTGGTGCGAAGCCGTCTCCAACGTGGCGGACATCGCGCTGCTGACGACCGAGGCGGCCGACTGCAAAGCGGAAGGCGAGGGCCGGTGCCCGAAGGCCGACCAAGGAGCAGTACGGATGCTGCTCGAAGGAAACTGGCTGTTCGACGTCGTTGACCCCGAGTCGGACTGGAACGGTTACCCCGTCCTCATCCTTCCGGATCGGATCCGGCTGAACGCGTCGCTGGAGGCAAAATTGCTCGATTACGTGAAGCAGGGCGGACGCGTGCTCGCTACCGGCCGTTCGGGACTGCGCGAGGACGGCGGAGGCTTCGCGATCGATCTCGGCGCCAGCTGGATCGGCACGGCCCCGTACCGGCCCGACTACTGGTTGCCGCAGTTGGCGCTTCCAGGCGGATCGGCCGCACCCGAAGGCACCGCTTACGTCATGTACAGCGAAGGCCAGCAGATCGCGGCGGCAGGCGGGGGCACCGTGCTGGGAGAGCGCCACAATCCGTATTTCAACCGCGACGCCTTCGCCTTCTGCTCGCACCAGCATACGCCGAACAGCAAGCAAAGCGGCGGACCCGGCATGACGGAAGGATCGGCCGGCATCTATATCGCCTGGGACGTATTCGAGGATTATGCGGCCAAGGGCAGCCTGTTTTTACGCGACACCGTGTCGGCGGCATTAAGCCGTCTGCTTGGGGAGAGGCCTACTTTGACGACTACGCTTCCGGCTCAAGGCGTAACGACCGTACAGCGTCAGGACGGGCATAACCGACTCGTTCATCATCTGCTGTACGCAACGCCGGTGAGACGCGGGGAGAAAATCGAAATAATCGAAGATATCGTGCCGTTGTACGACATCTCCTGTTCGCTGCGAACAGAACGCCCGGTGAAGACCGTTTACCTGGCTCCGCAAATGGAGCCGCTGCCGTATTCCGAGCAGGACGGCGTCATTACGTACACTGTGCCCAAGCTGGACTGCCACCAGATGGTCGTGGTCGAGCTCATCTAATAAATAAAAACGACCCGGTTCGGCCAATCGCTTGGCCGCGGGTCGTTTTCATGTTCCTACACATAATGGCTCGAGTGCCGACGTTTATTTCAGTGCTCCTTCCGCCAGACCTCCGATAATGTACCGCTGCGTAAATCCGTACAGCACGAGGATCGGCAGCATGGTCAGGAAAAATCCGGCGAACGCCAAATTGTAGTCGAAGCTGTATTCGCTTTTGAAATTGTAGATGAACAGCGGCAGCGTCCAGAAATCCGGGTGCCGGTTCAGCATAATGAGCGGGAGCTGGAAATCGTTCCATATCCACAGGCTGTTCAGAATCAGTACGGTAGCGACAATCGGCAGCATCATCGGGTATACGATCCGCACGAACGTTTGCCACACGCCGCAGCCGTCAATTTTGGACGCCTGGTCGAGTTCGATCGGAACGTTTTTCAAAAATCCGACGCACAAAAACATCCCCTGTGCAAACGAAAGCGTCACGTACATCAGGATGAGGCCGGTCTGATCCAGCAGCTGCAAATTGCTCATATGCCGGTAGATCGGCAGCATGACAGCCTGAAACGGAACGAATATTCCGGACAATATAAGAAAGTACAACGCTTTGTAGTACGTCTTGTTCATATTGCGCGAGATGGCGTATGACAGCATCGGAATCAGCAGCAGCATCAGCAGCACCGAAATCGCAGTGATCGATACCGAGTTTTGCAAATAAGTGCTGAAATTCGCCTTCTGAATCACTTGCCGGAAATTCCCCAAGTAAAAGCCGGAAGGCAGCGAGAAAAAGCTGGCGGTCGACTCGGCCTGCGTCTTCATCGCAATGACGATCGTCAAATACATCGGAAACATAATAAAAAGCGAACCGACCGACAGCACCGCATACCGCAAAAAACGAAGCGCTCCCTTCTTCATTGCTGACCTGCCTCCTTCCGGTTCAAAAACTTGAATTGGACAAAAGAAATCAGCGCGATCAGCAAAAAGACATAGATCGCTTCGGCCGTTCCGTAACCGAACTTCATTTCGCTGAGTCCGTGCTTGTAGATCAGAAACCCGATCGACTCGGTCGCCTGCGCCGGGCCTCCGTCCGTCATCGCGACGATCGTATCGAATACGGTAAGCCCGCCCTTTATCGCCAGCACCAGATTCACATTAAGCATCGGGATCAGAAACGGCAGTGTAACCGAGAAGAAACGCTGCACCGGCGAAGCTCCGTCAATGGTGGCCGCCTCCCGCAAATCTTTCGGCACGCTGGCCAGACCGGCGATAAAAATAACCATCGGAACGGCAAAGCCCTGCCAGACGTTGGTCAGCACGATCCCGAATATCGCCGTATCCTTGCTCCCCAATATGTTCTTGGACAGCCATTCCAAGCCTAGCGACTCGCCGATCGGCGGCAGCACGGAGAAAAAAATCTGGTTGAAAATAAGACCGACCGTAATCATGCTCAAGACGGCCGGAAAAAAGAATATCGACCGGAACAAGCCGCGCAGCTTCAGCGGCCCTGTCAGCAAAAGCGCCAGAGCAAGCGCAACGCCAAGCTTCAGGACGACAACGAGTCCCGTGTACACAAACGTAAATTTCAAGGAATGGAGGAACCGGCTGTCACGGAGCAGCTCGATATAGTTGCTCAGTCCGATAAACCGGTACGTTTTGGAAAAGCCGTTCCAATCGGTCAAGCTGTAGTAAATCCCCATTCCTACCGGGAAAACGAAAAACAGCACATACAGGACAAGTGCCGGAACGGTGAGCAGAAAAAAGATTGATCCCGCCTTCATTCCGGCAAAGGGCTTCTTCCTCCGGGCCTTGGTCCCGGTCGAACGAATCGCCTCCATCATCCACCTCCGGATATTGATATAGTCCAACGGGCACAACAAACCCCCTCCAGCTGCGGACACGGACCGGCAACCCGGCTTCCGAAGGCTCGAGGGGGCCTTAACAACGGCTGTTGTAGCGCCGTTTACTTCTTATTCAGCTTGTTATAGAAAATCGAATCCAGCTTTTGCAAATACGCGTCGATGTCTCCCGTCGCGAACAGCTCCTGGGTAGCCTTGCCGACGTCTGCGTTCACTCCCGCCGGCCATAAACGTTCGATCGTCGGATACACTTTGCCCGCCTCGATCAGGCTGTTCAAAGTCGTCAATTCCTTCACGCCGTTATTAACGCCTTTGATCGCCGCCGGGTAACCTCCGAAGTCGACGTAACGCTGCACCGATTCCTTGGACACCATAAATTCGACGAATTTCCTCGCCTCTTCCTTATGCTTGCCGTTGGCCGGCAGGCCGATCGCGGTGTCGACGGACACTTGCGTTTTGGCGTTTTCCGCTTTCTCCGGCGGCATCGGGAACATCGCAAATTCGAGGTTCGGGTTCGCCTGCTTGATGGACTTGATGGCCCAAATGCCGGTAAACCACATCGCCGACTTACCGTTGGCGAATTCGCGAAGCGCGTCGTCGTATCCGGTACCGAGCGCATCTTTTTGCGAATACTTCCGCATTTCGTACAGCTTTTGGGCGAACGGCTTCATATCCGCGCGGTCAGTAATATGCGCTTTGCCCTTCATAACATCGTCCAGAGACGACTCGATGTTCGGCAGCATCAGACCCATTTTGAAGACGACCTCCTGCCGGATGCCGTTCCAGTCCTTGTCATGGAAATAAAAAGGCGTAATGCCGGCGGCTTTGATCGTTTCCGCCGTTTTGATCAGTTCGTCGTACGTTTGTGGAATTTTCAAACCGAGATCGTTAAATACTTTCGTGTTGTAATATACGCCAAGCGTTGCCAGCGCTACGGGAACTACATAGTTTTTCCCGTCGATTTTGCTGAGCTCGACGATCGCGGGCTGAACGTTGGCAAGCAGCGGATCGTTGGTCAAATCCACGACGTTGCCTTCCTTGGACATTTGCTGAAAGACCGCGTTATGCGGGTAATGGGTAAACACCTGCGGTGCGTCGTTCGTAGACACGCGCATCGTCCAAACGTTCTCCGGATTCGGAACGTTGTTTTGTTCGACGGTGATGTTCGGATATTTCTCCTGAAACGTCTTGATCAGCTGATTGTCGATATCGACGGCATCCGCTTTCATTTGGAAAAACTCAAGCTTGACCTTCTCGGACCCTCCCGACTTGGTAGCTCCCTCCTGTTCGCCGCTGCCGCTGCTGCCCGAGCAGCCCGTAACGACGGCGAGCAGAGAAGCGAGTGCGGCTGCCGTCCACTTCTGATGCGATGTTTTCATTACCTTTGACCCCTTCCTCCTCATGTTCGTCTGACAAGTTCAGTATAGAGTAATGCGTTATGGGCCAATAGGATAGAAGTGACTGGGTGAATATAAGAAAAACGACTATTCGATGTAAAGCACGGATGAACGACCGCGATTTAGCTGTAGTTTTTCTTGGTAAGGAATCTCTCCTTTCCCTTGTTATTCCCGGGAACCGTTGGGATTCCTTAGCGTTAAGAAAAACGACTATTCGATGTAAAGCACGGGTGAACGACCGCGATTTAGCTGTAGTTTTTCTTGGTAAGGAATCTCTCCTTTCCTTGCTCGAAGCTCGAATGCCTCCCCTTACGTCACAGGCTGCTTTCTCGTTTGCCCCGGCGTCTCGCCGTACACCTTCTTGTACATCTGGATGAAGTAGGAGTAATCGTTGAAGCCTACCGAAGACGCCACTTCGGATACCGGAAGCGAACCGTCGCTTTCCAGCATCGCCTTCGCCTTGCTCATGCGAAGCGACAATACATACTGTGAGAAGCGGACTCCGGTTTTTTTCTTGAATATTCGGCTCAAATAAGTCGGATCGGTAAAAAATACGTTTTTTGCGATCTGCTCCAGCACGATATCGTCCCGGTAATGCTGCTCGACATAACCGATCAGCCGATCGCCCATATCGTTTTTCGTCATCGACAGCTTCCATTTGGCCGCCGCCTTTTCCACCGAGTCGCCGAGCAGATCCGCCGCTTCGCCGGCACTGCCGAATCCGTGCCAATCGGGAGTGTCCATGAACGAATCGGTCGGCTCACCGTTGCCGTTTGCGAGTTCGTTCAGCAGATTGACGACGCGGGTCGTCCGGTCCGCAATTTCCAGCAACAGCCGGGGAGGAAGTTCGCGGTCTACGATTTGCCGGATTGTCTGGCGGACCAGCTTGCCGGCCTCATCGCCGGCGCCTCTGCAGGCTTTGCGGTATAAGGAGGACTGCCACTCGTCCAGCTCGGTATGACTGAAGCCGCTTACTGCCGCTGGCTCCTGGGGAGCGTATACGACAAGTCTCCTGTCGCACACAAACCGGTGCAGCAGCGCCTCCCTGGCTTCCCGGTACGCCGATCCAAGCTCGCCGGGGTCGTCCCGGCACCGGCTTAAACCGACATCAATCCTGACTCCGGCCTGGTCAGAAAGGCGGCGAACCGGACCGGCGAGCAGACTGACTCCTGCGTCCTCCCGGCCGCCGTCTGGCGATGACGGAATTTTCAGGTGAAGCACGATCAGATTCCCGTAACGTCTCGAGTGGGTCGCGACCGCCCGAATGCCGCTTTCGCGAAGTTTCCCGATCAGCAGCCGTTTGATGCAATCCCGCTCGCCAGCTTCGAATCGAACGACCGCAAGCGCATAACTTCCGGACAAGTCCGCCGGCGGGTCTTCGTTATCGTACAAGCAGGAGGCAAATTGACTTTCCAGCCTTTTCTCCGAAAGGGTAAGCGCTTTATCCCTAATTTGCTCGAGCAATTCCAACAGTTCCGCCTTGTCGACCGGCTTTAGCAAATATCGCTCCACCTTGTACCGGATGGCCTGCTGCGCATAATTAAAATCATCGAACCCGCTTATAATGACATTGATCGTATCCGGATAGCTGAGATACAAGCGTGCAGCCAGCTCGATTCCGTCCAGCAGCGGCATTCGGATATCGGACAGCACGAGATCGGCTGGACGCTCGCTCAACAGGCTCCATGCCTGCAAGCCGTCCTCCGCTTCCATTACTTCCGCCTCGGGATTCCAGTTTCGTATCGTTTGCACAAGCGCCTTGCGGGCAAAATATTCGTCATCGACGACCATGATGTTCATCGCATGCCATCTCCTTTCACAGCGGGAATCGCCATCTCGATGCAGGTGCCTCCCTCAGGCCGCTGCGACGCCCTGATCCAATATTCCGGTCCGTAGTAGTGTTTAATTCTCCCATGTATATTTTGCAGCCCCAAGTGCGGACTCGGATTGTCGGTCTGCGGCGCCCCGGGCTCGGCGAACATGCCGTTCAGTTCCTCCAGCTTGTCGTTATCCATCCCGACACCATCGTCCTCGATCCGGATCTCGACGAACTGCCCCTTCAGCTCCATGGACAGCATGAGCAGGCCTCTTCCCCCTTTTGGCTCAAGACCATGGTAAAACGAGTTTTCCACCAGCGGCTGGAGCAGAAATTTGAGTATCTTATACGGGTACAACTCCTCCGAAATCGAATAGCGGACCTCGAATTTTCCGAAAAACCGGATCTGCTGAATCGTTATGTAGTTGCGGATCTGTTCCAGCTCCTGTCCGATCTCCACCCTATCGCCCGCTTTAATATTGTACCGGTACATGCTCGACAGGCTCCTCGATACGGCTGCGATTTCCTCCGAGCCTTGAAGCTCCGCAATGGAATGAATCGTGTTTAACGTATTGTACAAAAAATGCGGATTGATCTGCGCCTGCATCATATTCAGCTCGGCCCGCTTCTGCAGCTGTCCGGACAGCAGCTCCTTCTCC
This sequence comes from Paenibacillus sp. GYB004, assembly GCF_036577605.1. Lineage (NCBI taxonomy): Bacteria > Bacillati > Bacillota > Bacilli > Caryophanales > Paenibacillaceae > Paenibacillus > Paenibacillus sp. GYB004. The sequence continues at coordinate 223,734 of NZ_JARBDB010000057.1, forward strand.
CGGCTTTCCTTCAGGCGGGCGATCATATCCTTGTAGCTGCCGATCAGCCGTCCGATCTCGTCATTGCGTTTCGTCTCGAGCGTTACCAAATCCCAGTTGTCGGAATCGACGAGCTTGATTGCCCGGTTCAGCTTGTTGATCGGGCGAATAAACCGTTTGGTCATCCAGACGCTCAGCAGAAAAGCGGCCAGCAGACATGCAAGACTGAGCAGCATATAATTACCCGTGTTTACCAAAAACGACCGGTCGATAACTTGAGCCGGAATGTACTGAATAATTTTCCAATTCGTCTGTTCGTTCACGACCATGCTGAACATATACCGCTGCTCCCCTCTGCCTAGATCGGCTTTCATCGAGATCCCCGCAGAGTTCGCGTCACGCTCCAGCAAAGCGGCGATACCAGTCATCTGCCGGTAGTCCCGGTTGTCCCCCGCTTCATGCGAGTGGTAAATCACCTGATCGCCCGCGACGACGATCGTTCCCGGTTCGTAAAAGCGGCTTGAGCTTCGATCGGAAGCGCTCCCCAAAATATTGATGATCGACTTGAAATTGATGTCGACCTTAATGAAGCTGTTCGATTTGCGGTCGGCATTCAGATCGGTCAACGTTCGGAGCGCGGATACGAACTGATCTTCGTTTTTTACGGTGCTGCTCTTGTAAGGAGCCGATACCAGAATTTTGCCGCCGACGGTCTCCCTGTCGCCAAACAGCGCACTGACCTGACCGATATCCGGCACTCTTGCGTTTGTGCTGTTGTAAATCATACCGTTCGGAGCAAGCAGCGTAATCGCCGAAATGTTTCCGTTCATAAGCACGAATTGATCCATCGCGTGCTGGACGTACAAATAATCGTCCAAATATTCTTTGCCGGTCTGTGATTCGTTTTTATTCATAATCGCTTGCAGCTTCGTATCGGTTAAATAAAAAAACGTATTTCTCGACACGGTCGATACAAAATCGCTCAGGATAACGTTAGTCCGGCTGTTCAGCTGACGCAGCACGTTTTCGTAATTGCTCCGTGTCTGGTAATACAAATTGACCCCGTACAGCAACAGCGCCGACAAGACGGGCACGGTCAAGATCAGGATGTAAGACCACAGCAGCTTGCTCTGGAACGATATCGGTTTTGATTGTTTATCGGATTTGAAAAAACTGGTCAATCCATCCCCGCCCTCTTGTCAACTTGCGCCGATTATTATGCTAGATCCGCCGCGGCCGTTTACGCACAATCAATGATCGGGCAGCCAGAACCTCTCCCTATTCTATCTTCGCCTCCTGCCGCGGACAATACCTCTATGAAATCTTAACGTTTCGGGAGAGTCTGCGTCAGCCTTGCGGACAACTTGCAGCCTTTTCCGTTTCTGCGCATTAAAAAAGGCCGTCCCTTCGGACGGCGAGGCGAACCTCCGTCATCAAGAGACGGCCTTTCATGTTTTAGCCGACGGCTGCAGCCGATTACGCTTGGTTTGGCCGTTTATGCCGCTTTCGCCTGCAGCTTCACCTGCGGATTGTTCCACAGCTCGATCCATTTTTTGATCGCCGCGATCATAATGATGATGCCCAGCACGAGCATGATGACGGACAGCGAGGCGTTCAGAACGCTATAGCCCGAGACGGCTTTGTTCAGATAGACGTTTTTAACCATCCAGAAGCCGGCATAGTTGACTGTAACGAACAAGTAGGCGAGCGGGATGAGACAGGTCAGCATATACCAGCGTTTGTCCGCAATTTTCAGAATGACCGTCGCCCCGACGATCAGCCCGATCGAAGCCATCAGCTGATTCGATACGCCGAACAGCGCCCATACCGAACCGATATCGCCCGACGTAAGCAGGTAACCCCACATGAAGCAGGCAAGCGCGCTTGCGAATATCGCGCCAGGCACCCAATCGACCCGCTTCAGCGGCTTGTATACTTCGCCGAAGAAGTCCTGGATCAAGTAACGCGCCACGCGGGTTCCGGCATCGATCGCCGTCAGGATGAACACCGCTTCGAACATAATGACGAACTGGAAGAAATACGATGACAAATGACTGAACCAAGGGATTTTCGTGAAAATGTACGTCATGCCGACCGCCAGGGTAACCGCTCCCCCCGTCCGGCCTTCGAGGTTCAGCCCGATTTTCTCAGCCAGCTCTGGCAGATGGACGACATCCATACCGAGCGTCGCGAATACTTTGGGCGTCGAGTTGATCGCAAAATAGTCGGCCGGCTGCAGAGCCGTCGCCGCGATCAGCGCCATAATACCGACCAGACATTCCACCAGCATCGCGCCGAATCCTACAACCTTGATGTCGCTCCAGCGGTTGATCATCTTCGGCGTCGTACCGGAGCCGACGAACGCATGGAAGCCGGATATCGCGCCGCAGGCGATCGTGATCGAGATAAACGGCCAGACCGGACCGGGGAGGATCGGACCGCCGCCGCCTACAAATTCCGTGAACGCCGGGAAGTTGATGGACGGGTTAATAATGAATACGCCGATAATCAGAGCGATGAATACCCCGATCTTCATAAAGCTGCTCAAGTAATCCCGCGGCGCGAGAAGCAGCCAGACCGGCAGCGCAGCCGCAAAAAATGCATAAATCGGCAAAATGTAGCCAAGCGTCTTCGAATCGAGCGTCAAGAGATCTCCGAGAGCCGTACCTTGAATGGACGGACCTGCGAATACGCCGACCATAAGCAGGATGAAGCCGAGCGTGGAAGCGACCTTCAGGTTGCCCGTCTTTTTGTACAGCAGCCCGACGCCCATCGCGATCGGAATCGTAATCGCTACCGCGAACGTCCCCCACGGGTTGTTCTCCAAGGCGTGCAGCACGACCATGGACAATCCCGCCATCGTTATCGTGATGATGAACAGCATCGCCAGTCCGGTGCAAAATCCGGCAACCGGCCCGAGCTCATCTTTGGCCACTTCGGAAAGCGATTTGCCCTGCTTGCGCATCGAGGCAAACAAGACGACCATATCGTGGACGGCGCCGCCGATCACCGCTCCGATCAGCAGCCAGAGCAGTCCCGGCAAGTAGCCGAACTGCGCCGCCAATATCGGGCCGACGAGCGGTCCCGCCGCGGCAATCGCAGCAAAATGGTGACCGAACGTCACCCATTTGTTCGTAGGGACATAATCTTTTCCGTCGTTCATCGCATGAGCCGGCGTCTGATTGGCGTCGTTTAGCTTCAGCACCTTGGCCGCCATAAACGTTCCATACAACCGGTACGCAATCATCAGTATACAGATCGAGCCAATGACGATTGTAATCGCATTCATTGTCGTGCTGCACCCCTTCTCTCGTTTGTAACCCGATTATAAAACTTGAAAACGCGCGATGGCCGTTTTCAGGTTAAGTTGCAGGAGAGGGAAGGCGAGTTGCACAGATGACTGGTTGAAATGCATGATCCGGCATTTGAACGGCATCGCTCAGAGTGTACGTTCGACGCAACACGATTTAACGTGGAGAGCCTGATATTCAAAAGTTCAGAAGCTGCTTGATCTCTTTCATAAACGTCCGGCTAACGGGAATCGAATTGCCGCTGCGCACGATCAGCGTACAGGTCGAGTTAAACCAGGGCTGAATCTCGATGACGTTGTCCAGATTGACCAGATACGCGCGGTGCACCCGGACGATCGGGGAATGCTGCAGCTTGCGCTCCAGTGCGGTCAGCGCGTCGTTTACCCGGTATTGGCGATCCTCGGTCACGATGCTGGTCTTGCCATCCTCGAAGCAGATGTAGAGAATTTTATCGATCGGGATCAGCATGATCCGGTCGTCGACCGAGATCGGCAGACGCTCGATCCGCCCCGGCGGCTTGCCGGACGGACCGGATGCGGCACCCGGCGGCTGGTGCTCCTTGCGCTCCAACCGTCTGGCGATTTTGCTCACAGCCGTCTCGATCCGGCTTTCCTCAAAAGGCTTCAGCACATAATCGCTCGCCTCCAGCTCGAACGCCTGCAGCGCATATTCGTCATACGCCGTGGCGAATACGATCTCGGGCCGCCGTCCGCCCATTCCTTCGGCCAGCCGTTTCGCGACGTCCAGGCCGCTCTCTCCCTCGAGCTGAATATCGAGGAAGACGACGTCGGGCTCCAGCTCCCGGACCCGTTCGATCGCTTGTTCCAGCCGGTCGGCTTCGCCTACCACTTCCACCAATCCGGTCCGCCGCAGCAAATAAGCCAGCTCGCCCCGCGCCAGCGGTTCATCATCCACGATCAAAGCTTTCAACATGCGTCTCCCCCCAGTGCGAGTGATGAATCGGCAACCGGATCGTTACCTTCGTGCCGGCTCCCGGCTTGCTCTCGATGCGAAAATCTCCTTCCGCCCCGTATAACTCATCGATCCGTTTGCAGATATTATATAAAGCGGTGCCGGTCCCTTCCAGCGATTCGACGGTCCGGCTGCCCAGCGCCGCAAGCAGCTCGCCGGGAATGCCTCTCCCGTTATCCTCGGTGACGAGCACCATTTTGTCCTGCTCGCGATAGGCGCGCAGGGTGATCTCGCTTCTCCCCGGCTCGGCGTGAGCCGGGAATGCGTACTTCAGCGCATTTTCCACCAGCGGCTGCAGCGTAAAGGGCGGGACGCCGATCTCTTCGAGCGCCGGATCGATTTCCATTCGCATCGAATATTTATCCGGAAACCGGGCTTGTTCGAGACTGAGGTACGCTCTTACGTGCTCCAGCTCTTTGTACAGCGGGACGACCGTCTGGCGCGCCCCTTGCAGATTGCTGCGGAAAAATACGCTGAGCTGCTGCAGCAGCGTTCTTGCCTTCTCCGGGTCCATCCGGCACAGAGCGGATATCGTATTAAACGCATTAAACAGAAAATGGGGATGCACTTGGGCTTGAAGCGCTTTAATCTCGGCGTCCTTGAGCAGTCTGCGCTGTCTCTCCGCCTCCGCCAGCTCGAGCTGCGTGGAGAACAGCCTGCTTAACCCTTCGGCCAGCTCCTCCTCGGCTTGATCGAGCCGGCTGGGCTTTTTGTAATACAGCTTCAGTGTGCCGACGGTCCGGTCGAGCACTTTCAACGGCAGGACGATGGCGGCTTGCAGGACACAATCCGGCTTGCTGCACTGAATCTGCTCGCGGGTCGCGGCCTTGCCCGCGCTCCCCTCCTCCAGCACTTGCCTCGTCAGCTGTGTCGATATAGGTTGCAGCGCCACATGATGGTCCGACCCTGCCCCGATATGGGCCAGTACATGATGCCGGTCCGTGATCGAGATCGCATCGGCATTAGTCTGTTTCCTAATGATCTCGGCCGCCTCCCGGCATGAATGCGGATTAAGTCCCTGACGGAAAAAAGGAAGCGTCTGATCTGCGATCGCAAACGCCAGCTGCGTCTGGTGCGCGCGGGTTCTCGTCTCTTCCCGGATGATCGACTGAATGATCAGCATGAACAGCAGCGTGCCGAATCCGTTAATGAAAATCATCGGGACGGCGATGACTTCCACAAGTGCTGCCGCGGCCTCGAAAGGCCGCGCCACCAGCAGAATCGTAGCCATCTGCGTACATTCCATCAGCAGCCCGATGACGACGGCACGCCATAACGCGCTGGACTCCCGCAAACGAATCCGTTTGCCGAGATACCCGGTAGCGATCCCTGCGAGTATGCTCGACATGCCGCACGCCACTGCCGTAAACCCGCCGAGCGTAAACCGGTGCAGACCGGCAATAAGACCGACACCCGTTCCAACGGCGGGACCGCCGATCAAGCCGCCGATGACGACGCCCATTATGCGCGTATTCGCGATCGCGCCGTCCGTCTCGATCCACGTCTGCCAGGCTTGCGATGCAATCAGGCTGCCTCCCCGGATCTCCACCCCGGTATAATTGCTAATAACGCCAAACGCTCCGAAGATGACAATAAGCCGGATTTTATCCGTGACGCCGTCTTCGTGGTTGACAATGTTCCGGAACGATTTCAGGCGCGAGAGCAGGATGGCCACAATCAGCAGGATGCCTACCCGCTCCAGCATCAGGGGGAGCAAGCTAATCATGCTTTCTCACCTTCTCCATGGGTTGTTAACGTGTCTATAAGAGGCTGTCGATTCATTGTGGACAACCAAGTGGAAAGGGAACAGATTACCTTCTGGCGAGTTTTGTCTGGAATCCCCTACCTTACAATCCTTATTCAATCAAGGGATTCCGGACAACCTGTTTGAGCAGAAGAAGATAACTTTTCACTTGAAACGGCCTGCTAACACTTCTATACAATGAATCGACAGTCTCCTATAAAAGTTCTATTATTATACCCCACCTTTCCTGCTATCAACAGATCCGCTCGATCGAAACCGCTGGCCCGCCGCGTTCGGCGGCCAACAACATACAAAAAGCCCGAAGCGCGCCGATCCGGCGGGGGCCGGCATTCGCTCTCAGGGCAAGGGATAACGGGTTATACGGAAGCAATTTCTTCTCTTCCGGCTCTGTTTCCGGCAGACTGGCTGGCTTGTTCCTCCGGGGCCGGCATTGCTTTTTTGGCCCGGTATTCGAAGTAAGGCACCGCGCACAAGCACAATAAGGAGATCGCGATCAAGCCGACGAAAATCGGCCCCCGAAGACTTTCGACCGACAGCACGATCAGCAGCGTCGCGATCCGGGTTACGCAGATAAGCGTTTCTCTCCATACCAGCAGTCCCGCCTGACCGGATTTGGAATAAGGCTTGATCAGCTTGAACTGCATCGTATTCCACGCCGCCCCAAAGCAAAACATGCCCACCGCCGTCAGCAGATTCGAAACGATCAGCACCGGCTTGACCGGCACGAGCACGATCAGAAAGCCGCACGCAAGCAGCAGACAGCCGGCCCCCAGCAGCGTATGGTCCTGAAGCCGCAGCTTCCGGTAAGCGAGCAGTCCGAGCAGCGTGGCGAGCGTGTACAAGGCGTTCAGCCCCGCAATCCAGAACTTGTTCTCCGTCACGCTGAAGGTGAAGATCAGCAGAAACAGCTGCTGGAATTGAAGAAACACGCCGGCCGCCAAATTCGAAGCCGAAAACCAGCGTAAGCTCGGATTGCCCGATACGACACTGCGATACCAGCCCAACACGGACGGTCTGACCTCCCGGATTTCCGCGCGAAGCGAAATTTTCGGCATCGCAAACGAGAACAGCAGCATCACCACGAGAAATACTAACATCAGCACGAATGTGCTGGAATATCCGAAATAATGAATCGCGATCGCCGACAGCAGCGGAACCGCCAAGGTCACAACCTGCTGAATGCTTCCCGCCGCCGTAAAATAGTGGCCCAGCTCCGCGCTGCTGCCGCTCATCGAGACGCTCAAGTTTTGCGCCGCGCTGAAAAATCCATACATGATACCAACAGGTATGCCTATACACGCTATCCAAACCAGCCGGTTGTCCAGCTCGACAAAGGAAAGCAGCGCAAAAGCGGTCCCGCCCGAAGCGGCCGAGATCCCCAGCAGCACCCGGATCGTGAACCGGGACAACAAATGCGCCGCGGCGGCAAATGCGAACGCCCAAGTGAGAAACATCAGCAGATTAAACCAGGCCACATCGAAAATAAGCCGGTGCTTCTCCCAAATAAACAAATTGACGAATATCCCTACATACACAAAAATCGTATAGCTCATCATGTTCATGACGAGCCATTTTTTCAATGCGCCTGACATCGCTGCTCCTCTTTCCGATCGTACTAAAGCTCTCCCACCCGAACACGCTTTCCTGCGCGGGTTCTCAGCTCCCGGGAGTCCTCATCCAGTATACTATCGAAGCCGATTTTTTACATCGGGGCGGCGGCTGCAGACGGATCTAAATTCGCGCGCGCGTATATGCGGGCCGTCCCCTTGTGTCGGCATATCGGGCGAAGGCGGCAAGTGGCCGAAATACGGCCCGAAATCCCGGTTTTCATCGATTCCTCCGGTACTACGGTTGCCTTTTCCGGTACTTTTATTACTACTTGGGCGGGAGGGCCGCTTGGGCGACAGGAATCGGAGCGGCGGCGCGGAAATACATGTTCCTACGAACCGAAGGAGGCTGTACGATGAGCGGAATTCATATTCATCCGCACGACATTTTGGACGAAGGCCCGTCCGCGATTATGGAGCGGGTTGGGCGGATGGACGGGGTCCGGTATTTGCTGCCCGAGATGAACACCATTTTCGAGCGCAATCCGTATCCGTTGGGCGTACTTCCGCATAATCCGGTCCATCCGGTCGTGATGGGGACGGGGACGTTCCATGTCCCGCTGCGTACGCGCGAATTGTATCCGCGGCTGTATCAGAAGGAAGATGCAACGCTCTCGGAAGGAGCCGATTCGCTGGCGGTTTTGCTGGAAGCGGTTAAAGGAACTTCGTATGAGGTCGTGCCATGGGTCAATTTGCTGAACGGTCACTTTAAAGGGGATGTGGAAGCGAACGGGGTTTTCGACTTCCGCGGACGTCCGGTTGACCATTGGCTGTGCCCGAACGGTCCCGATGTCGTCGGCATGTGGACCGAGGTGCTGGCGGCCACGAGCGAACGATACGGCTGCACGACGTTTTTGCTTGACCGGATTCGTTACCCCGATTGGGCCGGCAAAACGGTCAATCCCAGCGGTATCTTCAGCTGCTTCTGCGACCGGTGCCGCGCCAAAATGGACGATCAAGGCATTAATACCGATCTGCTGCAACTCGATATGGTGCTGATTGCTTCGCTGCTGTCGGCCAAAGAGTTCGATCAGGCAGTTGACGTGATGACGACGTCCGAAAGCATGCAGGCCTGGGTGCGGTTTAAACAGGACAACGTTTCCGAGTTTATCGAAAAGCTGACCGCTTCTCTGGCGGAGCGCAATCCGGCCATCGTCTGCTGGCTCGATTTGTGGCCGCCATCTTACGCCTGGCTGCTCGGCCAGGACTATACCCGGCTGACCCGGGTGTCCCCGGCGCTCAAACATTTTCCGTATCACAAATTGGGAGGAGGCGCGGACGTCCAGGGATTGATCCGCTATTTCGCCTCGACCCCGGAAGAGCAGGAACACGCATTCCGCGCGTTTCAACGGCTGTTCGGCATGAGCTATCCGATAACGTACGAGCAGTTTGTCCGCCAAGGCTTCCCGATCGAATTCGTCGGCATCGAAAATGACAAGGTGCGCCGCCAGTCGCAGCCGGGCACCTATATTTTCAGCGGCATCCAGATGTGGAATCTGTCCACCGGGGAGCTTATCCAAGCAATCGGGGAAGCCCGCCGCAGCGCCGCGGACGATTTGCTGTATTATTGCTACGGCTGGGCCGGCGACGAATTGTTCGACGCGGCCGGCGCGAGCAGCGCTCGGGAACGGCGTTGAGCCGTTAAAGCGGATCAGGGAAGGCGTGGCGGTTGGTGGTTTGTGGTTGGTGGTTGGCGGTTGGCTCCTGAACCATGCTGATGACACCATGCATCGCAAGCTTGCCGAACCGAGGCAAAAAACAAATAAGAGCCTTTTGTACCCTCTATCTTCGGCATATGGGGAAGTTGAGCGATAATAAAGGCGGTTTGCGGCTCTTATTTAGCCCGAATGTTAGTAAAGTACCATTAGTGGCCGAATATACGAGCTGCAAAACGCTCTTATTTTCCCGACAGCCCCGGTTTCCGGTAAAATAAGGGGTACAAACCACCCTAATCGTCATTTCCACCGTCCACCAGGGTTGTGTTGCAATCCATCCTACAAATCCTGCGACAGACGCACCATATCCGTCACCTGGATGCCGTTCTCGAATAAAGGTTCCTCATAATGACGCAGGAAAAAGTCGCGGTCGATCCCGACCATGCGGAATCCGCACTTCTGGTACAACGCCAACTGATCGACGCTGGAATTGCCGGTGCCGACCTCGATCGTCTGATACCCTTCTTCTTTGGCCTGCCGAACCGCATGCCGGACAAGCTGCTTGCCGATCCCTTTCCCCTGATGCTCTTCGCGAACGGATACGTTGACCAGTTCCACCGTCGCCGGCCTCGTAGGCAGCAGCACGTACACGCCGACGATTTCGCCGGAATCGATCGCGACATAACTCGTTCCTCTCTGCAAATAACCTTCAACCAGCTGCTTGGAAGGGTCTGCATTCAACATCAGCTCCATCGGCGGTTGTTCGCCTTCCCCCAACATTCGAATATCCATCCTAATCTCCTTTCCTAGTCCTATCTCTATCCAAGCTCGTTACTCGTGATGGCTGGCGCCGCCCGCCCCCATAGTGCGAATATACTCTTCCGGCGACCGTCCGAGCACCGCTTTGAAATCTTTGATGAAATGAGCTTGGTCGTAATAGCCCAGATCCACCGACAGCTGGGCCCAATCCGGTATCAGCCCCTTCTCCATCTGCATCGCCGCCTCGTGCAGCCGATACCGCTGAATGACCCATTTCGAGTGACCCCCACGTACTTATCGAACAACCGCTGAATCGTGCGTTTGTTATATCCGAAGCGCGACACGACATCGTCCACCTTCGTAATGGCCCGTTCCCGCTCAATCGTCTCGACGATCCGGCATGCCAGATCGAGGCTGTCATCCGCGTGCGGCAGCCTTTCACGAAAAAACCGTTCTGCCGCCTCCACCACCCCGGCATCATCAGCCGCTGACAGCACGTGCTCCTCGACGGGCCGGGCGTCGCAGCCGAACGCTTCCTCGAAACGGACGGAACGGCCGGTCAGCCCGGATACGGGCGATTGCCAGAACGGATAAAAGCCGCCAGGCTTAAACATGACCCCCAGCACCATTCCCTCGTCGTACAGCAACTGGGAAGATGTTTGTAAAGGAATGCCGTAAATCCGCGTGTTTTCTTTCTCAAATACAAGATTAACATTCGGATGCGATAGGACGACTTGACGGTAAGGCGGTTCTCCTCTCAAATCCCAGCGCGCCACCCAATACCGAAGGATGAAGGGCGCAAGCTCCGGCGATGGAGCGTGGCGGGTGATAAGAAATTTATGTTTGCCCGCTTCCTGATTCAAAATGCCCTTGCCGGAATGGTCCACGTTCGTCTGCATACCTGCTCCTCCCCGCTCCGCCGTCCTCATCCGGCGATGAGGAGCGCTGTCGCGTTTTTACAATACAGCCTGTACGACGCTGATCTAAGATGTACATTATCAAACGGATAGCGGATTGTGCAACGTATCTGTCCTTCGAATCCGTATAAGGAGGCCGAATCGCCAATGGAACAAACATTTATCACGTATATAGGAGCGACACCCGAACACATTTGGGACATTCTGACGAAGCCGGAGTATGTGAAGCAAATCTTTTTCGGCAGCGTCCTCCAATCCACGTTCGAGCCGGGAAGCCCCTTCCAATACGTCGGTCCGGGAAGCAACGGCGAAGAAACGGTTCACGTATACGGCACCGTGCTCGTATTCGAGCCTTACCGGCTGATGAGTTTTCTGGAGCATCCGGGACCGTCCTATTACGCCGATCACGCCGAGCTGGAATCGAGAATTACGATGACGCTCGAACCGGTCGGCGACTGCACCAAACTGGTGCTCGTCAACGATCAATGGACGCCCAACCATCCGTCCCAAGCCAAAACGCCGGAATCGTGGCCGGTTGTGCTGAGCAATATTAAAACGTTGGCGGAGACGGGCAAGACTTTGAATTTGGGCATATCACCAACGAACGAACTGTACACAAAAACCCCAGAGGTCCACAATGAGGTCCTCGGGGGTTTCTTTTATCTGAACTGATTCCTCAAGGCAGCACAATCTGCTGATCCGGGTAAATCCGGTTCGGATTCGCCAGCTTGTTGAGCTGCTGCAGCAGCTGCCAGGTTGTGCCGTACTGCTTGGCGATTCTCCACAAGCTGTCTCCCTGCTTGACGACGTATACGTTCGGCAGCGCCTCCGGAGCCGTGTCGCCGCCCGGCGCTGCTGGAGAAGCGCCGGCATCCGTACCGGCGGCTACCGTGACCCGCCCGCTCGCGCCTACGTTCACTTCGCCGGTCTTCTGAATATAGCGGATGACCGATTCTTCGAGTGACGAGTAGTCGCCGGCGAGCGGCTGGTCTTTAAACATCGTATATTGATCGCCGCCTGCCGCCATGAAGTCGTTTGTCGCCATCAGGTACGTTTTGTTCAAGTCCACAGGCTCGCTGCCGATCTGGAGCGACTGTACCCGGGCGCCCTTCGGCTTCGACGGATCGATCGCGAACGTCATGCCGCCCACATGCGGGAAGGAGCCCGCCGAATCGGGATACGCTCCGACGCCGTGCTCGAGCGCCGCCAGCAAGTCCGCGCCGGTAACGCGCTTGGTCTGAATATAGTTGCCGAACGGCAGCACCGTAATCACTTGGCCTTTCGTAATCGAACCGGCCGGGATCGAGGCCCGGATTCCGCCGCCGTTGGTGATGGCCACGTCGGCGCCGGTCTCGTCCAGCATCGCATCGGTAATCAGGTTGCCGAGGTTCGTCTCGCCTGTACGCACGTTATCGCGTTCCCCGACCAGGTTCACCGTCGAGCGGCCCACCGCTTCGGACAGCACGATCTCCTGCTCTTCCTTGACCTTCTTCACGATGTCCGCCACCGCGGGATCGGGCTGGACGGCATCCACCTGCTTGCGGCTGATTAACCGCGCTTCCTTGTTCGTTACATCTTGACCGTTCACAGTCAATTCCACGACGCCGACATTTTTGCCGTACTCGCCGGTTTGCGCGATCAGCGTGCCGCCCGCGGCACGGCCGTTCTCCAGCATCGTATGGCTGTGGCCGTCGATGATTACGTCGATCCCTTTCACCTGCTCGGCCAGCTTCAGGCTCGTGTCAACGCTCGAAGTGTCCAGCCCGAGATGGGACAGCGCCACGACGACGTCCGCTTTGCCTTCCAGCTCCGCCACCATGCGGCGGCCTTCCTCAACCGGATCGGCGAACGTTAATCCCTCGACGTTTTTCGGATGCGTCTTGTACAGCGTCTCCGGCGTCGCCAGCCCGAAGATGCCGACACGGACCCCGCCGACGGTCTTCACCACATACGGCTCCAGAAGGCGGCTGCCGTCGGCTTTGTACACGTTGGCCGCCAGCATCGGATAGTTCGCCTGACCGGCCAATTCAACGAGACGGCTGCTGCCGTAGTTGTAATCGTGGTTGCCGGTCGTCATCGCATCGAAGCCGATCGCGTTCATGATGCTGACGATGCTTTCGCCGCGCACCAGATTGGCGATCGTCTGCCCGTGCAGCGTATCGCCGGCGTCCAGCACGAGCGTGTTCGGATTGGACGCGCGAATTTCTTTTATTACGGACGACAGCTTCGCATAGCCGATATGTTCGGCCGATTCTTCCACGCGCGAGTGCATATCGTTCACATGCACGATCGAGATTTTAGTTCCTTGCTCGCCGCTACCAGCACTCCCTGATGCGGGAGTGATCTCGTATACGCCGACTGTGCCGGACACCTCGTAGCCGACGAGCAGCAGCGCGTTGCCGGTCGGGCTTTGCTCCGCCGGTACGAAGCGGAGCCCCTCCGGACCGCTGTCGCCGCCGTTCTCCTGCGTAAAGTCGCGGGAGTTGAAATAGGTGGCGAATAACGGCTTAGCCGGATCGCTTATGTCGTATACCATAATGCCGCCGACCCGCTCCAGACCGATGAACGCGTAACTCTTCCCGGCGATCTCGCCGATCTTCACGTCCTCCGGCTCCGGACCCTTGTCGTCGCTCCGGTCGTCGAAGCTGAGCTTGCTGTTGCTCGCGTTGAACTGCTTCGGCAGCACCTTCGCCGTAATCCGCTCGAAATCTTCGCCGCTGTCGTAGACGAGGCTCATATCGCTCGTATCCCAGATCGAGAACGACCGGGCGCCCAGACCGTAGATCGCGTTATATTGGCCGTCCGCACCTTGGCCCATCGTGTTCGTCATCAGCAGCCTGCCAAGCTGCGCTTCGTCGTACAGCCCGTCCTTGACCATCCCGTCCAGTTGCTCCTGCGTATAGCCTTTGTAATGCTCGGCTTTCAGAGCCAGGTTGCCGGCCTCGTCCGCGACCCGGGTCTCTTCACTGAACGTCTCGTAGTCCCTCGTATCGCCTTCGTTGGCGGTAACGAGATACGTTTTGCCCTGGGCGCTGTACGTCTCGGCTCCATCCGGCATGTACAGACCGAGCACCGGCCATGGACGAATGTTGACCGCCTTGTCTTTGTTCGACGCGTCGAATCCGTTTCCGCTGACGGAATGATCTTTGACGCCGAGTCCTTTGACTTGCGTGAATTTATTCGTCCCCAGATCCAGCACGGCAACCGCATTGTTCTCCTGCAAAGTCACATAGGCGGTTTTGCCGTCTTTCGCAACCGCGATATATTCCGGCTCGATATCGAAAGCCGCCGCCGCCCCCGGCTTGCCGATCCGGACATCATCCGCGATGACGGACGGATCGTCGAAGCGTACCGTCGTCGCCTTCGCCTGCGCCGCTCCTGCGCTAAGATCGATCACCGTGACGGAGCCTTCCGGGTCAACCGTGTAATCGGCCGACGGCTGCCCTTCATTGGCCGTAAGCACCTTACTTCCGTCCGGGGTGAAGATCAGCATGTCGGGCAGCGCTCCGACCTCGAGCACCCGGATCAGCTTGCCGTCCCGGTCGAGCAGCGCGACATGGCCGTTCTCCTGCTCCGGATCGTTCGGTACGGCTACCGCGACTACATCGCCTTTCGGGCTGACGGCCACGCTCGTAGGGCCGGTCGTCTTGCCGAGACGGGCATCCAGATCGCCGAGCGTTATTTTTTGTACGTGGGTCAAGGAGGTCAAGCTCTGTCCCGCTTTTAATCCGGACAAGTCCAGAATCTCCAGTCGCTTGTCATAACCGTTTACGACATAAGCGCGTTTCAGCCCCGCATCGTAAGCGATAATTTCCGCACCGCTCTTGTCCCATTTCGCACCGCTCGAATAACTCGCTACATGTTTGACGCCCAGCACGCCGGTGCTTTCCTGCACCCAGGACGCCGGTTCCGCCGCATACGCATAACTTCCGAACTGGGCGAAGACAAGCAGTCCCGCGACCGTCCCTGTCAGTTTTCCCCTCCACGATTTCATTCCTGTACCTCCAAAGGTTTGTATGAAGCGATCCAACGCCCTTATTGTAACGAAGGAATGTAATCGGAAAGCCGGGGATTTGTTAAGCGGATGTCAATTATGCGGACGACCGGCTGCGGCAGGCGGCGCTAAAATTGTATATATCCAACTAAGATTCTGCATGTTAACCGATTCCGGCATGTTATAAGCTAAATGGTGTAAGGCATTCCGATCACGCTGATCAGAGCAGAAAGAAGGGGAAAACGTGACCGATTTCAGCCTATTGCGCTACTACGCTCCCTCTGAAAAAAGGGACAAACCGGAGCGCGTGCAAGCCGATTTATGCATATACGGCGGATCGCCGGCCGGTATTGCTGCCGCCGTGCAAGCAAGCCGGATGGGATTAAAAGCCGTTATCGCCGAGTTCGGACAACACTTGGGCGGATTGACGGCCAGCGGGCTCGGACGGACCGACTTCGGCCACAAAACGTCGCTTGGCGGCATCGCCAAAGAGTTTTACCAAAAACTCGGGAGCCATTACGGAAGCGACGAACCGGAAGGAACAGCCTGGTTCATGGAGCCGCATGTCGCCGAACGAATTTTCACCGAATGGGTGGAACAAGCCGGCGTGCCGGTTTACTACGGACAGCACCTGTCGGGCGTGGAGAAGCAAAACGGTAAAATCGTGCAAATCACTATGGAAAACGGCAACGTATTCCGTGCCGGAGCTTTTATCGATGCGACGTACGAGGGAGACTTATTCGCCCGGGCCGGAGTCTCCTATCATGTCGGCAGAGAAGCGAACGAAGTTCATAAAGAAACGTGGAACGGCATCCAATTCGGCTCGCCTTGGCATACATTCAAAGCTTGGGTCGATCCTTTCGTAAAAGAAGGAAAACCCGACAGCGGCCTGCTATACGGCGTCTCCGACGCTGCGCCGGGCATCCAGGGGCAGGGGGACCGTTCCATCCAGGCGTACAACTTCCGGATCTGTCTGACCGACGTCCCGGACAACCGGGTCGCCTTCCCGGCGCCTTCAGGTTACGACCCCGGAAAGTTTGCGCTGTTATCCCGTTACCTTCAAGCGGGCGTATGGGACGCGCTGACCCTGCACAAGCCGATGCCGAACGGCAAAACCGATCTGAACAACTTCGGAGCGGTCAGCACCGATCATATCGGAGCGAACCATGCCTGGCCCGAAGCGGATTACGCCCAGCGCGAGCGGATGTTCCAAGAGCATGTTCATTACAATCTCGGCATGCTGCACTTTTTGGCCAACGATGAAAGCGTTCCCGAACCGGTGCGCCGGGAAGTAAGCCGCTGGGGACTGCCCGCGGACGAGTTTACAAGCACGGCCAACTGGCCTCACTACTTGTACGTCCGTGAAGGAAGACGGATGATCGGCGAAGTGGTCATGAACCAGAATCATTGTCTCAAATACTTGAAGGCGGAAGATTCCGTCGGTCTCGCTTCCTATGGCATGGACTCGCATAACTGCCGCAGGATCGTGCTGGACGGCCGCTGCGTCAACGAGGGAGACGTCGAAATACCGGTAAGCGGTCCTTACCCGATCTCGTACCGGTCCATCGTCCCGAAGGGAGACGAATGTACGAACCTGCTCGTACCGGTCTGTCTGTCTTCCTCCCATATCGCATACGGATCGATCCGGATGGAGCCGGTGTTTATGGTGCTCGGCCAATCTGCGGCTACCGCGGCGGCGCTTGCGCTGAAGGACGGCCGCGCCGTGCAGGATGTCGACTACGCCCAGCTGCGCAAACAACTGCTCCAGGACGGTCAAACTTTAGATGTCCAATAAAATGAACTGAAAAGAGGGGTCAACATGCTTAACAAACAAAAACCGTTCCGTCGAACAGCAACGCTTGCCTTGACCCTCTGTCTGTCGGCCGCCGCCTTGGCGGCCTGCAGCCAGGGGTCCGCACCTCCCGCCAGCACCGCAGGCGACAACGGTCAGCAGCCGAAGGCGCCGGAGAAACCGAAAGAGCCCGTGGAACTCGTCTTTTACGCCATTAACGGCGATCCCGAGGACAGCTTCAACTACCGGTTCGGGGACGATATCCGCAAAAAGTTTCCGGACTACACGATCAAATATATTTTCAACCAAAAAGGGATGACGCTGCCGGAGATGATCGCTTCCGGAACGCGGTTCGACATTACGTACCACGCAGTCGGGTTTTATGAAAACTTCCTGATCCCGAACGGGCTTCACTACGACATGACCGAGCTGATCAAAAAGCACGGAGTCGACCTGAACCGGTTCGAAGCCACCTCCATCGACGCCATCAAGCAGCTCTCCGGCGGTAAAATGTACAGTCTGCCCGTCTACGGCAACAATCTCGTCTTGTATTACAACAAATCGATCTTCGACAAGTTCGGCGTGCCGTATCCGAAGGAAGGGATGACCTGGAAGCAAACGATGGATCTGGCCAAAAACTTGACCCGCCAGGACGCAGGCGTACAGTATCACGGGTTCGGCATGACACCCACCTTGCTGACTCGGATGAATCCGCTTTCGATACCGAACGCCGATCTGGCATCGAATACGCCGACGATTAACAAAAACGAATCTTGGAAGCGCTTTTACCAAACGTTTTTCCTCGACCCGCAGCTTTCTCCGGGAGCGCTCCAAACGATACCTGACGTGAACACGTTCACGAAAGACAAAAATGTGGCGATGATGGCTTACCTGTCGAGCGTCATTACGATTCTGACCGATCAGTTGAAGCAGATCGACTGGGATATCGTGCCGCTGCCAAGCTTCGAAGACATTCCGGGAACCGGGTCCCAGATCAATTCGATCAACTTCGGCATTACGAACATCGCCAAAGACAAAGATGCCGCCATGGAAGTGCTCGCTTACATGACTTCGGACGAATTCCAGACCCGCTTGTCCAAAAAAGGGATTATGCCTGTGCTCAAAAACGAAGAGGTCCGCAAAGTGCTCGGATCGGAATCCGAGTTTAAGGATAAAAACTTCAAGGCGATCTTCCAGAACAAGCCGGCCCCGATTCCGCCAAAAGCGCTCTACGACGCCGAGATGGTCAATATTTACGCCAAGTACGGAACCGAAATCTGGAAAGGAACGACCGACATCAACACGGCTTCCCGCCAGGCGGAAGAAGAAGCGAAGAAAAAAATCGAGGAGTTTCTGAACAAACCGAAATAAGCTTGCGGCCGCTTGCAGCCGGCAAGTATCGTTAGTCCAAGCGGGACGATCAGCCGACATGGCCGGTTGTCCCGCTTTTCCTCTTGCAGCGCTGCCTCAAGGGGTCGCCAGACCGTTCAGCTTGCGATAATGCGAAGGGTTCATTTTACTGTAATGGGTAAAAACGCGGCTAAAATAAAATCCGTTCTCGTATCCGCACAACCGGGCGATATGATCGATCGTATATTCCGTCTGCACGAGCAGCGTCTTCGCTTTCTCCATCCGCACCGAGATCAGGTATCGGGAAGGAGCGATCCCGAACACGTGCTGAAACCTGCGGGTCAGCTGGACCGGGTGAATATGAAGCTTGGCTGCTACGTCCTGCAGCCGGATTTCGCGAAACGCATGGCGGTCGATGATCGCCTTCGCTTCCTTCATCAGCTTGTCTTCGGCCAGCAGACTGGAGATCGCCAGCGTCTCCGCATCCATCTGGAACAGCATCCAGATATCGTTGAGGAAATGCTGCTTCCATATCCCCCTTTGCGCGTGATCCATCCGTTCGAGGACGAGGAGATGCCGGAAATTGTTATACAGGCGGCTCTGCTCGCTTGTCGTATATTTAAAGGAAAACAATCGGCGAAGCAAATCGATCGAGCGCTCCTCGGCCGCCGCATCACTGTCGTGCATTTTACATATGAAATAATGAAACGATAACGGGACGATCACCTCGCGCTTGAACTCCATGGAAGGCGGGCAGAATACCACATCGCCTCCCGTCGCTTCCCCCTCCACATTATCGATCGAATAGCGAAATCGTCCGTTCTCGATGGCGAACATCGTCCAGGCCGGTTCGTTTGCGACCCGTTTCACAAATTGCGGTTTCTCTTTCCAATAATCACCGTAAATGACTGACACCGGATATGCTGTTTCCACCTGTTACCGCCTCCTGGTCTCCGTTTCCGTCACTTCCCGTTGTTTTCGACGAAAAGCCTCCCGTTTCCTCCATCCTAGGCGGTGCAAATCCGATTCATGCCAACAAAAAACCGTCCCTGCAAAATGGCAAGCAGGCAACGGTTGTTGATGCGATCCGGCGCCGGGAGTTAAGCTCCGCAGCATTTCTTGAATTTTTTGCCGCTCCCGCAGGGGCAGCGGTCGTTCCGTCCGACCTTCGCTTTCGTCGCGAAATCGAATACGACTGCTTTGGCCTCATCGTCGGACTCCCCGCCAGTTGCGGTGGCTGCCGACAGCTCGACCGAGGTGAATCCTTTGAGGAACCATTGTCTCGTACTGTTGAACAAAACGGTCGTGTAGTCCATAAACGCCCGGACCGTCTCGATGTCGCTGATGTCCAGCTGCGACTGCAGAAACTGGATGGCGTTGCCCGGGTTGTCGCCGATCCGGACCGCATATACGCATTCCTCCACGAGACTGTCCGCTCTTTCCCGGTCGACCTCGTATTCTCTCCGGATATAGTCGCTCATCGCCTGGAAGCCCGGATTCCGGTCGACGAATCCCGGTTCTCCCGCTAGCAGCAGCTGCTCCTTGGTGAACGGGTAGAACGGTATAGACGCCCTCGCCTCCTGCTCCTGCTTGACTTTGCCGGAGTCCCATACCCGGATATTGGAATACCCGAGCTTGTCCAATTTGATCTCCGAATAATACCCGACGGAGTGTTCGATTACCGAGATAAACTCGATCCGGTCAACCTCTTCACCGGTATAACGCGCGATCAGAGCGAGCAGCTCGTCCTCGGTCAGCGTACCGTAATAATACAGCATTCCTTGCGTAAGCTTGATCCACGTCGTATTGCGCTGCGCCGAATCCCGGTACGCCTTGGGAGACAACTCGCGGAAGCTGTAGAGGATCTCCTCCGGCATGACGAGAGAGCGTTTGCCGTTCACCGTCCCGGAGAACAGGATTCCCCAGCTTGTAAAATACTGAACCTGACGGTTGTCCAGCGTCGATACGGCGACGCCGCCGCGCTCCGCAACTTGCTTGATGACCGCCAATCGAGCGTCGTCCAGCTTCGATACATACGAATGCAGCCGCTCCGGGATGTTTCGCTCCAGCACGCCGATCAGATCCTGCTTCTTCAAGGAGCTTGCTCCTGTTATATGATGATTCGACCGGATGGCCGACAATTCTTGCTTGTTCAGTCTGGAAAGCCCGCCCGCCAAGCCGATCGGCGCCTCGATGTCCGCCCACCGCTTCTCGTCTTCCTTGCTCTCCATTTTTCGTCTGCTTTCTTTGGCAGCTTGCAAGGCGTTAAGCAGTTGCTGTTCTTCCTTCTTGCTCAGTTGTTTATTCATGCTACACCCTTTCCGAAAACGGCGAATCCTATCTCTGTAAGCCGCCGAGCTCCTTACTGAAATCCTGGTTCATCCTGTCCAATTAGCCGAACTATATAATACCAGTATCCCCGGGCAGGAGCAAGACCCGGATTCGGGTGACGTTCCGGCCCCGCCTCAGTGCGGCGGTCGCCAGGTCTGTGAACAAGATAGACTTCCGCTATGTCACACATCCCGGAATGCGTCATAATGTACAACTATCGGCGCCAATCGGAACCGAATCCGTGCGGGTTAGGATGGAGAAAGGGGGAACGCCAATGATCGGCCTGGTAAGTTATGCCACTCCGCGGTTTTTCGCATCACAGGACAAATTGGAGCAGTCCGCTCTCCGTTACGGAGCGGACCGTGTGTTTGCTTATCGGGAAGAAGATCTGCTCGCCTCTTCGTTTTACCGGGACAATCAGTCCATTCTCCGGCAGCCGCGGGGAGCCGGCTATTGGATCTGGAAGCCCTATTATATTTTGCAGGCGATGTCGGCTATGAAGCCCGGTGATACGATCATCTACAGCGACGCCGGCATCGAGATTATCAGGCCGCTGGACCCGCTGATCCGGCTGTGCCGCGAACAAGGGATCGTCCTGTTCCAAACCCATAACCAGCTCAACCGGATGTGGACGAAACGGGACTGCTTCGTGCTGATGGACTGCGATTCCAGCCGGTACTGGGACGCACAGCAGCTGATGGGCTCGTTCTCGCTGTATCTCAATAACGACCGGTGCCGGAAATTTGTCCAGCAATGGCTGGACTACTGCTGCAACGAACAAATCGTGACTGACAGTCCCAACCGCTGCGGCTTGCCCAATCTGCCTGAATTCCAGGATCACCGGCACGATCAGTCCGTGCTGTCGCTGCTGGCTGTCAAGCAGAAAATCGAGATTTTCCGTTCGCCAAGCCAGCAGGGCAACCGGTACAAGATGAAATCGTTCCGCCATCCCGGAGAATGCCGCAAATATGCGTCCAAGCCGTACCGCAATTCCCGCTACGATACGCTGCTCAACCATCATCGCGCCAAATAAGGCTGCCCGCGCCGGTTGACGACCGAAACAGACCCGTGCGGGATGGACAATCGGTTAATGGCCCGCATGCCCGCCGCCTCCCGAAGATTGGCCTCCCTGCTGCGCGCCGCCCGCGCCGCCCATGCTGCCATGCCCGCCTCCCGAAGCCGAAACGATCTCCAGCATCGAATCGATCTCTCCTTGAGCGGCACCGGTAAGCAGCTTTTCGTCCCCGCTGATCCAAGCGTGGTTATACGGCCCTTCCGTAGGCGTCTTTTCGTACTTCGGCTGGATCGACATTACGTATGCCATAACCGAATCCGGCATCTTGTCTTTGCCCGTCCAGATCAGTGGCGCGTGTTTGCCCAAATGCGAGAAGGGAGCCGCCGCGATGGCCATTGCGTTCGAATCGGCCGGCACGAACGACAGGTTGCGGCCAGGTACGGTAATGCCCCATCCGAAGCCGGTCTGCGGGTCGGAATACCGGGCGAACGCAATGGAGTTCTCGTAAGCGTCTTTGCCGGCGATCCGCTGTACCCGCCCGTACGGCTTTAGCTGGTCTTCGACCTTTTTGGAGACGACGCTTTCCGGCCCGAGAATATACACGTTCGCGGCCCCGTTCCGCTTCGCGAGCGCTTCGGCTGTTTCTTTGGGAACCTCGTCTTTCTTGACGTACAGCAGCGGCTCCGGCATATGGGCGATCCAATTCACGGCAGGCAGCGTGAACGCCGGATCGTCCATCGAACCGACGATAACCGACGACGGCAGCTCGTTTGCCGCTTTGGCGTAATAGGCGTCGATATTTTTGGCGACATCCGCCGGGTTCGCTCCCGTCACTTTATCCGTTTTCAGACCCAGCTTCGTTAGCTGCTGCTCGATCTGCGGGGCCAGATCGCCGACCAGCACGACCTGCACGCCGTTATTGGAAGGCACCCCGGCCGGCTTGAGCCTTTTAATTTCGTTGAGCGTCACTTCCGGAATCGAGTCGTTGTTGACGAACAGCACCGGCCCGTTGTTCGGATGATGGATCAGATCGGCGCTGGCGGCCGCAAGCTGCCATTGCTCGGAATTCGCAAGCACGATGCCGCCCGGACGGTTATCGTCCCGGTTAGCCATCCATAACGACCGGGAGACGAGCACAGCCGCCTCGTACGGATCGCCGGTATTGATCCGCGTCGTATTTTTCGTAGCGATCCACGGCATGTCAGCCGCCGCGCCTCCTCCCGGCAAGCCGGCCGATGCGGATGGATCGTTTTTTCCGTTACCGTCGAAGCAGCCGGCAAGCAGCATGGCGGTCGCTCCGACGAGCAAACCGTTCAGCACTAGCTTTCGTTTCATACTGTCTCTCCTTCTCCAAGTTTTACTGCGGACACGGTTATTCGGCAACTAGGCGTCCGTACCACACAGTGTAGCCGCCACTTTTGAAGAACTTGTGAAGGAGATCCGGTTATTGCGGGATAACGACAACAAATTCGCTGCCTGCCTCCCGGCCGTCCCCGCTAACCGCCCATACTTCCCCTTGATGCGCCTGTACGAGCGCTTTGACGATGGCAAGTCCGATCCCCCTGCCCCCCGTCTTCCGGTTCCGGGACTTGTCTCCCCGGTAAAATCGCTCAAAAATAAACGGCAAGTCCTCCTTCGTTATCCCCGCCCCCGTATCTTTCACGACAAAGCAAATGTGCCCGTTATTAGGCCGTGCGGACATCACAACCTTGCCGCCCGCCGGGGTCGCCTTCAAGGCGTTCGACAGCAAATTGACCAGCACTTGTCTCATCCGGTCCGGATCGGCCCGCATGACAAGACCGTCATCAACCGGCTCCGTCTGCAGTTCGACGCCCTTCTCCGCATAAGCCGGAGACAACAGCTCCGCGCAGCGCTCCAGCAATTCCCCGACGCGGACGGTCGTGTACGATAGTCCGAAATCTCCCGACTCCAGCGCATTCAGATCCTCGAGATCGGATACGAGTCCGATCAGCCTGCCGATCTCGTCCAGGCATACCCGGTACCGCTCCGGCGAAGGCTGCCATATGCCGTCCCTCAAGGCGGACAGATGACTCTTGAGCGTAGTCAGGGGCGTCCTCAGCTCATGGGCGATATTCTCGGTCATCGCGATCCGGAGCCGCTCCTGCTCCTGAAGCTGCTCGGCCAGCCGGTTCAGCGCCAGTCCGAGGGCAGCCAGCTCGTCCCCGCCCTGCACCTCTGTGCGGGTTCCAAGCTGGCCTCTTGCCATCATCTCCGCCGAATATTTCATCCGGACCAGCGGTCCCGCCAGCTTTTTACCAAGCCAAATACTGACCGGCACGACGATCAGAATCGATCCGAGCAGCGTCCAGCCGATCGCCTGCATCACGGCCCGTTCGAGATGACTGCTCCAGCCGGCAGCGCCTCCTGCCGCTCCGCCGGACTCGAGCTGGTACATATTGAAGTGATAATGGATGCCCGCAACGAGCGTAACCGAAGATAAAATTAAGATAAGCGACACGACGGCGCCAAGCGTAACGGCCATGCGGACCCGAAGCGACTGTCTCATTCTCAGCCTCCACTAAACCGGTAGCCGATTCCGTATACGGTGACGATATAGCCCGGATTTTTCGGATCGGCTTCTATTTTGTGCCGCAAGTTTTTGATGTGCTGATCGATCGTCCGGGCATCACCGTCAAAATCAAAGCCCAGCACCTTGTCCACCAGA
The DNA here is from genome assembly GCF_036577605.1 of Paenibacillus sp. GYB004. Taxonomy (NCBI): domain Bacteria; kingdom Bacillati; phylum Bacillota; class Bacilli; order Caryophanales; family Paenibacillaceae; genus Paenibacillus; species Paenibacillus sp. GYB004. The sequence goes on from NZ_JARBDB010000057.1 coordinate 247,867, forward strand.
TCGTCGCGGCTGAACGTCCGGTTCGGGTTGCGGGCAAATACGAGCAGCAGCTTGTATTCGTTCGGTGTTAACGCAACCGTCTCTCCCCTCAGCACCACCTTTTGCTGCAGCGCATCGATGAGCAGCTCCCCGCCCCGAAACGGAATCCGGTCCGCAAGCAGATCACCTCCGTCTGTGCGCCGCAGGATGGCACGCACTCTGGCGATCAGCTCCAGCGGGTCGAACGGCTTGGTCATATAATCGTCCGCTCCGAGCGACAAGCCCAGCAGCCGGTTGCGGTGCGAGGTTTTGGCGGTCAGCATCAGGATCGGTACGGGACTGCGCCCGCGGATCGTCTCGCATACTTGCTCCCCGTCTCCGTCCGGGAGCATCAGATCGAGCACCACCAGATCGACGTGCCGGTCCCGGATCTGGTCCAGCGCCAGTCTCCCCGATTCCGCTTCCAGCGTCCGATACCCTTCGCTGGCCAGGTAAGAGAGGATCACCTCCCGGATATTATCGTCGTCCTCGACGACGAGTATCGTCTTCACGATCCACCGCCTCCTTCGCTTGTTGGTTACCCTCATCGTAATGCAAATTCGGGTGCAAGCTCAAGCGGGGAGGAGGAACGGCTGCCTGCGGGACGGTTCTAAGAAAGAGCAACCAATGGGGGCGAGGCGGGGAAATTAAGTTGGCAGGCAGGTTGCAGAGCTTTGAGGAGACGAAACGACCTTTCCGGAACTATGCCGGACGTACGGATTCCTTCGACTGGTGCGGGGAAGCGCCTAGCTAACGACGTGAATGCGAAAGATTCAAGAATACCCTTGCCAATTCCCCGGCTGGCGGTGACCGATTAATCCAAATAAGAGCGGTTTACGAGGCTGTCGATTCATTATGGACAACCAAGTGGAAAGGGAAAAGATTACCTTCTGGCGAGTTTTGTCTGGAATCCCCTACCTTACAATCCTTATTCAATCAAGGGATTCCGGACAACCTGTTTGAGTAGAAGAAGGTAACTTTTCACTTGGAACGGCCTACTAACACTTCTACACAATGAATCGACAGCCTCGTTTACCGCTCTTAAAAGACCCAAATCTGATAAATGACGACGGATAAGAGCGGTTTGCAGCCCTTATTCCTGCGTTGCTACCTAGATTAGCATTCGCATCGAGAATATAGGAGCTACAAACCGCTCTTATCTGCAAGGTAATGCCGAAAATCGCAGACAGCTCTACGGACTGCAAATGGTTCGGCCCATCACCCGGAAGCCGCCGCCCTGTCAAGCTTCAAACCAAACCTCAAGGCTCGAGATGTCCCGGAGCGCATCGATGCTCCCGCGACCGGCTGAAATACTCGTCGAGCTTCTCCAGGCCGAACTCCTCGATAATCGCCCCGACGCTGAACTCGTCCGTTTCGCTGGACAGCAGCACCGAGCCGAGCAAGCCGGGATCGTGAATGGACACTTGGGGTCCGTACTTCCGCTTGATTTCCCGGAAGCACGCCCCGTTTTTGTCGATATGCAGGACTTCGCAGTCCAGATTGATCGTCGTCGTGACGAACGGGTAATAATTCGTGCTCTGGGCGACCGCTTCGCCGAGCGGAGAAATAATCGCGCACGGCAGCCCGGCTATCGCTCCGGCGAAATGGGCCCGGCACGAATAAGCCCAGTAGTTCTGCATGATCGCTCCGTGGTACATGGAAGGAAACACGATCAGATCGGGACGGGCTTGGACGTATTGCTGCCGCAGCTCGTCAAAGTTCAGGTCGAAGCAGATCGCGACCGCCACCGTGCCGAAATCGCACTGGAATACCGGAGCGTCTTTGCCGTACAAAATGCCGTTCTGATCGTACTCGGCAGGCACGAGATGGTTTTTGTGATACGTGCCGATCACCGAACCGTCGCGGCCGATGAGCTGTGCGGTGTTGCGCCAGCTTCCGTCCTCGGCCTGCACATGCGACGGGTACACGATATGGCAGCGATGGCTTGCCGCCTTCTCGGCCATAAAGTCGCGAATCCGGTTGCCTCTTACCCGGTAATATTCCAGTCTCTGTTCCTTCGGATACACACTGGAGAGCGGACGATCGCACGCCTCCGGCAATACGATCAGGTCCGGCTTGTCGGGCAGGACGCTGTCGAGCTGCTTCTCCCAATGCGCCATCATGCGCGCCAGCGCTTCCTCGGCAGGAACCGCCGCCTCGATTCTGCAAGGGGCGGGGCCCAAGCAGCTCACCTTCACATAATTGGCCATAACCCATCTCCTCCGGTGCGTGTCTTCCGTTGCAAAAGCTCAGGCAAGCACGCTCATCTGCTCGGCCAGCACTTCGCCGCGCAGCGGCCGGCCTTCCGTGTACGCTCTCAAATCGTCAATAACCGCTTGAGCGATCCGCTGCAAGCCGTTATTGACGGCTCCGGCAATATGCGGGGTCAGCACAACGTTAGGCAATGTGCGGAACGGGTGATCCGGCGCAGGCGGTTCCGGATCGGTTACGTCCAGACAAGCGAACAGCCGCCCCTTCTCCAGCTCTGCGACGAGCGCCGCCTCGTCGATCAGCGAGCCCCGGGCCGTATTGATCAGAATCGCGCGATCTTTCATCAGGGCGAGCCGCTCGGCATTCAACATCCGGTACGTCTCCGGCAGCGAAGGAGCATGGATGGAGACGACTTCGCTTTGCGCCAGTACTTCCTCCAGCTCCGCCTTTACGGCGCCCATCTCGCGAGCCTTCTCCTGGCTCACAAACGGATCGTACAGCAAAATCCGCACGTCAAAATTGCGCATCAGCTTGATGTAGTGCGAGCCTGCCTTGCCCGCCCCGATCACGCCGGCCGTTATTCCGTACAGCTCCTGCACGCCCGATACCGGTCCCCATGCCCCGCCCCGGGTCTGCTTGCTCAGTCTCCACATATCCTTCAAGGAAACGATCGTAAACCCTAGCGCCGTCTCCGCCACGCCTTTGCCGAGGGCTTCCGTTGCATTCGTCACGCGGATTCCCCGCTCCCACAGCTCCGGCGTGACGATCGGCTTCACCGTCCCGGCAGCATGCAGAACAAGCTTTAGGCCCGGTGCCTGCTCCAAAACGTTCCCGGTAAGCGGGGTGCAGCCCCACGATGTAATCGCTATGTCCGCGCCTTTAATTAGAGACGCAAGGCGCGACTCGTCCGGCGGCCCGGGCTGGTCATTCACCACGACGTCCCCCAGCATCCGCAGCTGTTCCATATGATTGCTCCGAAAGATTCGTTCTCTCTGTTCCTTTCCTTGCAGCAGTACGATTTTCATTGCGTTCTCCTCCATGTCGGCATTGTCCGTTCGGCGCCGTTCATTCGGCGTTGTCCGTTGCGAAACTTGTGAGCCGGTTCGGCATTACTTCGGCCAAGCTCCGCACATTCCCCTTTATCATTACCGCTAATTGATCCAACCCTTTTCACATAATGATCCAGCGAATATACTGGTTCACTTTTGATTATATTTTGGATGGAAACGACTGTCAAACAGTATTTTCATATGCTCCGCACCCGTTTAGCAAGAAGGAATCGTGACAACAATGTTGTTGTAAGCTATAATATCACTCAAGCCATCCTAAGGCACGAAACTATATTTAACCATAAGTATACCAGTGAGTTGCCCGGCACTACGACGCGACCGGCACATAAGGTTGGAGGAATAACGAATGAAACCAAAACGGACGACTTCCAGAAGCCGTCTGGAGGAAATGATCGCCGTACTAAAAGATGACATCCTTACCGGCAAACGGTCTGAAGGCGAATTTCTGCCCTCGGAGCTGGACCTAGGCGAGATGTACACGTTAAGCAAAAATACGGTGCGCAAAGGACTCGACGTGCTCGTCTCGGAAGGTTTTATCGAGAAGGTGCCCCGGATCGGCGCCCGCGTCATACGCAAGAAGCAAAAAACCGGAGAGCTGATCCGCTTCGGTTATTACCCGACGATGAACAACGAGATGGAGCTGCTCGAGCTCGTCGAGCGGTTTAACGAGGCGAATCCGGACGTCCAGGTAGAACCTGTCCCCGTCGTGTACCCCCGGGATTACGAAGCGGTGCAGAAATATTTGCGGGAAGGCACGCTTCTCGATATCATGACGATCAATCTGTACAATTACGAATTTATCCGCGGCGACTCTCCTGAGAAAAGCGTGCTGGAGCCGCTGGAGCCGCGGGACGACCTGTATCCGTTTCTGAATGCGCCGTTTCAGTCGGGCGACCGGCAGTACCTGCTCCCGTTCGTCTTCACTCCCGTCGTGCTTTGCTACAACAAGGATCATTTTCGCGAGGCCGAGCTTGCCGAGCCGGACAGCGGCTGGACGTGGGACGATCTGAGCGCCGCCGCAGACAAGTTGGCCGCCGGAGGAGACCGCCTCGGGTTTTATTTCCACCTCATGTCCGAGAACCGCTGGCCGATCTTCCTTCTTCAGAACGGAGTACGGTTCGGGCGGCGCGAAGATGGAAGCCGCATATTCAGCGCCCCTCTTGTCAAAGAAGCGCTCGAGGCCTGCATGAACATCGTGAACGCCCATTTTCCGTATCATCTGTCCGAGGACGATAACGATGCGGTCTCGCTGTTCCTTAACGGCAAAGCTTCGATGATCATCGCCACCTATTCATGCCTGAACGCCCTGAAGGGGGCATCCTTCGAATACGATATCGCACCGCTTCCTCACCTGAAAGAGCTGAAGACGATGCTGGTTGTCATCGGTCTGGGCATCAACAAAATGTCGGCCCACAAAGACGCCGCGAAACGATTCGCCGATTATTTGCTGTCTTATGAAACTCAACTGCACATCCGCAAACAAACGCTGAACTTGCCGAGCGTGAAGCGGGCCGCCGAATGGACCGGCGAGGAGGAAGTCAAGCGACGCCCCTACCGGTTCCATATGTACCGGGAAATCATCCATACGTTCCGGACGTATGCCGATTTGAACATCTCCGTGCAAGATATGATGGCGATGCGCAACGAGCTTCGGTATTACTGGTCCAAGCTGGAAAGTCTGGATACGGTGCTGGAGCGGCTGGATCAACAGTCGTAAGCGGCGGGGGCGGCGGAGGCCGCCCCTCTTGAATGTTTGCCTAGGACATCATCGGTTGAAGGCAAAAGCAAGCCGGCTCTCCTTGCCGCAGATGCTGTCCAGCTGAGCAGGAAGTTGTTCCGCACCCGGCTACGCCCGCGTTCTCCCGGCCAGGTCAAACGTATCGTGCCGGCACGAAGGGCAGCCTGCGCGTTTCAACTCCTCTATCGTTCCATGCGCCCCTCCGTACCCGACAGCTTCCGCACGGCCGCACCGTTTGCAAATATACGTACGGCGCGTCCGCTTCACCTCACCCGTATACAGCGCTTCTTCGAACGGCGAAACAATCGAAGGAACGGTCGAATCCGTAGTCTGGAGGACAATCATCTGACTACGGTTGCCGATGATCTCCGCACCTTCATACTCGTTGAAAAAAGGGATCATTTCCTTGACCGTCAGCCCCATCCGGACCAGCTCGCGCTGCATATCCAAGGAAGCGTCCGGCGACTTGTGCGCAAACGACAAAAAGATCGACAACCCCTTTTTCCTTCTGAGCGCCTCAATCCCCCGCGACAAGAACAACGTCATCCCCTGCAGCGTGTAAGGCGGATCGGTAAAAAAACAATCGAACCGGCCGCGCAGCGCCGGGGGAAGAGACTGCCGCAAATCCGTCTGATGACACTCGACAACAACCCCCACCTGCTCCGACGCACTCCGGATATAATCCAGAAACCGCAAATCGATATCCGCGACCTCGATCCGGGTCCGACGCTTTCCCGCATTTCCCGGAAAAAGCCGGCTAAGCAGAAAACCGACCGAGATACTGACCAGATCGTCGTCGCCGACGCACAAGATCCGCTTGCCGATCAGCGACTGCTCGCGCAAACCTAGTATGGCGCGCTTCAGGCTGGACTCCATCGTACATTTGGACTGGTCGATCCTCACATCTTCCTGCGGCCGCTCCCGGAACAGCTCCCGCAGCAGCGGCAATCCGTCAGCCAGCTCCGGCCGCCAGCCAAGCGGGTCCGTCATCAGCTTGCGATACAGATCCTGATCGAACCCGCCGTATCCCAGCTTGTCTTCCACATAAGCCTTACCCTCCGGCGAACAATGGACGCCGTCTTTTTGCACAAGGGCGCCGGCCCGGATCAGCTCTTTCTTGATCGCAGCGGCAACCGGAACGGGCAAAACCGTTTTCCTCGCCAGTTCTTTCGTCGAGATTCCCGGCTTCAGGTAACATTCCACCATCGTCTGCTCGACCGCCCGTTCGCCTTCCTCCAGCCGTACATTCGCGGCTACCGCTTGCGTGAACTCCCTCAATAGATCCACTCTCCCAGGTTCAGTTAAATGCCAAAAAGGGCAGAGATGAACAAACGTCCATCTTCTGCCCTTCAAAAAAAGGAAGGATCGCGGCATGCAAACGCAAGAAATCCGTCACCTCCGGCTCCCGGAGACACGAATCTGCGCCTTGTTGCACACAACAAAAGCCATGCTCAAGAGCACGGCTTTCCGCAATCAAAAGAATATACGCGATGGCCTGTTCTTAACTAATTGGAGTCCGTCCTTTCCCGTTCGACAAATAAGCCGCGCTGGCAGCTCGATCAAAAAGAAAAGGCAATCGACTCTATGCAATTGATTAGTTAAGAACGCTCGCAGACATCAACAACATCTCCAGCCATCTAGAATACGACCATTATAAAAGAAAACGATATGGAAAATCAACTGTACGGCTCCCCAATCTGCCTTTAGCTGAGAGAAAAGGAAGCGGATAAGAGCGGTTTGTATAGTTTGTATCCTTTATTTTGTCCAAAATCCGCTTGGATTTTCCACTCGGTTGTCCTCAATGAATCGACAGCCTCACTAAAAGCTCCTATTTGTGAAAGTCCCCCGTATGCATTCCGTTTCAGCGAAGTTGAATTCGGCGAAGCTTGAACCCTCCCTCTCCTGCTCCCATCAGAAGCAGCCCCTTACGCATGAGTCATTCGACGCGACAAAGGTTTCTGAAAGAAGCTTGTTCTTGCAAATTCGAAGAGCAAAACAACGCCGTTCTTCATTGGTTTACAATTAATATTAAATTTATATAAACCAATTTAACTTAATCCAGTTGCAATAAACCCTAAATCAAACAATTTATTATGATTTCGTTGACAAAATGCTACATATTACCTAGTATAAGAAATAAGCCGAAGCTAGATTTGTAAACCAATACGAAATAATAATTGTAAATCACAATAAAATAAAAGGAGGGATACCAGGGAGCGGCAAAGCTGCGGCTGTGACATCGTACGGGGCTTCCGGCTACGACGTGCAAGAAGATTGTTAATTCCGATTCAGCTATATGGAGGGTTACTTTGAGTACAAAAATTGCATTTCTCATGGACCGGAAAAACCGGACCAACCTGTTCGACACCGAGCATATGGAGCGTATCGCACGCCTCGGAGAGATCGCCCTGTTCGACGCCTCGGAAGCGCTTTCTCCTGTTCATACCGCCGAGCTGATCGAAGGCGCCGACATTGCGGTCACTTCCTGGGGATGCCCGCCGCTGGAGAAACCTATATTGGAGAGGGCCCCCGGTCTCAAGCTGATCGTGCATGCCGCAGGAACGGTCAAGCGTGTCGTGACTCCGGAGGTCATCCGCTCCGGTATCCGCGTCAGCAGCGCGAACTGCGTCTTGGGCAGACGGGTCGCGGAGACGGCGCTCGGTCTTACGATCGTGTCGCTCAAGAACATCTGGCAGCTGGCGGCCGATACGAGAAACAACGAATGGGGACGCAACTATCACCGGGTCAAGGAGTTGTACGGAGTCACGATCGGCGTAGTGGGAGCAGGCGCATCCGGCCGGCCCTACATCGAACTGATGCGCCAGTTTCAGGTTCGCATCCTCGTATACGACCCGAACGTATCCGTCGAAGCGATCTCGAGCATGGGAGGCATCCCGGCAGACCTCGACACGCTGCTTGCCGAATCGGACGTCGTATCGATTCACGCCCCTGCGATTCCGGCGACGAACCGAATGTTTAACGCCCGGAGACTTGCCATGATGAAGGATGACGCGATTCTGATCAATACGTCGAGAGGCTCCTTGATCGATGAAGATGCGCTGGTCGCCGAGCTGAGTACAGGAAGACTGCGGGCTTGTCTCGACGTGACGAACCCGGAACCCCCGGCAGCGGACCATCCGTTCCGCACACTGCCGAATGTAACGTTGATTCCGCATGTCGCAGGAGTCGTTACGAATGGATTAAGAAGTTTGGGAGCGTTTACGGCGCAAGAATTGGAAGCGTTTGCAAGCAGCGGTTTATTAAACGGCGAGATCGATCTCAGCCGGCTGGACATACTTGCCTAACCATTTGACATCCGTCTAGGAGGGTTCCAAGGTGATCAAAAAACACTTCGCATCCAGCGCGTCCATCAGCATTCTGGCCATGACCGTGCTGCTCGCAGCATGCAGCGGCGGCAGCGGCGGTACGCCGGCGGCATCCGGCCCGAGCCCGGCGGGCGGCGAGCAGCAGACTCCCCCTGCCAAAAAAGATCCGATTACGCTCACTATCTACACCGAGGGCGTCAATAAAGAGGAATTCGACGACCGCTTCCTCCCTTCCCTTACGAAAAAGTTTCCGCATATTACGATCGAGTACATTAAGGCGGCGGCAGGCACCACCATTACCGATCTTGTCGCCCAAAACAAAATACCCGACATTATGCGAATCGACGTCCCCGGTCTCAAGGCGAAATATTTGGATCTTGGCCTCGCTTACGGCCTGGATGAGCTGGTGAAGAAAAACCAGTACAATTTGAACCGGTTCGACGAAGTATTCATTCAGGAAATGAGAAACGCCGGAAGAACAGGCGAATTGTACGGTCTGCCGGTGCCGCCGTACTTCCCGCTCGTGCTTTACTACAACAAAGATTTGTTCGACCGGTTCGGAGTGCCGTATCCGAAGGACGGGATGACGTGGGACGAAGTATACGAGGTCGCCAAAAAAATGACCCGTGTCGAGAACGGGCTGGTATACCGAGGGTTCAGCTCTAGCATTACCGCTATGCTGCGCGACAACCCGTGGTCGCTGCCGATTCTCGACCCGGCGACGGACTCGCTGACCGATCCGGAGAAGTGGAAGACGCTGTTCACCACCTTCAAGAAATTTTACGACATCCCGAACAACGCCATGGACCCCAACTTGGCCAACGAAGGCAACGCATTCGGCAAAGGAACGGTCGCGATGATGGCCAATCAGCACAACATCTACCTGATCATACCGGAAAACATCAATTGGGATATCGTCTCTTACCCGATGCTGCCCGGGTCTCCCAACTTGATGGGCCAGCGCGGACCGGCTTACTGGTCGATTACGAAGCAGAGCAAATATAAGGAAGAAGCGTTCCAGGTTATAACGGAGATGCTCTCCGACGAAGTGCAGCAGGAAGATTCCAAGAAAGGCATACCTACGACGCTGACCAATAAGGATATCCAAAAAACGTTGGGTGCGTCGCATCCCGTCTACAGCAAAAAGAATATGAACGCGGTGTTTTACTATCCGCCTACCGCTCCGACTCCGAAGCGCAAGCCCGAACTGACCGATGTTCCGGGGCGTAACCAGGAGGCGGTCATCCGGGAAGCGTTCAACGACGTCGTGCTGAAAAACATCGATATGAATACGGCGCTGCGGACGGCGGACGAGAAGCTGAAGCTGGAGATCGCCAAGGAAAAAGCGGCATCCGGAGGCAAATAAATAGCGACTGCCCTAGGGGAAATCGGGACCGGCAACGGCGGCCGGTTTCCCTTGCCTTTCTTATACGCATCGTGTATGTTGGTAACAAAAACTGGTTACATACGGGCGGGATGGATATGCAGGACCAAGCAGGCAGAAAACATTTTCGCCAGCGGATGGACTTGATGGTCCGGACGATTCGCGAAGACATTTCAGCCGGGCGCTTACGGCACGGCGATTTCCTGCCTTCGGAAAAAGCTTACGCCAAGCAATACGCACTGAGCAACAAATCGGTTCGCCAAGGACTGGATGTGCTGGTAGCCGAACGGCTGCTTGAGAAAATACCGCGGGTCGGCAACCGGGTGATCGGCACCGCCGCCGCCGGACAAGCCGTACTCCGATTCGGGTATTACCCGTCGATGCTCGAACAGGCGGCGCTGAAATCGTTAATCGAGCAGTTCCATACCAGACATCCGGATATTCGCGTTCAAATGATTCCGATGACGGCTCCCCAGACGTTCGGCGGTCTGCGAACCTACGTGGATACCGATGCGCTGGACCTGATCTCGATCAGTTCCTCGGCATTTGACGAATTTGTCGCCAACGACGCGGCGGATTACTGGGAAACGGTCGATACGAATCCGCGCATTTACCCTTTTTTAAATGAAACGTTACAAGCAGACGGACAGCTCAAAGCTCAACCGTTCATTTTCTCTCCGCTTATGCTGATCTACAACAAAAGCCATCTCCGCAGCCTGGATCTGCTGGAGCCGGACAGCGGCTGGCGCTGGGGCGATCTGTTTGGGCATGCCTCCAAGCTGAATGTGGAGAAGGAGCGGATCGGGTTTTATTTTCATTTCCCGTCCTTTAACCGCTGGCCCGTCTTTTTGCTGCAAAGCGGCATGACCTTCGGCCGGGAGACGGACGGTACGATGAAGCTGCGCGGCACGCCTTTGGCGGACGGGCTGCGCACGTGCCAGGAGCTCATCACGACACAGAACCGGTTTCCGCTCATGCTGTCGGATAAGGAAGCGGATGCGGAAAAGCTGTTTTTCGACGGTAAAGTATCGATGCTGATGACTTCCTACTTCAGCCTGAATATGCATCCTCATAATCCGAAAATCAAATACGACATCGCTCCCCTGCCTTACGTGAACGAAAGCAAGACGTTGCTGCTCGTGATCGGACTTGCGATCAGCAGCCGGTCGCAGCATAAGGAGAACGCGAAGCTGCTGCTCGATTTTCTGATTTCTTACCGTTCCCAGCTGACGATCCGGCAGACGACGCTTAGCATACCAAGCTTAAAGCCGGCCGCCGAATGGACGGGCAAGGAGACGATGTACCGGCCGTCCCGCTTCCATATGTACCGGGAGATTATCCCGACTTTCGCCCAGCAAAAAGATTTGCGTCTAAGCAAATCCGAGCTGGGGCTTATCCAGCGGGAAGCCCGGCTGTACTGGTCGGGCCTTGAAGCGGAGGACGTCTTTCTGGACAGGCTGGAGAAACTGTTGTCGAGTCCCGCTCCGGAAGCGGACGGACCGGCGTAATGTTGCGGCCGGATATCCCCTCGTCTTGCAGGCAGAGAAAAAGCCGATTCTCAACGAATCGGCTTTTTCCGGTCAGTCGGTGTTAGATCCAGGCGCGGCTAACGATTACCAAGAGGATAAACAGTACGAGAATAACTCCCGTCGTTGTGCCCAGACCACCGCAAGTTCCAGCGAAAGACATGTTCGGCAACCTCCCCCTTATCATGATGAAATATTGTATTGCCGCTACTCCCTACTTGCTTGGATAGAAGCCTATTTTGCGGATAATTCTTATATTTTTTTCGGTCCGACCTACCCGGAAATCCCGAATTGGAAACGATTGTAACCTTACTTTCTGATTGGAGCCGGCCGGATTTGCAAAGCCTATACGTAGATTTTTCCGCAAAGGACGTGCACCGACTATGCGTATTCAACGAGCTTTGCTTAGCATTAGCCTTCTTGCCGCCTCGCTGCTGCTGCCGCAGCCCGCTGCCTCCGCCGAGGATCAAGCTGTGGCCGCCGCCCGTATGGCGGCAATCGTTATCGACGATCTGGGCAACAATATGGCCGGAACCGAGGAGATCGTAAGTATGCCTTTTCCGATTACGGTAGCCGTCATGCCGTTTCTCCCCTCCTCCCAAAAAGATGCGGAAGCGGCTCACCGCAACGGTCATGAGGTTATCGTCCATCTGCCGATGGAGCCGCTGAAAGGCAATAAGAGCTGGCTCGGCCCCGGAGCGATCACCTGCGACCTGAGCGACGACGAGATCCGCAAGCGGGTCCATGCGGCAATCAACGACATCCCTCATGCCATCGGGATTAACAACCATATGGGCTCGAAGGCAACGGTAGACGAGCGCGTCATGCGCGTTGTGCTGGAAGTATGCCGGGAACGGGGACTCTTCTTTTTGGACAGCCATACGAACTACAGAAGCGTCGTGTCGAAGCTGGCCAAGCAGATCGGGGTACCCTGCATCGAAAACCATCTGTTTCTCGACGACGTCAAAAGCAAAATGCACGTCCTGAACCAGATTAAGCTGCTGCAAAAACATTTGCGCGAGCACGAGCCCTGCATCGCGATCGGGCATGTCGGAAGCGGGGGCAAAATTACGGCGGAACTTGTCCGGCAGCTTCCGGGCACGATGGAAGACATCCAGTTTGTCGGCGTATCGAAGCTCGTCCGTTAAAAAGGGGACATGCCGTTTGCCGCTGCGGCGTGCGTCATCCGGAACGTCACCATGCGTCAGGCCGCATCGCTTGAACCAGTCTCCGGAACACCGGGCCGCGCTCGATCAGTTCGGCATAAGTCCCCTGCTCGGTTACGGTTCCATGCTCAAGCACATAGATGAGATCGGCGCTCTCGATCGTACTCAGCCGGTGGGTGATGAAGATCGTCGTCCGCCCGTTGTTGCGGCGCTTTTCGATGCTTCGCAGAACGAGGCGTTCCGTCTCGCTGTCCAGCGCGGACGTCGATTCATCCATAATCAACAGCTCGGGATCGGCCAGCAGCGCTCTTGCGATGGCGATCCTTTGTTTTTGTCCTCCCGACAAAGCGGCTCCCCGTTCGCCGATCCAGGTGTCGTACCCGTCAGGCAGCGTCTCCGCCGTCTCCCTGAATTGGGCGGCTGCGCACGCTTCCCGGATGTCGTCGTCCGTCACATTTTGGCCGAATGCCAAGTTAAACCGTATCGTATCCGGATACATGTACGTCTCCTGGAACACCAGACTTACTTTACTCGCCCAATCGTCTCTCCGGACCGTTTCGAGCGGGATGCCATTGACCATGATCGTGCCGCCCGCCGGCTCGATCAATCGGACCAGCAGCTGAGCAATGGTCGATTTGCCGCTTCCGCTTTCGCCTACGAACGCAATCCTTTTGCCGACCGGAATGTCCAGGTTCAAGTTATGCAGTGCGGGAGTCAGATGCTCGCCGTACCCAAACTGGACCGCGTCGAATCGGATGCTGCGAATCAGCTCCTCGAACCGTATCGTCCCTGCACTGATCGACTCGGAACCGGCCCCTTCCCGGTAACGCTCTACGCTGGCGAAAGAACTGGAGATGCCGATCAGAAAGTGGTAGCTTCCGCTAATCGAATCGATCAATTGTGCCGCAAATTGATACACGACAACGAAAGTACCAATTGTAACGGCTTGATTCAGCACCTGGTAGCCCAGAAAGGCAAGTACGATCAGATTAAAGCCCCACTTGATCGCTCCGGCGTACACGGCATGTTTGTTTGTGATAACGCCCTCTTCCTTGCTTTTGTCCATATAACGTTGGTACCGGTTGTTCAGCTCCTGGTACTCCCGGTCCTGCCGGTGAAAGGCCAAAATCTCCCTCGTATGGGTGATCCCCTCTTCCAGACGGCCCATAAAACGGCGTTCTGGCAGCACCGCCAGCGACAGCTTCCAGTGCGTGAGGAACATAACGGTCGTCATCACGAGAACGAACAATACATATTGAATCAGCTTCGGCAAATACGACTGATAGATCGACTGGATAGCTGCAACCTCGCTGTTTAGCAGAGAGAGCGTATCGCCCGCCGGATGCCGGTCTGTATAGGCAAGCCCGAGTTCGCGAAGCTTCCGGAAGACGTCCAGCTGCAAATCCCGGGCCGCTTGTTCCTGAATGACCCTTTGCCAATAGTTGCGGAGTACCGTTATGGCCAGCATCAGCATGATCAGTATGGCAATTCCCGCGAGCAGCCAATAAAAAAGCGAAATGCTCCGGCTTGGCAGCAGCTGGTCGATCACGATTTGGATTCCTTTCGGAATCGTCATCTCAATGAGAGATAAGAGCAGATTGCACACCAGCAGCCCCGCAAAGAGAGATTGATATGGCGACAAATACGACAATACCCATATGTATGCCGACACTGCTCCCGAACCCCGCCCTCTTCCGCGAGCCGGTTGCATTTGACCCGATAGTTCCAAGTGGCCACCCTCCTATTCAGTTTGGTCTATCCGACCCGATTGCATGCGGCCTACAGCTTTTTCCAAAACCGGTTCGGGATATGGCAGGATTAGGACGAACACAGTCGAATTAGGTAAGGATTCCCAAGAAATGAGGGGCCCCAAGTGACACCGATAAAAGAAACTTTGCTGCAGCTGTTTATCTCTTTGATGCCGTTCGTGATGTACAACATCTACTATCGGGACAACAAGCACAACCATACCAAATCGTTCATTCTGATCACCGCCTCGTTAAGCCTGCTGCTCTCGATGACTTTCGCCGCCGGAGTGGAAAACGGCATTTTTTTCGATGCCCGGTATATTCTGATGTATTTCAGCATCATGTTCGGCGGAATTGCAGTCGGGTCGGTTGTCTTTGCCGAATTTATCATCTACCGGCTGCTGCTGGGCGGAGACGGCACCTATGTCGCGATTCTCATCGTAGCCTTCACGTTTCCCCTCTCGGTGCTGTTCTACAAACTGTTCCAGCAGGCGAAACGGTTGTCGCTGATTACGTTTTTCGCCGGTATCGTCATCTCGTCCGTACCGTTTCTCATCTCGTATCTGTACTTCGATCCCGACTATTTCGTCAAACATCTCGGCTTCCACATCCTCGTTCTGCCTATCCAGAATTCCATCGGCATCTGGCTGCTTATCTCGCTGTTCAGCAAATCCGTATCGGACAAAAAAATATTTGTCAGCTATCTGGAGAACGAGAAAGTGAATACGATCAGCCATGTGGCCGCATCGCTCGCCCATGAGGTGCGCAACCCGCTAACCGTTGTAAAAGGATTTCTGACCTTAATCCGCGAGCGTCCGGCCCCCGACGAGAAAGTCGCCCGCTATATCGACATCAGCATATCGGAGATTCAGCGGACCGAATCGATCCTGTCGGAGTTTCTCTCGATCTCCAAGCCGCTGAGCGGCGGGCTGGAACGTACGAACCTGTCCGAGCTGCTGCACATCATGATGGAAGTGATGAGCTCTTACGCTAATATGAACAATGTGCGCTTGGAAGTGAGCCGACCGGACGATCCGGTGTGGATCATGGCGAATCCGGATGAAATCAAGCAAACCCTGCTTAACTTCATCAAAAACGCGGTGGAGGCGTGCTCCGCCGTATCGAACGGAAAAGTCGCGCTTCGGCTGGACACGGTCATGCAGGACGCGCTGCTGTTTATCGAAGACAACGGGGTCGGCATGAAGCAGGAGCAGATCAACCGGCTCGGCTCGATCTATTTTACGACCAAATCAAGCGGCACGGGGCTCGGTCTGACGTTCTCCTATCAGGTAATCCGCACGCTGGGCGGGACGATATCCGTTCATAGCGAGCCCGGAGAAGGAACGCAGTTCACAATCACGCTGCCTTTGCTGTCCGAGTGAAGCGGATCGCCTGCTCCCCGCCGGCGGGCGAAATTTCGTTGATTAGGCACAGTTTTGTGGAAGCGCTTTAGCAAGCGGGAAAGCAGTCGTTTCCGTTCGTATTAAGTTCAGCATGTCACCGCCGAAACCCTTCTTATTTTTCTATATTTTCCCTAATTTATACACAGCCTGAGAGCCGCTCCTTTTTTTGCCCTAGCGAAAGTTTGTGTTGTCAGGGAAAGACTTGTGCCCTATACTAAAACCAAGACACATTACTCAAACATGCGGCATAGTTTATTATAAAAGTTGCATTAGGCAAACAGTTTGTCACACAGGAAATACAGGATGGTGATGGCGATGTCTGCAAAAGACGAAGCATTATCCAGAGCTGCTGTCGGCAGTCAGATCGTACTGAGCCGCATCGAGGTTCAAGGCGTCCTGCGCCGGCGACTGCTCGATCTCGGATTCGTTCCGGGCAGCGTGGTGGAAGTCGTACAGCGCAGCCCGCTCGGCGATCCGACCGCATTTCGCGTCAACAACACGACGATAGCGCTGCGCAAGGAAGAAAGTTCACTTATATTCGGGGAGCCTTTGGGAGGCGATGGGACATGAGAACCTATACGTTAGCGCTCGCCGGCAATCCGAACACGGGAAAAAGCACGTTGTTTAATACATTAACCGGTCTTCGTCAGCATACCGGCAACTGGGCCGGGAAGACGGTCGTCCGCGCGGAAGGCGAATTTACGCACGGCGATGCCGCTTATAAAATTATCGACCTGCCGGGCACGTATTCCCTATACTCCAACTCGGCCGACGAAGAAGTCGCCCGGGATTATATCATTTTCGAGCAGCCGGACGTCACGATCGTCGTTATCGACGCCACCTCGCTGGAGCGCAACTTGAATTTGGCGCTGCAGGTGCTGGAGATGACGAACCGCGCCGTCGTATGCGTCAACCTGATGGATGAGGCGGCGAAGCTGGGAATCCGGATCGATCTGGCCAAGATCGGACAAAGGCTCGGGGTACCGGTCGTAGCGATCTCCGCCCGCAATAAGACAGGTATCGACGTGCTGCTGGAGCAGGTCGAGCGGGTCGCTACCGGCAAGCTTGTACCGCATCCAGTGATGATCCCGTACAACGAGCAGATCGAGCGTAAAATTGCGGAGCTGGAGCCTGTCATCCGGGAAACGTTAGGCACCCGCTACCCGACGCGCTGGATCGCCCTGAGACTGCTGGACGGAGACGAAAGCTTGCTGCAATCGTTAAAGGCGAGAATGGACGCTCCGCTCGGGTCATCTTCCGCCGTCAAGGAGGTCGTGCGTCATGAGCAACCTGTCTGCCACTAATTCCGACCGGCTCGACGCCCTTCTAGACATCGCACGGAAATCCGGCGACGGCGACTCCGTCCGGGACGGAATCGTCAGCGATATATACAGATTGAGCCGGGACATCTGCAAAGAAACGGTTCGATACGAGGATAAGAAAAAACTGGAAGGCGCTTATAAGCTCGACCGGATCGTCACCTCCAAGCTATGGGGCTACCCGATCATGTTCCTGATTCTGGGCGTCGTATTCTGGCTGACGATCGCGGGAGCAAACGTGCCCTCCGCACTAATCGCCGATTTCTTCGGCGTGATCGAGTCGTATTTGACCGCCGGATTTCAGGCTGTGAACGCGCCAGCCTGGCTGCACGGCATCCTGGTGCTCGGCTTCTTCCGGGGCACCTCGTGGGTCATTAGCGTGATGCTGCCTCCGATGGCGATTTTTTTCCCGACGTTTGCCCTGCTCGAGAATTTCGGTTACTTGCCGCGGGTCGCTTTTAACATGGACCGGTTGTTCAAAAAGTCGGGCGGACACGGCAAGCAGGCGCTGACGATGTCGATGGGCTTCGGCTGCAACGCCGCCGCGATCTTGTCGACGCGGATTATCGAGTCTCCGCGCGAGCGGATGCTCGCGATTCTGACCAACAACTTCGTTCCTTGCAACGGCCGCTGGCCGACGCTCATCCTACTCTCGTCGCTGTTCATGGCAGCCGGCGTGGCGGGCGGACTGCACACGGTAGCTACCGCCATGGTCGTGATGAGCATGGTGCTGTTCGGCATCGTTATTACGCTAACCGTATCGTGGGCACTGTCCAAAACGATGCTTCGCGGCGTGCCGACGCACTATACGCTTGAGCTGCCTCCGTACCGCAAGCCGCAGTTCGCCAAGACGATTCTGCTCGCTTCCCGCGACAAATCGTGGAGCGTTCTGAAGCGCGCCGTCATCGTGGCCGCTCCGGCCGGCGTAATTACGTGGATTCTCGGCAATATTATGGTCGGCGGCGAAAGCATACTCGCTCATATGGCCGCCTTCTTCGATCCGTTCGCCCATGCGATCGGTCTGGACGGCTATATTTTGATGGCGTTCATCCTCGGACTTCCGGCGAATGAAATCGTGCTGCCGATTTTGCTTATGGGCTACTTGTCCTCCGGAGCGATGGTTGATGCCGACGGTCTGGACGGAATCAAGGACATCTTCCTTAATCACGGCTGGACTTGGCTGACGGCGCTTAATATGATGCTGTTCTCCCTGCTCCATTACCCATGCGGCACAACGCTGTTCAACATCTACAAGGAAACGAAAAGCGCGAAGTGGACGGTGCTGTCCGCCCTCATCCCGCTCTCGATCGCAATCTTCATCACTTTTGTTATCGCTCAGACGGCCCGCCTGCTCGGCTGGGTCTAGCTGTCAGCAATGAGGCTGTCGATTCATTGTGTAGAAGTGATAGCAGGCCGTTCCAAGTGAAAAGTTACCTTCTTCTGCTCAAACAGGTTGTCCGGAATCCCTTGATTGAATAAGGATTGTAAGGTAGGGGATTCCAGACAAAACTCGCCAGAAGGTAATCTTTTCCCTTTCCACTTGGTTGTCCACAGTGAATCGACAGCCTCAACAAAGCCCTCTATCGGCGTACGGCAGCACGAATAACTTCGCACGCTGGATAGAGGGCTTTTTGTATTGGAGTGGCTAATTGGGACGCTCCAGCGAGAACAGCTCGCCCAGCTTGCCGTAGTTCGATCCGGCGAGCCGGCTTACCGGCTGCAGCTTGCGGGCGTCGATCCGTCCGTTCTCGTACAAAGCCTCGGCGATATGAAACCGGACGACACGACCGATCAGCAGATCGCAAGCCGGCGCCGTTTCTTCTCCTCCGAGCGGAATAGCTCGCTCCAGCACGCATTCCATCCGGATCTTCGCTTCCGCCAGCCCGGGAACCGCGATGACGGAGCTGGGGACAGCCGTGAATCCTGCCAGCTCCACTTCGCTTACGTCCGGAGGCAGACTGGCCGCCGTCATATTCATCTTCTCCACGATCGCCTCGTCCGGGATCTGAACGACGAATTGTCCGCGCTGGATCGCATGGGCAGCCGTATCCTTCATCGTCCCTTCCTTGCGTTGAATCGATACCGACAGAAGCGGCGGCCGACTCGCTACAATCGAGAAGTAACTAAACGGCGCCGCATTCAGCACCCCTTCCGCCGACAACGTCGTGACGAGCGCAATCGGCCGGGGAATGACGCTGCCGATAAGGAGTCAATTTCATAACCATTATGAATTTGACTTATTAAGCAGCTTGTAATTGTCACGGTCGCTTTGTAATGCCGGATCTATCGAGATCATCCCCACCTGCTCCTATCTGTTGCCTGTTTTGTATTTATATAGCCATGCCCGATTGCCACCGGGATTACTCGCCGGGCGGCCGGCGGCCGAACCGGCTGCCGAACCAGACAGCCGCGGCTTCCGCTTCCGTGGCGGTTAATTGATGGCCGTACGACTCCCAATGAACGTCGACCTCCGCACCGGCTCCGCGCAGCAAGTTCCCGAGCTCCTCCGTCTCGCCCGGGGAGCAGATCGGATCGTTCGTTCCCGCCCCGATAAACACCGGCGTCCCGGTCAGATCCGGGAGCGTCACGCCCCGGCGCGGCACCATCGGATGGTGGAGAATCGCACCGCGCAGTACGCGTTCGTGATGGAACAGCAGACTGCCTGCCAGATTCGCCCCGTTCGAGTAGCCGACGGCCACCAGATTCGAGCGGTCCAATTCGTACCGGACAGCCGCCTCATCCAGAAACCGCTTCACTTCATCCGTGCGGAACAGCAAATCCTCTTCGTCGAAGACGCCTTCCGCAAGGCGCCTGAAAAACCGCGGCATCCCATTTTCAAGTACGTTGCCTCGAAGTCCCAGATAAGACGAGTCCGGAGCGATCGCCCGGGCTAACGGCACAAGGTCCCGTTCGTTCCCTCCGGTGCCGTGAAGCAGAACAAGCGTCGGGGCCGCCGGATCGGCCCCTTTCTGAAAGAGATGGTTCATTTCAGCTTCGCCTCCCGTTCCCGGACTTTTATCGGCAGCAGATTCGCTTCGATCTGTTCCCGCTGCGGTTCGTACCATTCGGGCAGCATCAGCTTCTCCCCTAAAGCGCCAGCGCTCTCGTCCACGGCAAACCCTGGAGGGTCCGTAGCGATCTCGAACAAGATGCCGCCCGCTTCCCGGAAATACACTGCATTGAAATATTGACGGTCTATAACCGGCGTCGGCTGGTAGCCGTGCTCCGTCACTTTCGCTCGCCATGCCTCGTGCTCGTCAAAATGTTGCGCCCTCCAGGCGATATGGTGAACCGTTCCTGCTCCGCCGCTCCCCCAGTCCATATTAGCCAGTCGCACGTCAATGACGTTGCCGATCTCGCCATGTCCCCGAAAACGCACATATTCATCGGTGCCGTCCACCTTTTTCAGGCCGAGTATGCTTTCCAGCGCCTCGATCGTTTTTGCGGAATTGACGCTGTAGAGAACCGCTCCGGCAAAACCTTTGATCGCCTTGTCCTCCGGAATGCCTCCGAACGACCATGTGCTTGCAGGCCCTTCCTCCCGTTCCACCAGTTCCAGTCTCAGTCCTTCGTTATCGGGAAATTGCAGAACCTCTTCCGAGAAGCGAACCGATTTCACAACCGGGACGCCGAAGCTTCCAAGCCGCTCCTCCCAAAAACCCAGCGATCCTGGAGGTACCGCGTACGAAGTAATCCCGGTCTGCCCTCCTCCGATCCTGCCTTTGCGCGAGCCGGGAAACGGAAAAAACGTAATGATCGTGCCCGGACTGCCCTGCTCGTTGCCGAAATACAGATGATACACTTCGGGAGCATCGAAGTTAATCGTCTTTTTAACCAGCCTAAGGCCTAACACGCCGGCGTAAAAATCTACATTTTCCTGCGGGCTTCTGGCAAATGCCGTAATGTGATGAATGCCTGCCGTTTGCAAAGTCATCTTAAATCCCTCCTGCTTGATCGTAATCGTCTGGCCCGGAATGACACGAATATCGCAGCTCCGGCTGCGCTTTATGAACATTCGTCTGCGACGGGGTTCCCTCAGCCTGTTGTGCCTACCATACAAAAACAGAGATAACGGCGCTGCATTTTACAACCGATACAGCAGCAAGTGAACCGTCCGGTCCCTATGGGAAGCCGCCTCTTTCCGGAGGGCGAACCGACATGGAGTTCGAAAAACCGCTTTTCATTATTTTGCCCTCTCCCTTCCCGCGCATCCAACGTTATGATATCTTAAAATTTAATATCTTAAATTAAAGATATATGATTTTTAATGTTTTGTCAATATAGGTTTTGTGCCTGAACGCTTTTTGCTTTTTGCTTTTTGCTTTTTGCTTTTTGCTTTTGCAGCCTTACAGATAAGTTTTACATGCGGACAGCCTCATTCCGTCCCGATCGATCTTATTATTGTCCCGATCCACCATGAAACCGGCAAGGCCGACGATTATGATGGAAGTATGAAAAGCTCCCAGACCCAGTCATCCGGAAAACGTTTCTCCAATCGGAAGGAGTGTGAGCATGAGCGAACCGGTACGTATAGGCGTGTTAGGCTTTGCCCACGGCCATGTATCGACTTACTGCAGCGAATGGAACAACTCCGAGCTTGGCATTCAGGTTGTAGCCGGATGGGACCACGACCCGGCGAGATTGCGGAAAGCGGCGGAAACGTTCGGGCTGCAGCCTTATGAAGACGTAACCGCCCTGCTCGATCGGGACGATATCGCCGCAGTCGTGATCGCCTCGGAGACGTCGAAGCATGCCGATCTGGCCGAACAAGCGGCGGCCGCCGGCAAAGCGATTATTTTGCAAAAGCCAATGGCGCTTACGATCCGGGAAGCGGATCGGATCGTCGAGGCGGTCCGTAAGCACGGCGTGCCGTTTACGATGGCATGGCAGATGAGAGCCGACCCGCAAAATAGGCAGATGAAGCAATGGATCGACAGCGGCGAGCTCGGGCAGCTGTTCATGATCCGCCGAAGACACGGGCTCGCGATGGGGCTTCAGGAAAGTTTCGCCGACTCCTGGCATGTCCAGTCTGAGTACAACCGCGACATTTGGGCCGATGACGCCGCTCATCCGATTGACCTGCTCTATTACTGGCTGGGTGTTCCGGAAAGCGTAACGGCCGAGATCGAGTCGCTGTACAACCCGCGCATTCCGATGAATAACGGGATCGCCATCTTCCGCTATCCGGGCGGACCGATCGCCGAGGTTAACTGCTCCTTCACCTGTACGGCGGCGGAAAATACGACGGAAATTATCGCCGAACGCGGAACGATCGTGCAAAATTACGGCGACGCCACCAGCTGCAACATCGCCCGGCCGGGAGACGGGCCCGGGTTGAAACGGTTCGAAGCGGCGACCGGCGTCTGGACGGCCAGCGATATCGAAAGTCCGCCTAATCACGGCTATCGTATACGCGGTTTGGCGCAGCCGCTGGCCGAATTTGTGCGGGGAGAACGGCCGCCTTTGGCTACCGCCGAGGAAGGGCGCACTTCGCTGCGCCTCGTGCTGGCCTGCTATGCTTCTTCGCTGCAAGGCCGGAGAGTGACGCTGGACGATCCGATGATCGAGCGTTTGTAAGCGATAACAGACTAGAATGCAATACGTAAAATCCATTATGTGACGAGAGGCAGGTGAAGCTTTCCGCCGCCTTGGTGCAATGCCGGTCATAGGTGGGAGTGAACGATGGTGTCGGCGAAGAGTCAACCCGCTTCCGATCCTCCTAATAAACTTCGGCTTTGTATGAACCGGGCGAGCCGGGAAGCAGTGCGAATGGCATTAAAAATCGGGATAGTCGGATTAAACGGAATCGGTAAAAACCATGCAGCTTGTTATCAGGAGGATGACCTGGCCGACCTGATCGCGGTATGCGACGTCGTGAAGGAACGCGCGGACGCGGTTGCCGAGAAATACGGCGTTAAGGCGTATTACAGCTTGAAAGATATGATCGAAAACGAGCCGGATCTGCAAATCGTCGACGTAACGACAGGCGGAATCGACAACGGAAGCTGGCATTTCGAACCCGCGATGGAAGCGGTCAGCTACGGGAAGCATGTGCTCGTCGAGAAGCCGATCTGCCACGACGTGCAGCAGGCGCGCGAGCTGGTCGCTTATGCGGATAAGCAGAAAGTGTACCTCGGCTGCAACCTGAACCACTACTTCACCCCTCCTGCCGAGAAAGCGAAGCAATATGTAGATAACGGCGAGATCGGAGAGCTGGTCTACTGCTTGACCAAGATGGGCTTTAACGGCGGGGAGCTGAATTACGCTCTGGCAGGTTCGCCGAAAATCAAAGGTCATCCTTACTTTCATATGAAGGCGTTTCTGACTCACCCGTTCTCGGTTATGCGTTACTTCTGCGGAGACATTACGCACATCCAGACGTTCTCCGACCGTCCCGGCTTCCGCAGAAGCGCAGGCGACGTCATGGTGTCGATCAACAGCATTCACGTCAAATTCGCAAATGGCGGCGTCGGATACCTGCTCAGCCAAAGAGGCGATGCGGTATACGGTCTCGGCGGGTGGTGGAGTGTCGAGATGGCGGGGACGCGCGGCACGTTTTGCATCGAGAACTGCGTAGAGAAAGTGTCGTTCTGGAAAGCGGAGAAAGGCATTCCGGCCATCAGCGTGCAGAAGGAACCGGAAGTGACCCACTATGGAACGACCGATTTCAACCGGACCTTCAACAACCGGCTGCATGCCTTCCTCGAGGACATTTCGAACGGAGTGCCCCGCGATCAGCTTCGCGCGAACGGACGGGATGCGCTGGCGGTGCTGGAATACACATTTGCCGTAATGGAATCGTACGAGCGGGGCGGCGAAGTCGTCAGACCGCATGCACTGCCGCCGCTGATCGGCGATCCGCACACGATGCGTTAAGGGGGATTACACGATGATTAAGCTTGGCGTCAATTCGGTGTTGTTCAAGCAATTCGATTTTGCGACCGCTGCCAAACAAATCGCGCTTTGCGGTTATGACGGAGTGGAAATATCGGCCATCCAAGGGATGTGCGAGCATCTCGATCTGAGCAGGTGGAAGGAACAAAAAAACGAGCTGCAGGCGATCGTTCAGGAGAACGGCCTTGAATTTCTGTCGACGGAGGTCGCCTCCTTAAGCGAAGAACGGCTGCTGCCGGCATTCGAAGCAGCGGCGGAGATCGGAATACCGGTCATCAACGTCGGCCCCGGAGGCAAGCTCGGCGTCGAGGAAGATGTCGTCGCTTCGATCGACAAGCTGGCCCGTTTATCCGAGAAAGCCGCTTCCTTCGGCGTAACTTTGTGCGTGAAAGCGCACGTCGGCAACGCCATCTACAATACGCCGACTACCTTGCGGGCGATGAAGGAGATCGGCTCGGCCGCCTTCGGCATCGATATGGACCCGAGCCATATTCACCGCGCCGGCGAAAACGCCGAAGAGGCGCTGCCGGCCGTCCTTAGCCGGGTCAAACATATTCATATCCGCGACTGCAAAGGCCGGGAACGCGGACCGGGTCCGATCGAGATGCAGGCGTGCGGACGGGGCGATATCGATTTGTTCGGCTACTGCAAAGCGATGGTCGACGGCGGCTACAACGGCCCGGTCGTCCTCGAAGTAATCGGGGCGACTCCTGAGCATTCGCTGGCCCAGGTTTCGATCGTAGCGGCCGAATCGTACGGGTATTTAAACGCTTGCCTGAAACAGCTGGGTGCCCGCTAACCCACGTACGGCAGGTTGAGCTTGCGAAGTGGGCGGTGGGCTTCACTGCGGCATGCTCAAAAACATAGTACGAACCGGCTCTTCTAATGAAATAAGAGATGTTTGTACTCTTTATTTTTGGCTTATTCGGAAGATCGGGTTCTATAAGGGCGGTTTGCACCCCTTATTTCTACCAATCTGACGGGTCATCACGATTTTCACGGGAAATAAGAGTTTCAAATCGCTCTTATTTCCCTTTGCTAAGCGGTTTCGAACCAATTAAGAGGTACAAACCGCTCCTATTCGGCACTCTATATGCTCATAAGCAGGAGATGCGCCAAAAACCCAGGCTCCTAACGCCGGGCCGGGCATCCACTTTTAGGAGGAATCCAAATGTCAACCAAAAAACCGAATGTGATCCTATTCGGCATCGACAGTTTGCGCCGCGACCATATGAGCTCTTACGGCTATCCCAAGCTGACCACGCCGCACCTCGATAAAATCGCCTCGGAAGGCGTCCTGTTCGAGCAGCATTTCAGCCCCAGCATCCCGACCACCCCGGCGTATGCCGCGATGCTGACCGGCATGGACGTATTCGGAACCGATGTGGTCGCGCTCCGGCATAAAGGTCCGCTCGGCGACCATGTGCGCACGCTGCCCGAGGTGCTCGGCGAGCACGGCTACAATACGACCTGCATCGGATTTACCGGCAATCCGTCGTCGCGCGGGTTTCAGACGTACCTGAACTTCGAATCATGGCATCCGGACGAGACCGGTCGCGCCCCGAAGGCGCAAAACCTGAACGAGGTCGCCATTCCCGAGCTGGAGCGGCTTGCTGCCGACGATAAGCCGTTTCTCCTGTTCCTGCGTCATATGGACCCTCACTCTCCTTACTTGCCGCCTCAGCCGTATGAGCGCACCTTCTACGGCGGCGACGAGAAGGACCCGTCCAACACGTCGATGGAGCCGGTATACGAGTTCAAGCCGTTCGCCGATTTTCTGAAATCGTGGATTCCCGAAGGCGTCACCGACCACGCCTATGTGACTGCCCAATACGACGGCGCCGTCGCTTATATGGACGCGTGCATCCAGTCGATCTTCGCCAAGCTGGACGCGCTCGGCATTACCGAGGAGACGCTGATCGTCATAACGGCCGATCACGGCGAGACGCTGTACGAGCACGACTGCTACTTCGATCATCACGGCTTGTACGATTGCACGCTCGTCGTTCCGCTTATCATTAAATATCCCGGCGTCGTCCCTGCAGGCAAGCGGTGCTCCAGCGTATCGCTGATCCAGGACATTATGCCGACCGTGCTCGATCTGCTCGGAATCGAAACGAATATCCAGTTCGACGGGCAAAACCTGGTAAAATGGATGAACGGGGACGAAATCAAACGGATCAGCGAATTTTATATTACCGAATGCACCTGGATGCGCAAGCACGGCTGGCGTACGCCGGAATGGAAGCTGATCCGCGCGCTGGAGCCGGACTTCCACTTCAAACCGGAGGTCGAGCTGTACAACCTGATCCGCGATCCGGAGGAGAATCACAACGTCGCGGACCAGGAGCCGGAGATCGTGGCGCTTCTCGAGAAGCGGATGAACGATTATATCGCCAAGCGCGAAGCGGAAACGAACCGCGTCAATCCGATCTTCACGAACTTGAACTGGCACGGCAAAGGCAAGCCGTTCACGACTTCGCAGGAAGCGTACGACGGCATGTATATCGGTTCGATCGTCAACGCCCGTTCCCTTCAGGAGAAAAAAGCGGAGAAGTGAGAACACGTAACCGGACGGCACCGATCGCCGATTTCCGGATCTTCATAGAACATAAGCGAATTGCCTGACCAAGGTTCATTACACCGATCCGGCATACGGAAAGGAAGGTTCACCATGATCAAAATCGCGGTGATAGGCGTTAATCATATCGGCGGCATTCATTGCCGCACGTACCGGCAGCATCCCGATACGGAGCTTGCGGCCGTCTGCGACCTGATGCCGGAGCGGGCGCAAAAAGCCGGGCTCGAATACGGAGTGCCCGCCTATACGGATATGGCCGAGATGCTGGCCAAGGAACCGATCGACGTCGTCATCGTGGCGACGTCCGGCATGGAGAAAGGCAGTCACCATTACGCGCCGGTGATGGCGGCGATCGAAGCCGGCAAAGACGTGCTCGTCGAGAAGCCGATCTCCAACCGGATCGACGAGGCGAGACGGATGGTCGCATTCGCCCGCGAACGGGGCGTCCGGTTCGCCTGTAATCTGAACCACCGGTTCACGCCCGCCGCCTTTCGCGCGAAAGAGCTCGTTACGGAGGGAAAGCTGGGCTCTTCCCTCCTCTTCCTGAATATGCGGCTGACGATTCAAAATCCGCAGGAAGATACGGAATGGCTCCATATGCGAGCGCTTCACCCCCATTCGATCGACGTAATGCGTTATTTCGGCGGGGACGTGGCGAGAGTACAGTCCTTTATGACGAAAGCGCCGGGCCGCCAGTCGTGGTCGACCGTATCGGTCAACATGCAGTTTGCCTCCGGAGCCGTCGGACATTTGACCGGCAGCTACGACATGTCGATGCGCCACCCGATCGAATTTTGCGAAGTGGCGGGCAATGAAGGCCGGATCGTCATCGACAACGTATACGAAAGCATGACTTATTATCCTCATCATTCCAGCGATTTGACGGTGTTCCGCAATCCGATCTTTAACGGAATGATGGGTTTTAACGATACGTTCCGGATTCGCATCAACCGGTTCGTGGAACAAATCAAGGCGGACGTTGCCCCCGGCGATATCGAAGCGTCGGGCGCCGACGCGCTCGCCGCGCAGGAGATTATCGAAGCCGCGATCCGCTCTCACGAGCTGGACGGCCAGCCCGTCGATGTGCCGAAGCCGGAAGCTTCAACTTAGACCACCGGAGGAACGCTGACATGAAAAAGCAAGCGAACGTATTATGGTTTACCGGCTTATCCGGAGCAGGGAAAACGACAACCGCCGAATATGTAAGAGACCGGCTGCTCGAACAGGGACGCCGCGTGGAGCTGCTCGACGGCGACGCGCTGCGTCAGACGATCTGCAAAGGACTTGGCTTTACGCGCGAAGAACGGCTTGAAAATATAAAACGCATCGTATACGTTGCGGGACTGCTGGCGAAGCATGAGGTGATTGTTCTCGTCTCGGCGATTACCCCCTACACGGAGATGCGCGATTATGCCCGCAAGGAGCTTGCCGGATATGTCGAGATTTATGTGGAATGCCCGCTGGAGGAATGCGAACGGCGTGACGTTAAGGGACTATACGCCAAAGCGAGACAAGGCGAGTTGAAGCATTTTACAGGAATATCCGATCCGTATGAAGTTCCGCTCGCACCCGATGTGACGATCCGGACGTCGTCCAATTCGCTCGAAACGAACAGCGCCGCCATCCTAACGCGGCTCGGCCTGATGTAACCGCTTGACGAATGGGCCGATTAGGAGGAAACTGGAATGAAGATCATACTGATCTCGCTGGACACACTACGCGCCTCCAGACTTGGCGCTTACGGTTACAACAAGCCGACCAGCCCGCATATGGACCGGATCGCCCGCGAAGGGGTGCTGTTCGAGCGGGCTTATGCCGCGGATATTCCGACCGAGGTGGCGCATACCGGAGTCTTTACCGGCAAAATCGGGCTGACTACCGGCGTCGTCTCGCACGGCTCGGAGCTGACCGCCTTGCCGAAATCGACCGCATGGCTGCCCTCCCTGCTGCGGTCGGCCGGATTTACGACCTCCGCTGTCGATAATTTGTATCAATTGAAGGAATGGTTCGCCAGAGGGTACCGGTATTATATCAACAGCGTAGGCGGCAACCGCTGGATCGACGGCAAGACGGTAAACGAGCTTGCTTTTCCTTGGCTGGAGCAGCATAAGGACGATTCGTTTTTTCTGTTCCTGCATTACTGGGACGCCCATACGCCGTATTTGCCGCCCCAAGAGCTGATTCCGCAGTTTTACGACGGCGGACGCGATCCCCGGGACCCGGCCAACCGCAGCATGGAACAGGCTTACAACCATCTGGCCTATCCGTTCTTCAAGCATCATCATTACGATCTGATCGGCGCGGTGACCGATAGCGACTACTACGACGCGTTATACGACGCGGAGATCCGCTATCTGGACGACCGGCTGAAGGAGCTGGACGACCGGCTGGAGGCGCTCGGCATCCGCGAGGATACGCTGCTTGTCCTGTTCGGCGATCATGGAGAAAGCTTGACCGAGCACGATATTTATTGGGATCATTGCGGGTTGTACGAGCCGACCGTACACGTTCCGGTCATTATGAGATGGCCCGGACGGATGCCGGAAGGCCGCCGGGTGCCGGGATTCATCCAGCAGGTCGATCTGCTGCCGACGATTCTCGAAGCCGTCCGCCGCGAACAGCCGGCAGACATTCGCAGCGAGAAGCTGCAAGATCCGGACGGTCTGGACGGCAAAAGCTTGTGGCCCGCTATCGAGGGAACGGCCGACCGGACCCACGACACCGTTTATTTGAGCGAGTGCGCCTGGCAGGCGGCTAGGGCGATCCGTACCGACCGGTACAAGCTGATCCGGACTTACGATTCCGGCCCCTATATCCGGCCTGCGAGAGAACTGTACGACCTGCAGACCGACCCCGGGGAGACGGTCAATTTGGCCGACTCGCTGCCGGAGTTGGCGGATCGGCTCGAACGCGAGCTGCTCGACTTCGTAAGCCGCAAGCTGAGCGGCCGGGAGGACCCGATGGAGCGGCAGCTCCGGGAAGCCGGTCTTCCCTTCCGCAGACGGATCGAGCAAATTCTCGCTTCCGCCGGACTGTCCTGGGACGACTGGAAGCGCGATCCCCGCCGGGAACGTTTCGACTCGGCCGTTCATACCCGCTAACCGTTATGCATCAAAACCGTCATAAAGCGACCGGATGTTCGGAGTTATAGGGCGAGGAGTGAAGCAAAGGATGAAGGATATGATCAGAAGCAGCGGATTAATGAGAGAGGAATTCCCGTTTTGGATTACCCGGCATGTCCAAGGAGCGATCGCGGAGCACGGCCACGAATTCGTCGAGCTCGTATACGTCGTCGGGGGAAGCGGGTATCACATTTTCCAAGGGACGGAATATGAGATCGGGGCCGGAGACGTCTACATCATCAATCCCGGTGAAACCCATGCCTACTCCGTAAATCCCGGCGAACACATGGAAATCGTCAACTGTTTGTTCATGCCGTCCTTCATCCCCGACGCGCTTCTGAAGGAGCTGGAGATTACCGCTTCGATGGACTATTTCTACGTGCATCCGTTTATGAATCAGGATGTCCGCTTCAACCACCGGCTCAATCTGCACGGGCAGGATGCGGTATTCGTGCTCCAACTGCTGGACAGCATGATCCGGGAAATCGGCAACCGCGGTCTCGGCCACAAAACATTGATCCGGCTGCAACTGATCGAGCTGCTCGTCCTTCTCTCCCGCTATTATTCCCTGATGCAAAACCGGGGGACGATTCCTTCCCCGCGCCAAGTCGACCGGGAAATAACGGCAAGACGGATATACGGTTATATGGAGCGTAATTACGACAAGAAAATTACGCTGGAATCGCTGGCCGGACTGTTCAATGTCAGCATACGCCAGCTGAACCGGCTCATGAGGCAGGAATTCGGCCGCAGCATCATCGATGTACTGCATGATATCCGGATCGAGCGGGCCAAACGTCTGCTGACCGAATCGGAAGAAAAAGTGATCACTGTCGCTTCGCTGGTCGGTTATGACGACCCTTCCTTCTTCAGCCGCCTGTTCCTCCGACATGTCGGCTGCCCGCCGAGCCGGTACCGCCAAGGGCTGGAACTGCGCCGGCTGCAGCGCGAAGTGCGTTGATTCCGGACATGGGAAAGGAGACCTTCACGATCCGTTATGGGGAAAAGACGTCCGAATGTTCTGCTGATTACGGCGGACCAGCTCCGCTACGATTGTATCGGCTCCAGCGGCAAATATCCGGTCCGCACGCCGAATCTCGATCTGCTAGCTTCTCAAGGCGCCGTATTTTCGGGCGCTTATTCGCATATTCCGGTATGCGGACCGGCCAGGCAATCGCTGATGAACGGGCGAAGGGCCGAAACGTTCGGGGCATTATGGAACTTTAACGGAGCCCTACCCGTCGCCTCGCTCCAGCCCGACGGGTACAGCTGGGCACGAACGCTCGAAAGCAGCGGCTACGTGTCGGCTTTTCTGGGCAAATGGGGCGTTCATCCGACCTTGGACGCCACCGCTTTCGGTTACGGTTCGTATACCGGCGAAGCCGAATACGCCCGGTTCGTCAAGCAGCGCTATCCGGACGTGAAGTTCTCGAACGGATTTTTCGGCGAGGCGAGTCCGATTCCGCTCGAACATTCGCGCACTCATTGGCTCGCAGCGCGAGCCGAGGATCAGCTCGAGCTGCTGCACAATTCCGGGAAGCCGTGGCATATGGCGCTTCATTTCCCGGAGCCTCATCTGCCCTGCCGACCATCCGGACATTTCGCCACGATGTACGATCCGGACACGGTTCCGCAGTGGGACGGTTTCGCAGAGACGTTCGCGGGGAAGCCGTATATCCAGAAGCAGCAGCTGCTGAACTGGGGGATCGAGAACTTTACCTGGAACGACTGGGCTCCCATCGTCGCCCGGTACTACGGTATCATCAGCCAACTGGACGAAGCGGTCGGGCGCGTGCTGCAGACGCTGGACCGGCTTGGCGCCGCCGATAACACCCTCGTCCTTTTTACCGCCGATCATGGCGATATGTGCGGTTCGCACCGGATGATGGACAAACATTATATTTTATACGACGATGTCGTGCACGTCCCGCTGATCGTCCGGTACCCCGGCGTCGTGAAGGAAGGAACGGCGTGCGGCGGGCTCGTCTACAATTTGCTGGATCTCGCCCCGACGCTGCTCGACCTGCTGGGTCTGCAGCCGGACGATCCGGATCACCTGCAGGGCCGTTCCTGGGCCAAACTGGTGAGCGGCGGCGGACTGGACGACCCGGATTGGCGGGATGCCGTCGTGGCCTCGTATAACGGGCAGCAGTTCGGGCTGTATACGCAGCGGATGATCCGGACGAAGGAATGGAAATACATCTGGAATCCGACCGATACGGACGAATTGTATGAGCTGACGGCCGACCCGGCCGAGCTGACGAACCGGATCGGCGAGCCGGAGCTGGCCGGCCTCGTCGCCGGTCTGCGGCGCAGACTTTACGAGACGCTGGACGCGGACGGCGACGCACTCGTCGCCAACGAATGGATGCGCCGGCAGCTGCTGGGCGGTAGCAAGCTATAGAGGGCCGGGAGCGATTCGTGAAGTCGCTCCTGTTTTTTTGCGGAGGGGGCCGAATAAGAGAGAATAAGAGAGGTTTGAAGTTTCTAAAATCGACGAAAAGGGCGTATACCCCATCGGTTGGTTGAAATAAGGGGTGCAAACCGCCTTAATTTGACGCTGTCATCCCATTCCGCCGAAAATAAAGGGTGCCAGAGACTCTTAGGATTTAGCCGGCACGAATTTCGTGGATAAGCGGCTATCCCATCCACACAATTTACTATAGCGTAACACTCCGTTAACGATGCGATAATAGTCGGCTTGTATACTAATAGAAACGAGGAAAGGAGGTGCGGTGGAAATGTACTACGAAGAAGACCGGGTTCCCTTCGACCAGCCGGACGAAGTAACCGAAGATAACGCCAAAGACAAGAGCCAGGACTTGAAAGAAGCAGTTGTCTAAACGACAGTGCTTTTTTTATTTGTACATGTCATTGAATGATCTGCCCTCGCTGCGAAGAACAAGAGGCTTCCGGGACAACCTTGGGACAACCTCGCCCTTTCAGTCCGCAAACCTCTACTCCTCAATCGCTAATTAATAGGCAGACCGATTCGTCCTGTGACGCTCCTCGATCGCCACGAGACAAACCTTCGCTTCCAGTAGACCCTCTCCTTTCTCTTTAAAACCCATTGTTAGTTTGGTAGTGGACGGTTTCGATACAGTCGTTTGATCCGCTTTCCGCCGCTCCTCAAGGAACCTTTCCCGGCTGGGTGAATATCCTAGTTTAGCACACTTCGGGGGAGGGAACGCGATGTACTACTACGATCCTAGATGGGGCAGATGGATGTATAGCCATACGGCGCCCCGGCCGTTTCTTCCCGATTATGCCGCTAACGTTCATCCCGGCCTCCCCGCCAGTCCCCTTTCGGGTTTCGCGTCAGCCGTCGGGAAGGAAGCTCCGGCAGTAGCAACGTCCGGCTCCGATCAAGGAACAGACGGCGACCAACGCGCGGTCCGTGCCGGAAAGGCGGGTGACATCGTCGTCATCTGCATCAACGGGCGCAGCGGGATGAACAGCCCCGGAATATCCAAGCTGCGCGATACGTTGTACATCCGGCTGTCCCCACTTGGCGTCCCGGCCCGCAACGTCTTCCGGAGAAGCTGGAACCAGAACGAAGACGGCAACCCGCTGGGCACTCCGTGGATCTGGGATTTGAACAACGAAATCGAGGAAAGAAGCCGCAAACCGAGCTATTTGGCTATCATCGGCCATTCGTACGGCGGCTGGGCGGCTTGCCGGCTGTCCCGGGTTACGGCGAAAATTCCTAATTATATCGGTCTGATCGACCCGGTATTCGGCCCGGGCAACACGATGAACGCCGCCGATATCCCCAAAGCTCATATGATCAAGAACTGGTATCAGCACAACGGAGTGACGAGCGGCAATCCGTGCACCGGCTTCGGCATGATCCCCTGCTTCCCCGTCGAAAACGGGTTGTCCTGCGGCTACCAGGAGGTTCCTGGCGCGCAAAATATGCTCGTCCGTTATATGCGCAGCTGGGACGGCACGCCTACGACCGTCGAGTGCCCGGGCATCGGAGAGGTACCGGTACCGGCAACGCACGGCAATATCGATGACGACCTCTGGATTCAGCGGCAAATCACCGAACATATCGTCCAGGATGTTAAGAAGCTGCTGTACAGCCGTTCCAAGCGTTGACAGATCTCCGGCAAGCCGGCAAGCTCCCGTTACAACGAAAGAAGCCTTAAGACCCGCCCGGAGCGCGGGAGCCGAAGGCTTTTTTGCTAATCTATCGACGATTTCCTTCCATCACTTTCCGTTGGCAAGGCCATGTACACGAGGAAGGCTCCTCCATCGCCACCCTTTCCCTTCACCGGCTATTCTCCAAGGTTCTTATAGTAATACACCGTAGCATGAAGCTCGCCGTCTGCCGATCTGGCATACCCGGGAATCCGACCGGCCATCGTATAGCCGATCGAGCTGTACAGCCGGTTGGACGGGTCCCCTTCCCTCGTATCGAGCACGAGCAGCGACCTGCCTAGTTCAGCCGCCTTCGCTTCGGCCTGTAGCATTAGCCGTCTGCCGATTCCATGCCGGCGGTAATCGGGGTGCGTCATCAGCTTGGCGATCTCCGCACGGTGCGAGCCGTTCGGCTTCGTACATACGTGCAGTTGCACGCTGCCTGCGACCCGGCCGCCGGCCAGCGCCGCATACAAGACCACATCCGGGCCGGGCACGTCCTCCCAGTACCGGGTCGCCTCCGCTGCGGAAAGCGGCGGCATAAAGCCGACCGATGCGCCATCCTCCACGACATAACAGCTCGGCGAGCTCGTCTATCCTGGACCGGACCGAATGTAGCGGTACAATCGTCACGTCGATTGCCATCCTATCGCCTCCATTGGAAGTTTGCATTGCATGGTCTTAGTATAATCCGCCACAGCAGCCTGCCGCTTCTTACAACACCCCGTAAGACTTGAGCGTCTTCAGCCGTTCCACAGTCACAAACCCCCGCCATTCCTGCTCCGCAGCGATGCTCGGCGGTTGCCAGCTGATCGGCCATCCTCCGTCCTCCTGCTGTTGTTCGGCGAGCGCCTTCAAATGAATCCGCTTGTCTTCCCCGGATACGAATTTGCCGG
Organism: Paenibacillus sp. GYB004; assembly: GCF_036577605.1. Classification (NCBI taxonomy): domain Bacteria; kingdom Bacillati; phylum Bacillota; class Bacilli; order Caryophanales; family Paenibacillaceae; genus Paenibacillus; species Paenibacillus sp. GYB004. The sequence goes on from NZ_JARBDB010000057.1 coordinate 282,412, forward strand.
CATAACTCTCCTTCTGAGGCGCCCAATCCAGCACTTTTTGCACATATCCCGAAGCGTGCGGGTCTTTCTCGATGACGCCGGGAGCGCCCAACCATTCATCGACTTTACGCCAGTAGGCGGCCGCCCTTCCGGTATCCGGGGTATGCTGGAGAAACTGAATCCAATGCGTGCCGTCATGAAAGCCCGACGGTTCGTTCGACTCCATATAGCTCCATATATAACGCACATTCTCCTCGAACCAATGCTCCCGCACGATCGCCTGGTCCCCGTAATGCTTGTACAGCAGGCCGATGATCGTGCCTGTCGGGTTCATCGAAGGACAGCGGTCGTCCTCCGTCGACCACCACGGCGTATGAGCGTATCCATGGACGCTGCTTCGTATGAGCGGCAGCCCGCCGTTCTCCAGCGTTATCGTCCGCACATACGCGGCGATCCCTTCCATAATCGCCGGATCGAAGCAATCGATCTCCTCCATCACAAGCAGCGCCATCTCGGTCGGGACCGGCTGGCTGTGCGGATCGCGAATATCCGGCTCCAGCGCGTTGCCGAAACCTCCGTCGGCATTTTGATAAGCACGGAGCGCCTGAATGACCGCCTCCTTCGTTCCCCTTTCGAAATGATACTCGTACCGCTTCCGGTCCAGCAGCCTCGCATGGCTGTACAGAAACGATCCGGCTTTGTCCACGATGGAATGGTTAGTCATAACTGGATAAGCCTCCTCTGAAAATAGATCTGATTACAGAGGCTGTCGATTCATTGTATAGAAGTGTCAGCAGGCCGTTCCAAGTGAAAAGTTACCTTCTTCTGCTCAAACAGGTTGTCCGGAATCCCTTGATTGAATAAGGATTGTAAGGTAGGGGATTCCAGACAAAACTCGCCAGAAGGTCATCTTTTCCCTTTCCTCTTGGTTGTCCACAATGAATCGACAGCCTCATTACAGCGAGTTACGCTCCGAATCCGGCGTATACCGTTCGTATAATTGCCCGGCCATCTCGCGAATCCCGGCGCGAAGCTCGTCCGGCTCCAGCACATCTGCCTGCATGCCCAATGTAAAGAAAAATCGAACCGCCCAATCCCACTCGGAGGCGGGACAATCGAATTCCACCGTCCACTCGTCATCGGCTATTTGCCTGACGTGCTCTCCGATATGGTAGTCCTGCTCGGCCAGCAGCGCACCGCGGTAGGTCAGCTTGGCGGCGATGCGCACAACAGGTTTGGCCGGCGCATCCTCGTCTTCCACCCTCAGAAGCTGTTCGCTTAACGCCTCATCCGGCTGGTCGATCGCCTCCAGCTCCTCGATCCGGTCGACACGGAAGTTGCGTACTTCCTTATGCAGAGGGGAGAACGCCTCACAGTACCAGAACCCATGCGCCGTATAAATTTTGCGGGGATACAGGCGGAGCCGCCGGTGATGGTTTTCCGACCGGTACAGCACATGAACCCACCGGGATTTGGCCGTATACTCGAGCAAGGCGGACAAGTGGGGCGTTTTCGTTTTGCGGACGGGCACTTCGAGTTCCATCCTGTCGAGCAGCGGCTCGACCTGCTTCAGCGTTTCCTCCGGCAGGACCGACCGGATTTTGTCGAGGACCGTCCATCTGGCCTGGTTAAACGGGGTGTCCGTTATACTCGTCATCGCCCGGAGCGCAAACAAGACGGTCAGCGCCTCCTGGGAATCGAGCTGCAGCGGCGGCAGCCGGAAGCCTTCCATCATCCGGAAGCCTCCGGACGGTCCCGTCATCGAATACAGCGGGATGCCGATCTCCGACAACGACTGCATATCCCGCAAAACGGTCCTTTTCGAAACTTCGAACTTGTCGGCCAGCGACTGGGCCGTCTCCGGTCTTTGCTGCAGGGCGATCAGGATCGCCATCAGCCGGTCTGCTCTCTTCAACGCCTCTCCCCCGTTTCTTACTCCCCCATTATATCCGTATAATGGTGACAGCATGGATGTCACTAATTGTACCCGGCTTTCCGGGAAAATGAGAGTATTTGTTTCAAATTCGCGCAGCCCCGATTTTTTGTTGTTAAAAAAAGGGATATTTTGATAAAAAGGTTGACTTGACGTCCTTCATTCAATACAATAACAGTACGCTTAATTTCCGATTCTCCAATCGGAAAGCGGGGGAACCATTCTTTAGGGGCGAATCGTCCGGTCCGTTCATCGGGACCGCGTAGGGAACCATCTTTCCCGAGTCCGTCAGCTAACCTCGTCAGCAGTAGATGGGGTCATTCTGTATGTTCATTCTGCACACATGACCCTGGATACAGGGTCTTTTTCTATTGGTATAAGACCCTGTCGAGCGTTGTTGGGAGACATTCCCTCTTCGCCCGGGGTCTTTTCTTGTTTACACCCTTGACCTCAATCATCATCTTCTGCTGACCGGAACGGCGAATTACGAATGGATTGGACGATAGTAGCACAGAAGGGAGGAATCGCAAGCACACGGTCCCTAAGATCTGACTAGCATGCCGGGTAGATCGAAAATTAGAAAAACGGGAGGAATGTGCATGGCACAGCCAAAGTACATTACAGATATCGATAAAATTGTAAACATACCGGAGACGGAAAGAAAAAGACTGAAGCAAATTACCGAGAAATTCGTGTTCCGCGTCAACGATTATTATTTGAACCTCATCAATTGGGAAGATCCCCGAGATCCCATCAAAAAACTGGTCATTCCGAACGAAGGCGAGCTCGCCGAATACGGGCGCTGGGACGCCTCCGATGAAGATACGAACTATGTCGTGCCCGGCTGCCAGCACAAGTACCGGACAACGGCTCTCCTGATCGTATCCGAAGTATGCGGCGCTTATTGCCGTTATTGCTTCCGCAAGCGGCTGTTCCGCAACGACGTCAAGGAAGCGATGTCCGACGTCGAGCCCGGCCTCGCATATATCGCCAAACATCCCGAAATCAATAACGTGCTGCTTACGGGCGGCGACAGCCTGATCCTCGCTACCCCAAAACTTCGAATGATCCTGGAGCGGCTGCGGGAGATGGAGCATGTGAAAATTATCCGTCTCGGCTCGAAAATCCCCGTCTTTAATCCGATGCGGATCTACGAGGACGAGGAGCTGCTGGAGACGATTCGTACTTACTCCACGGCCGACAAGCGCATCTATGTCATGGCCCACATCAATCACCCCCGCGAAATAACGCCGGAGGCGAAGCGAGGCTTCCAGGCCTTGCACGAGGCGGGAGCGATCGTCGTCAACCAGACGCCGGTGCTCAAAGGCATCAACGACGATCCGGCCGTACTCGGCGAACTGCTCGACCGGCTGTCGTGGGCAGGCGTCACCCCGTATTATTTCTTTATTAACCGGCCGGTGGCGGGAAACCGCGATTTCGTGCTTTCGCTCGAAGAAGCGTACCGGATCGTGGAGCAGGCGAAAGCCAGAACGTCCGGTCTCGGCAAGCGCGTCCGCTTGTCGATGAGCCATACGTCCGGCAAAATCGAAATACTCGCGGTCGAAGACGGCAAAGCATATTTGAAATATCATCAGTCCCGCGACGATGAATACGGCAAATTTATGGTGCTCGACTGTCCGAAGGACGCCGCCTGGTTCGACGATTTGCCGGGCAACGAGAAGTTTTGGAAGAAGCCTAAGAAGAAAACGAACGAAGTGGTCTCTGTTAACGAGCTGCCCGACATGCCAGTAGCCCGAGTGGCCCGAAGCAGATAAAACGCCAGCAGAAAAGCCGTCCGGCTTGCACAATGACCGGACGGCTTTTGGCTATGTTATTTCAGGCTTCCGAAGCTACAACCGAATCTCGCCGCCGCCCGCCGCCGACTTCACGATCGCATCGGCAATTTCGACCCCGTGAATCGCATCCTCGAACGACACGTAGTCCGGCGCTTCCCCTCTTCCCAAACAGTCGCACAAATAAAGGAGCTGCTCGCGGAGCGAACCGGCCGTCTGCTTGTGGAGCGTCTTGATATGAATATTCGTATCCGGCGTCGTTCGCCCGGTCTCGTTCCACAGCTGCAAGCCGGAGTTGGACGTTTCGAAAGACGCGGTTCCGCCGCTGCCGATCACTTCGATCTGGTCGGCGATCGCGATGCCCGCCCGATCCGGCGTCATCCAGTTGCTGTGCAAAAAGGCGAGAATCCCGTTCTCGAATTCGAGGCACGCCCACAGCACTTCCGGAGTCTCCGATCCGGAGGGCGATCTGCCGTACGCCCGGACGGTCCGGACCCGGCTCTGCGCGTACCAGAGCGCCAGATCGATATCGTGGATCATCAGCTCGTAGACAGTGTGCGTCCGGCTGTAGGTAGCGAATAAATACTGCTCCCGGGCCCGCTTCATATACATGCTGACCGGCCGACCGATCTCCCCGTCCGCGATCGCCCGCCGGATGTCCGCATAACGCGGATCGAACCGCAGCAGATGGCCCGGCATCACGTAGCGCCCCTGCTCCAGCGCGACCCGGTGCATCTCGGCAGCTTCGCTAAGCCGGGTGGACACCGGCTTCTCCACCAGCACGTGCTTGCCGGAGCGAAGCGCCTTCACGACCGGATCGAGATGCAGGTGCTCCGTTGTCACCACGCTGACGAGATCGATATCGTCCCGCTCAAGAAGCTCGCTGTAATCGGTATAACACGACGGTACACCGTACTTGATCTTCGCCACGTCCAGACGATCCGGTCTCGGATCGGCGACGGCCGCCACTTCCGCGTGCGGAAGCGCATGAAACGCCTCGAGATGGCACTCCCCCCAGTTTCCTAACCCGATAATGCCGACTCTGACTGTACTTGCCACGATCCAGCCCTCCCCTTACGGCCGCAAAATGATTTTCCCTTTCGTCACCTTGCCCGCGACCAGATCTGCGAAAGCGGACGCCCCTTCCGCTAGCGGGCGTTCCTCCGTCCAACCGTCCTCCGTAATTTTCCCGGAAACCAGCAGCTGGACCGCGTCTTTGAAATCTTGCCGCGTGTAGCAGAACGATCCGAGCAGCTCGATCTCGGAACGGATCGTATAGTTGATCGGCAGCACCGTATCGTCGATGCCCAGGCCGATATTCATTAGCGTCCCGCCCGGATTAAGCAGTCTGACGGCCGCTTCCCGGGTCGGCTGAAATCCCGCGGCGTCGATGACGACGTCCGTACCCCGCCCTCCGAAAGCTGCCTGCACCCGCTCTTCCAAATTGTCCTCGCGCGCATGGGCCGTATCCGTTATGCCGATACTGCGGCACATCGCCAGCCGGTCCGGATTCGTATCGACGACCATCACTTTGGAAGCGCCCAGCAAAGCCGCCGTCTTCGCGCACAACAACCCGATCCCTCCGGCGCCGAAGACGATTACATTCGCAAAAGGATGCCGCTCCATCGCCCTTCGGGTCGCCCGCAGCGAGCAGCCAAGCGGCTCGGCCAGGGCGGCGCGCCGGGAACTCATCGTCGCCGGAACTTCAGTTAACGTATCGACCGGTACGATCGCCCATTCTGCGAAGCCTCCCGGCCGGTGGATGCCGATAATGCGCCGCTCTCCGCAAAGCTGCGTCAGCCCTTTCAGACAGCGGTCGCACGTTCCGCAGAACAGCAGCGGATTGACGACCGCCTTTTTGTTCAGCCATGCCTCGTCTCCCGGATCCCCGACCTGTTCCACGATCCCGCAAAATTCATGCCCCATAATAAGCGGTGGGACGCGAAGGCTGTTATGTCCCAGATACCCTTCAATCTCCGATCCGCATATCCCTACCGCCTCGATCCGCAGCAGCGCCTCCTGCTTCCCGGGAACCGGGCGGTTATGCTCCTCCAGCATCATCGTTTCAGGTGCCGTCCAAACCAATACGTTCATCCCGCTTGCCTCCGTCTCCATGTTTTGCTTTATTTCGGGTCCTCCGCAAACCAGCTCGTCCCGATCTCCCGCCGCTCGCTTGCCTCATTCTTCCGCAGCACCTCCATACATTCCTGATAGGAGCGCTGAATATGTCTGCGCATGATCTGCTCCGCCGATGCCGGATCGCGCGCCACCAGCGCCTCGATCAGCTCGCGATGATCGTTGTACTCCTTCTGCTTCGTGGAAGTCATGCCGAGAATCCGGTTGACCAGCTGGATCTGAAACGAGATCGATTCGTACACCTGGATGAGCCGGGAATGCCGGGAAAGCTGGATGATGCTCTGATGCAGATGCAGCGATTCCTTAAGCAAGGTCGGTTTCGTCTCGTCGTGCAGCCAGTCGCCCATCTGGCCGTAAAATTCGACCAATTCCCGGATTTCCTCATCCGAGGCGTGCTGAGTGGTCAGATGGATGGCCAGCGCTTCCAGAGAGGAACGCAGCGAATAAATCTCGAAGATGTCGGCCGCCTCCATCTTTTTGACAACGGGGCCTTTGCTCGGAACGATCGTAACGATCCCTTCCCCGGACAGATGGCGGATCGCTTCCCGGACCGGCGACTGGCTGATGCCGTACTCCTTGGCCAGCTTGATCTCGACGATCCGCTCCCCGGGGTTCAGCTCGCCGCTTAATATTTTCCGCTTAATAAGCTCTACGAGCTCGTGGCTCATGCTTTTTTTCTGAAGCAGGATTTTCGGTTCCGTTGGTTGCACAGGTTCCAACTCCTTTCCTCACGATAATTTTATATATAATATATTATAGTTTACGTATCATCGTCAATTGTTTTTAAAGAAACCATAAGAAAAGGGAAGAAAAAACTGAAATGCTATTGACATAGAAATCGATTAACGTTTATATATTATGTATAATCTACTTTATAGCATCTACTAACCGGTTCGTTTTTCGCTTCTACTCCCTCATAACGTCCCTGTTTCGCCGCCATCGACATCTATGTATGCGCTATCATAAGCTCCGGAATGGATAGGTAGGAGGTGCCCGCACGATGGACAAGTAATCGATTAAGCGGCAGCTTGCAGCAGGTCCTGCAGAGAAGTACCTTGTTGCGTTGCCAAGGCTGGACGTATGGAAGATGGATAACCAAGCTAAAGGAGAATGAATATGACTGACAAACGGCTGAAATGTTTATTGTCCGCGGCTGCCCTTGTATGGATCGCTGCTTGCGGAACCGGTTCGAGCAATAACGAAACGAAGTCCGCCGAGTTGCCCGAATCCGCCCCGCCGAAGGCGGCAGAACCTGCGGAGCCGAAAGAAGCGGTAGAACTGGTCATCTTCTCGAATACCGGAGATTCCCAGGAAGGATTCAACTCCATTCACGGCAATATCATCCGGCAGAAGTTCCCCGACTACACGTTCACCTACATCCAAAACAAACCCGGCTCGACGCTGCCCGAGCTGATTGCCCAGAAGCAGCGGATCGATCTGATCTATCAGAACATCTCCTACTTCTACGAGCTGGGATCAAGCGGAAACTTGCTGTATGACATGACCGAGCTCGTTCAGACGAACAAAATCGATTTGGGCAAGTTCGAGCCTACTCTGATTGACGGCATCCGGAACTCCGGAGGCGGCAAGCTGTACGGTCTGCCGGTAACGAACGTCGGCTTTGTAATGTATTACAACAAAGAAATCTTCGACAAGTTCGGCGTTCCGTACCCGAAGGACGGGATGTACTGGGATGAGCTGACAGAGCTGGCCGCCAAGCTGACGCGCAAAGAAGGCGACAAGCAGTATTTGGGCTTTGCGACCGATCTGTTCGCTCTTATGAACAATCCGTTGTCAATCCCTCTGCTTGATCCCAAAACCGAGAAGCCCACCTTCACCCAGGACGGCTGGAACAAGCTGCTGGAAACGTTCGTCCTGAAGCCCGCCGACAATCCGGCCTATAAAGACCGGACAGCTGCCTTGAAAAATATCCCGTACCGGTTTGAATTTACGAACTCGCAGGAGCTGGCCATGTTCGCCTTCATCTCCAAGTTTCCCCAAGCCGTACCCGAAACGCTGGAGAAAGTGAACTGGGATATGGCCGCTCTCCCTACCTTCCGGGATTTGCCCGGTGTCGGCACGCAGACGACGCCGGAAATATTCGGCATCACCTCGATGGCGAGCAATAAACAAGCTGCGATGGAGGTCATTCATTATTTAACGACGAAGGAAGCCCAGATGATGTATTCGAAAAAAGGGCTGATGCCGGTCATCAACGATCCGGAAGTGAAGCAGGCGTTCGGGACCGGGTCTGCCTTCCAAAATATTAACTGGAAAGCGGTTTATTATAACAAGCCCGCCCCAATTACCGTGAGGACCAATTACCAGTTGACAGTCGAGGGGATATTACGGAAACATGCCGTTCAGCTCGTCTTGGGCAATAGCGATCTGAATACCGCCTTGCGGACCGCATCCGAGGAAGCGGAGAAAGCGGTAGCCGAGTTAAAAAGGTAAGTGCCGGCAAACCGCCTGTAGTACGACATGCCGTCCGGTTCGGTTGTACGTCCGGACGGTCTTTTGACGTGCAGCGCCCGGATACGGATGTATCGCGTCATCTGCTGCCCGCAGTCGTGTGACGAGCTGGCGGCGTTAGGGCGGCTATCGGCTTCAACTAGGGCCGGGTGAAACTTTTCCGGAAGCTTTACCGGAAGCTTTACTTCCGTTATGGATTGCATACAGCGGAGAATCGCCATATAGCGGAAGCTTTGGTTCCGCTATTTCCCGTGTAACCGTCGCTTTTACCCCAAACGGCCAAAATAACGGAAACCCTATTTCCGCTATTAGGTGAAAATGATCGGTTTGGCAAAAATAAAGGAAGTTACTCTTCCGCTGGCACACAAACGTGCAGGGCCGGATTCGTTCAAAATCACGAAACTATGAACCGGTGCTTCCGGCCGGCGCACTTCTTGGGCTTCATCGTGCCGGCTTCCATGTGCCGACATCGTGCCGTCCTCCACGTACGGGCTTCTGCCCGCCGCTGCACAACACCACGCCGCTACGCCTCTTCTAAGAAGAGATTCAAAACAACCAGGGGAGCGGCCGTGAGCCTCTCCCCTTTTCCTAGCTCCCGTCTGACAGCGGCTCGCCAAACTCCACGCCACGCCGCGCATCATCACAGCGTACCATACCGTACCGCTGCACAACGCTTCCTTTATCCTATAACGCCAGTCCTCAAAAGCTTCTGGAAATCTCATACCAGACGCCGGCGATCCGCTTCAAGGTTACGAACTGATCTGTGCTTGCCCCAGCAATGTTCGCGCTCCCCTTGGTCCGGATCGTGGACGGTCCGTATACAATCGTCGTATTGGCGTCCAGCCGAACGACGATCGTCTGATTGTCCGCTCCGTCGTCAAACATCGTGACCGATGTAGACGACGAGTTGGCGAAGACGAACGAGCCGCCGATCCCGACCGACGGCGTAGTATCGCCTGCGGCAAACGTATACGGGTCCGTATCCAGCGCGTCATTGCCCGCGCATTGTTTGAAGTGCCCCCGGCCGCGCGTCAAAAACAGCTTGCTGAGCGTCGCCATGTGGAACGAATTGTTTTTCAGCGTATTGCCTGTCAGCTTGCCGCTCGTTTCCTCAAAGCAGTACAAATGATACGCATAACTGGCCGTGTCCGTCACCACATTGTTCTGGATAATATTGTTTTTGGTGCTCGTCGTACCGAGCTGCGATACGTAGATCGCGCACATCGCTCGCCCGGTATAGCAAGAACCGATGATGTTGTTCTGGATGATGTTCGACTCCGAATCCTTCGTCGCCCATACGGTCCCTACCGAAGGCGGGCCGTAGTTGGGCCGCGAATATTTCGCTCCTGTCGGAAGGGGCCGAATCCAGTCGTTCTCCAGGGCGATCCCGGCGACGTAATGCCTCGATATCGCATTGCCGTCCACTTTATTGCCGATCGAGTTAACCGCCAGATATACGCCGTAATTCGTAAAGCTTTCGATCGTATTGTCGGCGATCAGGTTGTCGTACGAGCCTGTGTTGACATTAACGGCCGCTTCGCCGCCGATCGAATTGTAACCGTCGAGCTGTTTCATAAGATTGGAGGTGACCAGATTTTTATAAGCCCCGTATCCGAGCAGCACGCCCGAGGAGAGGAAGCCGATCAGCTGGTTGTCCGAGATGATGTTGTTGTTGGACGACTGGGCCACATAGATGCTGCGATGATTTTGTTTGTAGCAATAATTATGCGATACGACGCTGTTTTCGACAGCTAACAGGTTAATCGCATAGCTTCCATTTAATAAGATGTTGTCGGTGATGATGTTCCCGACGCACGGTCGGGTAGGCGGCACAATGTTGCCGTTATCGTGGAACCCGCCGAAGTTGGCCGACTCCCCGATCAGGTCGATAAGCAGTCCTCTTTGCGTCGGCTTATCGTAGCCGTCGATGTAATTGTGCTGGATCTTGTTGTAGTTGGAGCTGAACCATAACAAGATGCCGTAATGATTCAACGAAGCATGATTCGTAAATCCGTAGATGCGGTTATGAGTGAAGGTGCAGTTGGAGCATCCGTCGGCTTTGATCGCTTCCCGGTCGCCGCCGGACATATCGATATTCGCCTGCAAAGTAAAGTGCTCGACAGCGGTTCCGCCGAACAGGTTCGGCCCGTCCAGCTGGACGACTCCGTTGACCGCCGTCCCTTTCCCCTTGATCACGCCGTCGCATATAAGCGATACGGTTCCGTTTTTGATCCGGATCGACTGCACCAGATACGTTTTCCCGGACGGGCAATAGACGGACAACCGATTGGCAGCAGCATAATTCAAAATCGCCTGAAATGCGGCCGTGTCGTCCGTCACCCCGTCCCCAACCAGCGGGGCAAGCGGAACCGGCGGGTTCATCACGTCAATGGCCTGCACCGTGTCCGCCATCACGTCCATCGTATTCATCAATCCTCCTGAAACAACTGCGGCGCCTGTCATGCCCAGAGTAGCCAGCATCGCCCTCCGGCTGATCCGCTTGTTCGATTTGACCTGCGTATAGTCCGATCCTTCTGGAGCAGTAGCTTCAACCGTATTCCCGTTCGCGAATCGATGCTCATTCATAGAACATTTCCTCCCGGTTTTCTTATTTGGTTTTCTGCTTGTACGCCTCGATCTTTTTCAGTCCGTCTTCCTCCATCATTCTCAGCGCCGTGTTCAAATCCATCTTGCCTAAGTTGAACTGGTTGCCGATCGTGTAATAAGTGGTGAGCAGATCTGCGTCATAGGCCGGCTTGGGCGGAATCGGCGCGAATTTGTTATAAAAGATCGCTTTCCAGTTCCGATCCTTGTAGAACGAATCTTTGCCCAGCTCCATCTTCACCTTGTCGTTGTTCAGCACCGGCATCGTCCCTTTCCGCGCGATGTCGGATTGGAATTCGTCGGAGACCAGGTATTTCAGCACTTGCGCCGCCGCGTCCTTGTTCTGGGCCATCTGCGTAATCCCGTAATAGCTCGGATACGACTGGGAGCCGACACTTGGCATCTCCTTAAAGGTGGGCATCGAGACGATGTCCCAATTGATGCCTTGCAGTTCCTTCTCCCATGCATAGATCAGACTGGACAGGTAGAGAAACATCCCGACCGTCTTTTCTTTCACGAATGCGTTGATATCCGGTATTTTATTCGCTTTCTCGATGGCATCCTTGTAGCCGGGAGCATTCATCGGCTGGACGTAAAATGCGTCGAAAAACGTTTTCCATCGCTCATCCTTATTAATCGCGGGTGCACCGGTCGCCGGATCGGCGCTAGGTACGGAGAATGGGTTTAAACGAAGGGTGTGAAAAGGAGAGTGCGTAAATCCGTAATACTGAACTCCGTTCTCAACCCGGGTCAGCTTTTTGTTCAGCTCCATGATCTCGTCCCAGGTCATTCCGTCTTTCGGGAACGGGACGCCGAATTTATTGAAGAGATCTTTGTTGTAGTAAAGCACCAGATTGGTGGTTGTAACCGGAAGGCCGTACAATTTCCCGCCGGACGCTTGCTTCACGGCATCGACAACGGTGGAGTCCAGCCGCGTCAAATCGATTTGGTGCTTCTTGATCAGCTCGGTCATGTCGTATTGAATATTAACGGGAAAAGCCTGGGCCTCAAAGTTGCCGATCGATTGATAAAAAATATCGAACCGGGTTCCGGTCGTAATCAGGTCCGTCAGCTGAGTTCCTTGTCCCGCCTGGATGTACTTGATCGTATAGTTCGGAAACTTCTGGCGGACCAAGTTGCCCATCCGGGCGTCGAAGCTTTCCGGCAGCTCCCCGTTATTCGAATAAAACACAATTTCGGCCTTCTCCTGGGTGTAGTCGATCGGAGCCGGTTCCTTTTTGTCCGCTTCCCCGCCGACTGCTCCGGTTTTGCCGCAACCGGCGGCGATGGAAGCAGCGAGCATCATCGAGATCGGAATCGCGATATATTTTTTATTCATCGGTGAATCGAACCCTCTTTCTCCATCTATTCGCACAGAATTCTGAAGGGAAGACCCCCGAAGTAAGCGCTGTCAACAAACTGGCTCGAGGGTCTTCGGTCTCTGACGGTCCTGCTTAGTCATACAGGTGCAGCAACAAAGTTCAGAGCGCAACCGGGTAGCAGACCCTTATTCATAATCGATAGCGAACATATGGAAAATCTCGATCTGCGGCACATCAAACGCGATATATTCGCCTTCGCGGACGTAATCGACCGGAGCTTCGCCCGGAAGAAGCACGACCCTCGACGGTTTCCGGTCTCCCGTGTTGACTTGGACCCGGACGCCCGATACGGGAATATTCGGTTGCTCCTGCTGCATATTGATGACGTTGATCGTATCCCGCTTGCCCGACTGGTGGCGGAACATCGTGATCTCGACAGGTTTAGGCGCATTGGTCCGGAAATAAGCCGGCTTCGTAAGCAGAGAACGGATCAGATTGATAAAGATCGAGCGCTGCCCCTCCTTCGCCATCCTCTCCAAATAACCGGCGGCGTACATCGATTTTCCTTGCCCATACCGGTTCACGACAACCCCGGGATATGTAGTCGGAATCTCCGGCGGGCTGCTGATCGCCGACGCGAACTGGTGCGGATTGTCCGGATTCAGCTCGGGCAGCACGATCGTCGCCAGCGGCTCGGCCCCTTCGTGTTCCTGGACGATCAGCTGATTGCAGTTCACGGTTAGCGGGTAATAGTCGTCATAATCGGCAAAGTACGGCTTGCCGCTTTCGGTCGGCGCGTAGTAGGCAATATCTTCCCAGGTCGTCCGTTCATAGGTGACTCCGAATACGTCGGAAAGCATGTAATTGTCGTGCCGCTTCCCGGTTTTGTCCACCAGGGACGTATTCGCGCTGGCGTAGATGCTGCCTCCGGCTTCTACGAATTTACGGATCGCTTCGATCTCGTCTTCATCCATCATCTGCAGGTCGGGCAGGATAAGCACCTGGTATTTATGAAGCTCGTTCAACCGGTTTTTGGTGATGACACCGAACGGAAGATTGGCGTCGATCATCGCTCTGGCTGCATTTAACGCCGCTAGATGATGCGGTGTGCTTGCCGAATGCGGAACATTGTTCACCGTCTTGCCGCTGTCGCGCAAATCGATCAACGACTCGATATTCGTATAAATCGCAATATCTTGGCAATATTCGGCATCGTAATCCATAAAGGGCTCGTACCGACGGGTTTCCCCGTATATTTCGCCGAGCATCCGGTACATTTTCTCGTTCATCGTACCGAGCGGATCGATCGCATCGATAAAACTGAAGGCGCCGTTATTGGCCATCGCCAAATAAACCAGGTTTTTTAAATAATGCTTCGGCTTGTAGACCGTATGCTCCAGCAGGTTGGCGTCGGCGACCGTCGTCATAAATTCGACGGAATGGTTTTTGCTGGCGCTGTGGAACAGCTTGCACACGTAGTTAACGATCTGGGGACCGCCCGAAATATCGCCGCTTAAATAATCGTTTTGGTCAAAAAACTTCAGCGAAGCCGCCTGATGCCAGCCCACATAATAACCGGCCACATTATGCCCCAGGGAGATGCCCGGCTTCCACCGCTTGGCCGATTGCGTGACCAGCTCGGCGAATTCGGACTGCCACGCTTCCCGGCGCCGCTGGAACTGAACGAACTGCGGATCGTTCCAATCGACCACTCTCGGAATCTCGCTTATTCCCGTCTCCGCCAAATACCGCTTCCGGCACGCCGAGCAGTAGCATACTTGCGACAGCATGATCATGTCGATCCATAAGCCGTCGAATTCATAGTTTTTGCACAGCTGCTCGACATCGGCCAAGACCATATCCCGGTACCCTTCGTGGTTGTAACAGCATACGCCGTACCGGCCCGGCTGCCCCCAGTAGTAATCGCCGGTAGTCAAGCCGACTCCGTTCACCGCTCTCCATTCCGGATGATGATCGTACGCCCACTTCGACCATATATTATAGTAGACGATAGAAGGAAGTCCCGCTTCTTTGGTCAGTGTGGTGATCTCGCGGACGATGTCTCTGCCCTTCAGCCCTTTATGCATCTTGTCCGCCTTGGTCGGGAAGTTGGTGAGTCCTACACAGGAGTTCGTATAAAAGTAAATCGCGTCCACCTGCGCCAGCTTCATCAGCTCGATATAACGCTTGGAATCAAACTGCGATAAAAATCGCTCGTCCCAATCCGGGATATGCATGTCCACCAAACATCTGCGGTGACTTTTCTTAAACCACGGCTGGCTCATCGGTATGCCCCTCCTACTGTTCACTTCTTGCGTTGTACTTCTTGCTTTGTTCACTTTCACATAAACCTCTCGAAAAACCATTCTTTTCTGGAGCTCGTTACTTCCAACACATTTTCGTGCCTAAGCCCGTTTCCGGCTAAAGCTTGATCCCCGCAAAGTTAGATATCGATTTCCGTTCGCGTACCGAATCACCACCGTTCGGAAAATGTATTATATATAATCTATATTATAGCATAGTTTCCCTATAGCACAATATTTTTTTTGCCAAAACAAGTATGAACCTACCCGCCTATCTCCTCAGCAGAGGGTCCTCCTCCACCTCCTGAACATAACGCCCCTCCGCCGCTCCCTGAGTCCGGACCGCCCCACAACAAAAAGGCCGTCCCGGAAGGTGCGGCTCGCAGCCTTCGGGACAGCCTCTTCGAATCCTGATCCTGATTCCAGACCATACAGCGCCTGCATATGCGCTGCGGCAACCGTTACATTGCAATGCCGACGTTACATTACAATGCCGACATGACATTACAATGATTACATTACTATACCGACCTTGCCGTCCTCCACCTGCACTTTGTAGCTTCTCGTGCGTACCTTCTCGCTGAATACCGATTTGCCGGTCTTGATCTCGAACTCCCATCCGTGCCACGGACAGCGCACCAGTTCCCCCTTGCGGCCATACTCGTACTCGTAGACGAGGGACGGCAGCGTCGTGCCGCATATCGGGCCTTTGCACAAAGGAGCGCCTTCGTGCGGGCACCGGTTATGCAGAGCGAACAGCTCGCCGCCGACACGGTATACGCCGATCGACCGGCCCTTCACCTCCACGATAATCCGCTTGCCTTCCTCGATCTCGGCTTCGTCAGCCACGTAGTAGACTGTCATCGTAGTCGCTCCCCCTGTCTACAGCTTATATAACCGCTTTGCGTTGTCATAGTAAATTTTTTGCCGCGCCTCCGGGCGTAGCCGTTTCAATATTTCCGTCGGCACGTCATTGTCCCAGTGCGGATAATCGCTCGAGAACATCAGGAAGTTTTCGGCGTCGATCATATCGAAGATGGCGAGCAGATCTTTCGGATCGTCCGGCTCCTCGATCGGCTGCGTCGAGAACAGGCAATGGTCGCGGATATATTCGCTCGGCATCCGTTTCAGCCACGGTACCGAGGAGCGAAGCCCTTTGTAGTTTTTGTCCAGACGCCACATCAGGTGCGGCAGCCAGGCGATCCCGCCCTCCAGCATCACAAACTTCAGATTCGGAAATTTCTCGAACACCCCTTCGCAGACGAGACTGATCAGGTGCGCCATATAGTTTTGGGACAACGCCGTATGCCACTCCAGATAACGCGTCGGATACCCGGACGGCGTAGGCGCATGCGTCCCGCCGGCTCCTTCCGTCCCCGGATGGATCGCTACGGGCAGCCCGTGCCGCTCGGCCGCCTCATAGATCGGATGGAATTGGCGCTGGCCGAGCGGAGCCCGCTGGCCGCTTCCCATAATGACGCCGACCATCCGCGGATGATCGGCCATCCGGTCGATTTCGCGGGCAGCGAGCAGCGGATCGTGCGCGGATACTAGAATCGAACCGCGAAACTCGGGATAGTTCAGCCAGCGCTCGGCAAGAAAATCGTTGTACGCGGAAGCGATCACCGCCCCGTGATCGGGATCGTGCATCGCGGATACGCCCATCAGATCCCCGGTGAGGATCGCAACTTCGATCTGATACGGCACCAGCAGGTCCTGAATCAGAAATTCCGGGTCGGAAGCGGATGGTCCTCCGGAAGGCGGCCTGCAGTCCTGCCGGTTCACGCCGAGCGGATTATAATAGCCGTGACCGGGGAGACCCAGCCCCGAGCTCTCGACCCGGGACCTCCAAGGCTCCGGCAAATAGGGAAGAAGATCCCTCGGACTCGTTAACGAGTTATGGACGTCGACGTCAATTACTTTTTGATTTGGATTCATTGCGGATTCACCCTGCCCTTTCACAGTCGGTTCGGCTTGTTTGGGAATGTGTCGCTCGTGTCGCTCGTGTCGTTCGCCGCTTTCATATTTTTATTGTAAATCGCTTCGAATTGAATTACGATTGGTGATCATAGCATTTTTTTAGTGATTCTTCGTTTTTGGAAAGGAAAAGGAGGCAGCTTACCGGATGGAGATTTATAATATCGCTTTTCAGCAAGCCGTTAACGGCAACTGGGGGGTGCCGGAATCTACGGTGAAGCATCATGTGCTCTTCCTTATCGTTAGGGGCTCCGCGACGTACCGATTCGGAGACGAGACGGTTCGCATCCGCAAAGGCGAAGGGCTGTTTTTCCCGAAAGGCTCATTGCGTTCGTCCGTATCGGATGGCGAAGAGCCGATTCAGCTGTATTCCGCACACTTTAGGGATACTCTTCCGGAAGATCTCGCTCTGCTGCAAAACGGGACATTCCAGCTGATCCGTCCGCTCCATTACGACTATCTGAAACAGCGGTTCTCGATGCTGAATGAATGCTGGATCGGGAAAATGCCGTACTACGAGCTGATCGCGCGCGGTATCCTGTCCGAGATACTCGGGATCGTGCAGCGCGAGCTGACCGGCGGCGCCCACTCGGCTTCCCGCCGCAACCTGGCGCATCGCATCCAGCAGCACATCGTCCAACATTACAACAAGCCGCTTCGGATAAGCGAGCTGGCGGAAACGGTAAACCGGTCGCCGACCTACGTCTCCACCGTGTTCAAGGAAGTAACCGGACGCACGCCGATCGAATACATGCACGAGGTACGCATCTCCGCCGCACGCGAGCTGCTGCTTACCGACAATATGACGATCGGGGAAATCTCCGAATCGCTCGGCTATTGCGATCAGACGTACTTCAACTACATGTACAAAAAAATCGTCGGCCATCCTCCTTCCCATACATTGAAAATTCAGAATCCGCTGTAGAGACGAGACGCGCTGGGCTTGCCTCTGCCTCGGGCAGCGGCCACCCGGGGAGCATGGCGAAGGCTTCGGGAGTTATTGAAAAGGGGCTGTCCGAAAGTGTTTATAATCAGGGGGACGGTCCCCCTTTTCAAACGAAAGGACCTCAAATTCCCACTGTAACGTGGGGACTGAGGTCCTTTTCCCGAGAAAAATCGGTTCTAGACAGGGCTCGAAAAATCGCAGTACGGCTATGGAGACAGCCCCTTCTCTGACGTGCAAACTATAAGCCAGCGCGCGGGAGGGAAGGGGATTTCTGCTCTGCGATCGGCGGCGTGTCCAGCGCAAAAAAGTAGTCCATAAACAACGGATGAAGTACCGCAATACGCTGCCCGCCTGCCGCAATGGCACCTTTCATTTCCTTTGAACCGCGCCGCCGCTATTCATTGACACATGCGGCATTCCGTTCGTTCTCACATGCCTCCATCCGGTTAACCGGCCATCGCCTTGCATGCCAATGCGCAGGAGTAGCACGCTTCGGCGCAGCGCTGACAAGGGTCGTGATCATGCTTTCTGCATTCTTGAGCGCAAGCTTCGCATACCTCCGCACAAATCATACAGATCTGCTTCGCGTACGAGCTGTTCAACGACATCGCTTGGGCGGCGAAGGCGCAAATCTCCGCGCATTCCCGGCTGAGGCGGATGCTTGCCTTCAACATGCCGGCATGGTCTTCCTCCAGGCAAGCCTGGTAACATTGATTGCAGGCCATCACAGCTTGCAGGCATTCTTCCATACAACTCTGTATTTGTTCGGTTGACATTAGCGGAACCTCCCATCGGCCGTATACTGTTTCTTACCCCGACGAGTCTGGTTGAAACCACCATGCGCTCCGCGATTTTCGGCTAAACCGCCGCTTCCAGCCATTTCCTTATCACTTCGGCCAGCTTGTCCCGGCCTGCTTCGACATCGCTCCTGCCGGCAAACTTGACGATGGCCCGGTCATTCGCCGCCCAATCGAGCAACCCGGTACCGTCCTCGATCAACCGTTTATTCTCCGCATGCCGCTTCGCCTTCGCCCCGCAATGAAACACCAGTCTGAACATTTCTTTTCCATGAAGCTGAAACGTGATCCGGTCTTCGCCGTTCATACAAAAGCTAGGAGCATTCCACTTGATATGCTCCGTCAGCCGGGCGTCCGCCTCCAGAATGATCGTCCGGACGTCTTCGATCTCCGGCTTCAGCGGATGTTCGAGCTCATTCAGGAAGAGCAGGACCTGCTCGCTGCCGGTTAATTTGGCCGTTTTCTTTGGATTCGCTGCCATATACGCGTACGCTCCTTACCGATCTGCCGCCGGTCCCGGGACGTCCCGTTCCCCCAATTTCGGCCGGCGATCCTGCCGGCCGCGCTCATATGCAGCTTGTCGCTCGTTATGAGAAAGGGCGGCAGTCATCGTTTATTGGTATACCGTCGTTAGTTCCATTTTAAGCCAAACTGCTCTTTTCGTATATGCCTAGTTACGTATATATAAGATCCCGGCTGGCGGCCGGCGTATCACAGCCTGTATTGCCCGGTCGCATCAATAAAGGGACGGATGCCTGTCCAGTCGTCCTTCCAGAAGTCGAAACGGATGTAAGCTTCATTTCCGTTGTGAAAACCGGTTCGGTCGAAAGGAATATTCGTCAGGCGGTCGATTTCCGGCTGCAGCGCTGCCCCGCCTTCGCCGTCTCTGCGCACAATCAGACCTCGGACCCGGTCGTCCGCGAGCAGCGTCAGGAAGTTGCGGTGTTGTTTGCCGGCGAGCTTGTACTCGATACAGTCTCCGCGCTTCGGAACGGATACGAGGATGTTGGGCTTCCATGCCTCGTGGTTCAGAATGTAACGGTGAATCTCGCCGGCCATCCGGCGTTCGCGTTCCGTCATAAATCTTCTCAGGATATCTTCCGCTTCGAGCTGATCCTTGGCGATGCAGTTCGTCTGGCTGAAGTCGAGAAACTGCCCGATCAAAAAGCTGGAAAGCGCGTCCCCACTGCTCTCGTACGTGAGCTTCGCCTGCCTCAGAAACCCGAAAATCTGCTCCCAAGTCCGGACGATCGGATCGGACGCTAGCTGCTCCGAATGGGCCAGCAGCTTCTTATGGCCGTCCAGCTGACTGCGGTACAACCGGTCGTCCTTTATTTTTACTTCAAGAACGAGCGCCAGTTCCGGCGAGACTATCGCTCCGTCCGCTATCGTATACGAATGGGGCTCGCCTTCCGTGCTGACGTCCGCCTCCCTGGCGATGGCAAGCACGCCTCCCAGCGCCGATCGCTGCCGAAAGGTGGAAGCCGCCTGAATATGATATTCCGGCTTCTCGGAGGGCGGTGTTATCCCGAGTTCGCGGCAAAACGATCGGAATAAAGAAACGTCCGCATGCTCCAGCATGTTCAGGAACGCTTTCGTCACGTTATTCTCCAGCTGAAGAACCGGAGATTCGCCTGACCGGCCGCTCGTCTGGCCGCGAAAATAATGAAAAATATTGTTGTAGATGCTCATGCGCTTCCCCCATTCCAGCTCATTCAGAAAATTATAACCAAAGAAACCCGATAAATCATCCGTTTGCGGCCAAACGCGCACGAAAAATGCGCCTCCTTAGACGGGAAGGCGCATCGTTTGCCATTGCGATAAAGGGGTACCGGGTGTGACCCGGACCCGGAATCGAGCTAGCCCCGCGGGAAGGGGAGTGCGCTAGCGGGAATACGCTAGCGGATTACACTTGCTGGAAGGCGCTAGCCTACTGCGATAGCAGAAAGTGCAAGCCGACTGTGAATGCTAAACCGCTTACCCTTTCCGCTGCTGGTGCTGGTGCTGGTGGTGTTGCTACTGCTTCCCTTTCTCGGCTTCGACCAATTTGTTCACCGCTTCCTCCGTCTGCTTCAGCGCTGTATTAACGTCCATCCCGCCGTTCAGATATTGTCTGAATATCGTGACGGCCGCGCTTTCCGCTTTGCTGCGATAGATCGAGGCCACCGGGTACGGGACCGGCTTGCTTTTGAAGATCGAAGGCAGGTCTTTGTTTTTCAGAGCCGGGTTCTCGCTGCCGAGCGCATCCTTCACCTTCTCGCTCCGGAGCGGAGACAGTCTGCCTTTCTGGGACAAGGCGAGCTGCACCTCTTCTGAAGACATCAGATCGATGACCTTGGCGACGTCATCCTTGTACTTGCTCGGTTTGGTGCCGACCGCAACATACACGCTTGCATTGCCGTACGTGTTCGGCTGCTCGGGATAGCTCGGGTATTGGGCGACGTCCCAGTTCAGTCCTTCCTTCTCCGCACTCGCCAGCTGGTTCAATATATTCAGATCGAGCAGGATCGCGAGCGTTTTGCTTTTCATAAACTGATCCTTAGGCGATTCAGCTATATAGCCGTTGCCCGGGATGTCGTAGATCGACTTCGCCAGCTCGAATACTCTTCTCCATTTGTCGGTATTGATAATCGCTTTGTCCGTCTTCGGATCGATGACCGCAATCGATAAAGGCTGCGACATCCAGATGATCGTAGATCCGGGATCGAGGCCGCGGTATTGGGTTCCGCCTTCTTTACGCGTCAATTTCCGGGCCGTATCGAGCAGTTGATCCCAGTTCATCCCGTTCGTCGGGTACGCGACCCCGAATTTATCGAAAATGTCTTTGTTATAATACATGGCGTGGTAGTTGACGTTGACGGGCAAGCCGTACAGCTCGCCTTTGTCCGAAGCGTTTTTGACATCGTTTATATACGTGGCTTCGAACCGGCCCAGATCGACTCCGTTCGTTTGGAACTGAGGCGTCATATCGTATACGAGCTCTTTGTCCCGGTACGAAGCTAGATTGCCGTTGAAGGTGATGATAATATCGGGGGGAGTTCCGGCCGCCAGCAGCGCATCGATCGTCGTCCCCTGGCTCTCCGGGTTGTAGTTGATCGTGATGTGCGGATACTTCTTCTTCAAGTGCTCGTTTACGATCGCCTGGAATTCCGGGTCGACGACGGCTCCCGTTCCTTGAACCGCCAGCTGCAGCGTGATCGGATCTTTGTTGACCTCCGGTTTAACCTGCTGTCCCTGCTCGCCGCCTTCCTTGCCCCCGCATCCGGCCGCCGCCGTCAATACGGCGATAGCCAATACACTTGCCGAAACCACTCTCTTTTTCATTCGAGCCCCTCCCTGATCATGGTAAGTGCCACGCGTGTGTTTCTAATTTCATAGTAAAGAATTTTGTAAGCGCTTTACATGCACATAATGATCAAACAGCTTATACTTTATTTCAAGCAGGGCGGCAAAGGGGCAGCGGCTCCCGGCGCACGGGGACCCAGTCACACGACGGCTGACCAACCCTGGCTTACGCGCAGGCGTTGGGCCCGCGGTGCGGGGTGAAGGAACGCATCCCACTGCTTGCGCGAAGGCGTTGGGCCACGGGGCAGGGGGATGGTGTAAAGCGTTTTGGCTCATTCTGCGAAATATTCCTGCTTCTCTGCAGGGAATCATTTAAATTTCGACTAATTTCAGAAAGAATCCTGCCTAAACGAAAGGACCTCACTTCCACGGTAACGTGGAGGCTGAGGTCCTTTCCTTTTTCTCGAGGAATATCGGTTGGAAGCGGAGCGCGAAAAATCGCAACATGACTTGGGAGACAGCCACCCAATCCCCATTAGCATCAGCACCAGTACCAGTACCAGTACCAGTACCAGTACCAGAACTAGCACCAGCACCCTCATCATCATCTCTGAGTCAGACAGCCAAGGCGATTATTGGCTTCGCGAGAGCTTCAGCAACTCGTACAGCGCCGTAACGAATTCGCCGCGAGTCACGTCCTCCAGACCGCCCTCCTCAAGCGGACTGCGGTACTCGACTCCGAGCGAGCGGCGGGCGGCCGCGATCCACCGTACCGCCATCGGCCGCGACAGGTTCGGCTTCGCCGCCCAGTACGTCCGGTACGGCTCTTCCTCCGCCAGCTTGCGCGGCCCGATATCCGTGCCGGCCGGTGCAATCCGGTCCGTCGCGGGAAGCGCCGGCAAGCGGGCGCCGCCGGGCAGCGCTCTGGCCAGGTTCAGCCACATGGAGGCGTCGGCCAAGGTGCAGCTCTCGTCCGGGCGCGCTTCGTAGCTGGTGAAAAACGACTTCGTCCCGAAATATTGCAGCGCCGCGTGCGCCGGGTGATTCGCCTTCACATCACGGAAATAGGTGATCAGCTGGTTCGCTTCGATCAATTCGTCCTGCAGCTTGTCGATGCAGATCTGCTGAACGCAGGTCCCGAGCGTCTGGCTCATCGAAGCGGCGGCTCCAGCGGCAAAGCCGAGCTGCAGCCAGAACGGCTCCATCCGGATCGTTCCGAAGCCCATATGCGTAGCCGATACCGCGACCGGAACGAGCAGATTCGTTACCTGCTCCGGCACCATTACGCCGAACGGAATCTGATACACTTCGGTCAGCTTGCCGAAGCCGAGGAATCCTTCCAGCGCCCGATTTTGCCCGATCGGCTCCCGCTTGCGGGTCGCATGGGAATCGATCGCATAGTCGCCGGTCGCTATACTGTCGTAATGCACGGGCGACCGGTTCAACCCCGGCGCGAGTCTGGCATCGTTTTCCGTAAACACGTACCGTCCGACGATCCTCCGTGCTTCCCGCACATAGATTTGCGGTGGGAAATGGCCGGTCTCCGGAAATTCGTCCGCCGCATACCCCCATTTCCGCGCCTCCGCCCGGAACGTCTCCGGCAGCTCTCCGTCCTCCTGAAGAAACCAGAGCAGCCCCTGGATGTATTCCCGATGGCGAGTCGCGATCCGCTCCCGCTCCGAACGGTTTCCTTCCGGGTAGCCGTGATTTTCGCCCGGCAGATCCGTCGAGCACGAACAGTTGTGGTGATTGTTCGTATCCGTTTTGCCGTTGGGGATAGGCGACAGCTTGATTACATCGCCGAATGTTTTCAGCCGGCCCGCCGCAATATCGCCGAGCAAGCTAGTATATTCGTTGCGGTTGTAATGAGCCGGTTTGGTAAACGGTACCCGGTTATCCGGATTGTTCGTCATACAGAGCCGGAAATTGTACGCTTGCAGCAACTCGTCGCCTTCCCCCGTACTGCCGGGAAGAATCTCCTTCGTGTTGTATTCGCAATACAGCTTGCCGGCCAGCTCCTCGTTCCATTCGTCACGGGATTCGCGTCCGATCCGGTACGGCACACCGGCCATGGCCGCCAGATCCCCCTCATACGTGGCGTCGATAAACTGATGCGCATGGTACGCCGTTTTCTCGCGCGACCGCACGTCCTCGGCCTCCACACCTGCAATCCGTCCGCCTTCCATCTGAACGGAGAGAAGCTGCCGTTCAACTAGTACGGTAACTCCGGGCTCATTTCCAAGCAGCGTATGCATCACTTTACGCGCTACGGAAGGCTCGAATCTCAAGCCTCCGCAGCAATCCTTCACCTGCTGCGACTGCTCGCCGTATACGGATACGTAGTGCTCATGCACGAGCGTCAGAAATTCGCCGAACACCGATCCGGACGTATCCACCGAACGGATGTCGGTCTCTCCCAGACCGCTCGTCATCAAACCGCCGACGAAAGCGGAAGGTTCGATCAGAAGCACGCGTTTCCCGCGCCGCGCCGATGCGATGGCCGCACCGATGCCGGCAGGTGTTCCTCCATATACGATCGTATCCGCCTGAGTGTGTAAAGGTTGCACAGTAAACTCTCCTCTATGTTCCGGTTTTATTCGATCCCGCTTCACGGCGTTTCTGCCTTATTCTAGCTGAGGTCTCCGTCTGTAACCCATTATAAACGTCTGAATCGCTGCTTCTAGTATCACTTTAGTTTAATCAAAAAATGGGCAGCACCAAGGCTTCCCATCGATATAGCGCATTCCTAAATTCGCCGGATCGTGTTACGATGCTGCTATGACTCCCCGATCGAGGTGCTTCTATGCCCGTAATCAAATCAATCACCCTTCGAACAATCGCAGAGGGTTCGGATTGACCGTCCAAACGGTATCCAAAGCGTTAAAAGGAAAACCGGGGATGTCCGAGTCTACACGCCAATTAGTCGTCCGGACGGCGGAAAAGCTGGGCTACTTGACGAAAGAACAGATCCGCGGCTTACGAGCCTCGACTGGCATTCGATGTTTTGGTTGTATTGATGATTCGCCCTTTAGACAGCTTTCTGCGAGCAGGTCGTGTTCAGATACGCTGAAAAACGTAATGCCGTAGGCTATTGCTATATAACAAAATAAGAGTTTCTGGCACCCTCTATTTTCAGCCTAATCGATAAACAGAAGCGAATAAAAGCGGTTTGCACCCCTTACTTCAACCAACTGGCGGGGTCTGCACCCTTTTTGCCGATTATAGAAGCCCCAACTCGCTCTTATTTCCCCATCCAAGATGGTTTCGGACAAAATAAACGCTGCAAACCGCTCTTATCCGGTTCCTTCCTGTCTATAAGCAAGACGCAGGGCCGACCCCGACACGGTGAATGACCTGCGTTAGCCAACCATTCCGAATTGTTAAAAAGCATCCCGTCCCGCTAACGCGGTTCAGGATGCTTGCATTCCATTAAAAATCTTTCATTCCTTACTCTTGCAAATAAGTGTTCACCTTGTTCTGAACCGACTTAGCCACCTCTTCGGCGGATTTTTGGCCGGAAAAGAACGGGCCGGCTTCCTGCTCGACGATCGCTTTTACCTTCGGATTGGTATCCGCGTATACCCGGAGTTCCGACAGCGCCTGTTCGATCGCGTCGATATCCTTTTGCTCCGCCGGGCGCGGCTTGAATTCTTTGCCGTCCTTCGTCATCAGCTTGATCTGGTTTTTGCCGTCGCCCGATCCAATTTCCTTGAGCTGCGCCTGCCGCTCCAAGCTCGCCTTGCGGTTGACCGCAAAGCCGGACAGCTCGCGGGTTTTCTGCATATCCTCGGACAGCAGCAGCTTGACGAATTCCCACGCCTCCTGCTTATGGCCGGATTTGGCATTGATCGAGAGCCGCATATCGGACGTAAACGAAAGTCCCTTTGAATCGGTATAGGCTGGCACTTTGTAAAAAGCTCCGTTGCCGCCGAACTGCATCTGGCTGAGCAGAATCATGTCTTCGTACTGAAGGGGCGAGAACGCCTGAAACAGGATGTCGGCCCGCTCGGGTCTTTCCGGGGTGACCAGCTTGGCGTCCGCCATCGCTTTGCTCAGCTTGAGCATGTCCGTGAACAAACCGGTGTCAAACTTCTTGTTCGCGTCGTTGACGAGCTTTCCGTAGCTGGAATCGACCATTTGAGACAGCAGTGCGGCGCCGCTCGTGTTGATCAGCGCATACCGGTCCGGAACGCCGTCTTTGTTCGCATCCTGGGCCAGAGGCTCGACGGCGGCTTTGAAATCGTGCCACGTCCATACGTCGTCGTTCAGGCTGACGCCGCCGAGCGCGTCCTGATTGCCGAGCAGCCCGTTCAGCGTCAGCTTGGCCGGAAGCGCATAGATGCCATCTTTGTATACCATCGCGTCGAATACGTTGGAATAATAGTCGTCCCGCTTGAACGAGCCGTCTTTTTTCATCAGATCGGCGATATTTTCCAGCAGCTTTTTATCGGCGTATTTCTTGTAAGGGAAATTTTCGTCGGTGATCAGAATGTCCGACGCCCTGCCGCTCATCAGCTCGGTATTGACCGTGCTCGTGAACTTCTCCGCATCTTTCGGGTCGGGCTTTTCCCCTTTGCGGATCATCGTTTTGCCGTCGGACTTCGGAGCGGCGATGCTTTCCTTGATCTCGATTTTGACGTTCGGATGGCTCTCCTCGAATTTTTGCTTGGCCAGCTCGAGAAAACGGTTCGAGGACTGCACCGATAACGTCAGCGTAACCGGTTCGGCCAACTTTGCTCCGGCATTCCCTTTCTCCCCCTCCGCAGCGCCGGCTCCGGCATCCGTATTGCCCGCCGGCGATCCCCCGGCTCCTCCGCATGCAGATAGCATCGCCATAGATAACAGCGTGCCTCCGGCGATCCATCTGCGCCATGTTTGTCTCCTCGTCATCGTTGTTCCTCCCCATTCATATAAATGCAAGCCTCCTCGGCCTATCGGCGACGCCGGTTCGCGGCGTTTTGAGCCAGCGCCCCCAAGACCGGCATACAAACGATCACGAACAGATCCTGCGGCCGAATGACATAATCCGTCCCGGCCAGTTGGGCGGCCACCGCCGAGATCACTGCCGCTGCGCACGTATATGCAGCCAGACGGACGATCCCTGCGGCCAGATCAACGCCTTCCAGCGCCCACTGGCGCAGTCCGATCCACACGAGCGGCAAGCCGGCCAGAAGTCCGGTACACGTTAGTCTGCCGACAAGCAGCTCAACCCGCATATGGATCAGCTCCCCGGGCGTGGCCACATACCCCATCGCAGCGACTTGACGCCGCCACTCGGCCAGCCATAAGTCCCGGTAAAAGCTCCAATCGATCAGTTCTTCCGGAAACAGCCGTGCCGGGATGTAATACCGGTGCCGGATCGCCAGCCATATGGCCAGCATACTTGCGAGCAGCGCGGCAATCGCGGCCAGATCCGCGGCAAGCGTCTTCCAATGGCTCCGCAGCACGTCCGGCCAATCTTCGGCTGCAAGCCCCCGCCGCAGCTGACGTCCGATCTTGCGGATCCGGCCGATCACAAGCCGAACCGACCAGCCGATCCCGGCAAGCCCGACCGCCGCCAGCAGCAGCTTCGGCATCTGGGCGATCCAGTCCCGCTCCGCCGCGTAATTCACGATCCGGTAGCCGGACGGGGATATGCCTATCGCGGCCAGTGCGTTCCTTACTTCCGTCTCCCCGGTAATTACCGCGCCCGGACCCGCCTGCAGCTCGATAGCCGAAACCCGTATCGACGGACGGAGCTCGGTCAGCGTCGTAACCGGTACGAGCAGATCCGGCTTGCCGTTATCGGTCATCTTGTGAAGCAGCGACGTAGACGCCTCGTAGACGCCGACAATTTTAAACGTAGCCCCCATAATCTGCATCGGCATTCCGACGACATCCCGGGTGCGAAACAGCTTGTCGGCGAGATCCGAGCTGATCAGGACGACCCTCGCATGCTCCACAATCGACCGCCCGGTCAGCAGGCTGCCCCGAACGAGCGGGAAGTTCGCGAAGCGGTCGTATAACGCGCTGACGCCGAAAACGTCCGCTTCCGTCCGCTTGTCTCCGCTCGAGACGGCGTCAACGGTACGGGCGGAGTAAAACGCCGGACGCCCCCACTTCCCGACGAGCTTGTCGGCCTCCTGTAACGTCAGCTGCGCGGAGCCGGACGGATCGGCCGACAGGTCGGCGTTAACCCCGAGCTTGCCCAGCGATTCCGTGCCGTTCAGATCGCGCCACTGGGTGAGAAACGACTCTGCCAGCCCAAAACAGGCGACGAGCAGCAGCATCCCGGCGAAGACGAGCCACGATGTTCTGTACGATCGTATCAAAGCTCCTCCTCCTTATGGCGCCAGCATGACACGGTCTCCGTCCCGGACCGGCTTGCTGCCCGATACGATAATCTGGTCGAGCGGACTCACGCCGCTGTCGATCGACGATTTATCGTCATCTCCATCGATAATCGTGACGGCCGCACGCTGCGCGTACATTTCATCGCCGAGCGGCCCTTTGACCTGCTTCATCACAAGCACGTACTTGCCGCTGTCGTCTTCCCGAACCGCCGCATTCGAGACGAGCATCCTGGACTGGGACATCTTTTTGGATACGAACAATTCTCCCGTTTCCCCGCCCCGGAGCCGGTCGTCCGTCAATTCCACGACAAGCTCTTTGCGGCTGGCATTCGCGCCCGAGGCCGTGCTGCTCGTCCCGCTGACGGGATCGTTAATGGCGCTCAGACGGCCGTTCAATCTGGCGTTGCTGAGGGACGGGATCATCACTTCGACCGTATCGCCCACGTTGACATATTTCGTCTTGGACGAATCGATCGTCGTCTTGAACCGGTACCCCTTCGACTCGTCGGTTACTCTCGCGATCGAGCGGCCGCTTGCCGGGACTAGCCCTTCAGTCGCGTTCAGCTCGATCAACGTACCGGTTACGGTTGAGACCAGCTCCGCTCCCCGCTCGAGCTGCTCCCGTAGCTGCCTGATTTTGCGCTCCTGAATTTGCATATCGAGCTTGACGCTGTCAAGATCGCGCTCCAGCGACCGCTCCTGGAGCACGTTCCCGTTTTTGATCGCTTCGACGAGATTGTCCTGCAGCTTTTGCACGTTCAGCTTTTTTTGCTCGTAGCGAGCCTCCTCGTCCATCAGCGAGCCGCGGGCGTCATCCGTCTTGAACGTGACGAGCGTCTGGCCTGCGGTTACTTTATCGCCGGTTTTGACGAAAACCTGATCGACCGTCCAGCGGGTATCGACGTTGAGTTCAGCTGTTTCCGCGACCTCCACCGCTCCGGAACCCGCGATTTCATGCGACAAAGCTCCGGGGGCGGCCTTCTCGACCGTGACTTGGGGAAGCGAGTAATGAAGCAGCGTGTTCGAAAACAAAGTAAGGGTAATCATCAGCAAAGCAAAAGCGGCAATAACGCTCCGGATCATCCGCTTGCGCGCGGATGCGGCCGCCGGCTGTGAGAGATGCTGCTGCGGGATGTCCAGAGACTCCATGACCGTTCGTTCACCTCCGTTAGTTCGTGTTTCGTCCTGCTTTTCGGACGGCGGTGTCGGTTAACACTGCACGCGTGTCAGCCCTTTAAACCCGACAGCTGAATCCCTTCGATCAAATACTGCTCCGCGTACAGCATCAGCAGCAGCATCGGAGCCATATAGATTGCGCAAGCGGCAAACGCGATCCCCCGCTCCCCTTCGCCGATCACCGACAAATAAACCGAGAGCGGCTGCTTGATCGCATCGCGCAAAAAAACGATCGGCTGCTCGACCATGTTCCAGTTGTCGACGAACGCGAGGATGGCGAGGGCAGCCAGCCCCGGCCTGCACATCGGCAGCACGATGCCTAGAAAAATCCGGAGATGTCCAGCTCCGTCCGCCCGCGCCGCCTCGATGTAGCTGTAAGGAATCGCAAGCATGAACTGCCGCATCAAAAAGACGCCGAACGCCGCAAAAATGCCGGGAAGTATAATCGCGAAATACGAGCCCAGCAGCCCAAGCTTGTCGGCCACGATAAAATTCGGCACGAGCGTCACCTGAAACGGCATCAGCATCGTCACGATGTACATAAAAAACAGCGGCTCCCTGAACCGGAACCGGAGCTGCGAGAACGCATAACCCGCCAGCGACGCGACGACCAGCTGTCCGGCGATAATCGGAACGACCATCAGCACCGAATTCCAGAACATGAGCAGAAACGGCTGTTTTTTCACCAGAACATCGTAGTATTGTCTAATCGTTACCAAGTCCGGAATCCATTTCAGACGGACGTACGAGCTTGCCAACCGAGGATCGAGTCCCGTGCCGTCGCCCGATATCGCCTCGTAAATCCCAGTTATTTCGCTTTCGGCCATCAGCGAGTTCGTCAGCGTCAGCACGATCGGGAAGACGAATGCGCTGGCGAGTCCGAGCAGAAAAGCAGTCAGCAGCGCCTTATGCAGCCCGGCCCCGAGCCTGAACGTCCGACGCTTCCAGGACGGCCCGCTTCGGGCGGGAGCGGTCCCTCTATAGAGCGGCACTGCCGCCTCATCCTTCCTCATCCGCTGTATCCCCCCTTTCCGTTCGAGTATCATCCGATCGACCTTGCTATCCGGCGTTCTACCGTAAACAACACAAAGACGAGCGCGACAATCACAACCGCCATCATAAAGGCGGCGCTGGTCAGCTTTTGGTAATCGAGCGATTTGAACATGTTGTTCATGTAATGCTGCATCATGTAGATGCGCTCCTGCGGATATTCCCCGGCAATCATATACGTCTCCCGAAATACCTTGAACGAATTGACGATCGACATAATGAACACGAAAAATGCCGTCGGCGTCACATAAACGAGCGTAATCGTCCGCCACTGGCGGAAGCGGCCGGCCCCGTCGATCGAGGCGGCTTCGTAGTATTCACCCGGAATATTCTGCAGTCCGGCGAGAAACAGCACCATGTTGTAGCCGACGTTTTTCCATAAATAAACGATGACGACAACCCAGAACGCCATCGGGCTTTCCATCCAGTCTACCGCCCCTGCGCCCCACGCCACGAGAAGCCCGTTCACGCTCCCGTTCAGGTCGAACAGCGACTGCCAGACGAGGACGACGGAGGCTACCGGAATAACGAGCGGAGCGAGAAAGCCGATGCGCAGCCAATTGCGTCCGTAAACGCTCCGGTTCAGCAGCATCGCGAGCAGCAGCGACAGCAGCATGTTCAGCGGAACGCTTACGAGCGTGAACAGCAGCGTATTGAGCGCAGCTCTCCGGAATACGCCGTTGCCGATCAGCTCGGTATAATTGCGCAGTCCGACGAACGTGCCGTCGACCGGAGTATCGACTAACGAATAATAAAAGCCGACGCCGAACGGGAGGAGGAAAAAGACCGAGAACCCGGCCAGGCTAGGCGCCAGAAAAACGCCGGCTATCCAACCGTCGTGAAACCGCAAGCGGCGGCGTTTGCGCGGAGCCGGAGCGTTCCGGCCGCCGGTTTGAAATCCCGCAAGATCGCCGGAGGATGCCGGAGACGGGAACGTTGTGCGCTTCATCAGCCGTTTCCAGCTGGTTTTCATTCGAAAGTTGCACACCGCCTTTCCGTTCGAATTGGGTGCTTTCGCTGGTAATAATTGTTACGAATTTGGCTTACAGGGCTGCAATTGTATCGTATCCGGTCAATGTGACAACCGTGTGAACTGGTGCTACAATGGGTGCGGGAGCGTGGTCATGATGGGTAAAACGGTGCTGATCGTCGAGGACGAACTGAAGATGCGCAAGCTGCTGGTCGATTATTTGCGTCACGAGGGCTTCAATACAATCGAGGCAGCGAACGGGCGGGAAGCTCTGGAACGATACGAAGCCGGACGGGTCGACCTCGTCATCCTGGATATCATGATGCCGTTTATGGACGGCTTCGACACTTGCAGAGCGATTCGCGAGACGTCCAACGTGCTGATCGTGCTGCTGACGGCCAAATCGGAAGAGTACGACAAGCTGCTCGGGTACGACCTCGGCGCGGACGATTACATCACGAAGCCGTTCAGCCCGAAGGTGTTCATCGCCAAAATCAAAGCGCTGTTCAAACGACTGGACGAAGGAAGCGGCGCCGGTCATCATACCGTATCCATCCAAGGCTTGGAGCTGGATCTGGACGCCCATGAGATCCGCATCGACGGGCGGAGAATCCTGTTCACCCGCAAAGAATACGAACTGCTACTGTACTTGTACCGGAATCCGAACATGGCTTTGTCGCGGGATCAGATTTTAAACCAGGTATGGGGTTTCGATTATGAGGGGGACATCCGTACGGTCGATACGCATATCAAGCGCGTCAGGCAGAAGCTGGAGCACAAATCGGACCTGATCGCCACACTCAAAGGGTTCGGGTACAAATTCGAGGTGAGGCGATGATCGGACGATTCCGTAAAATATCGACGAAGCTGTTCGTCCTGACGTCGCTGCTGCTCGTATTTTTCCTGTCTCTGCTTATGGCCGTGCAATCCAGCTTTTTCGAATCGTATTACGAGCGCAAAAAAACAAACGAGCTGAAAAGTGCGCTCGAAACGTTTCGCAGCACTTATTATAAATCGCAGGACGATTTGTCCGGTCTGGTCGAGCAGTTCTCCGTCTTCGAGAAGCAGTATTCCGCCACGATGGCGATCGGCCAGTTGAAGGACGGGTCGCTCGTGCTCGGCACCCAGCCGCGTTTTTCGTTCGTGCAGGTCGTAGATAAAGACGGCAATGCCGTCCAAAGGCAGCAGCAGCTGCTCCGCCCGCCTCTCCCCGACAACGGGCTGAAAGACGTGCTGACGGCGATGAACAGCTGGAAAGAGAACAACGCTCTTGTCCGGAGGGTGATCAATCTTGGCGAAACGGTCTCGTTCGCTAACGTCAGCGACCGCGCGAATCCGCGTACAAGCACGATCGCCGCCATCGCTCCGCTTAAGAACGGCGACGCTACGGACAACGTCCTGCTCGCCGTCATGTCGCTTCAACCGGTAGGAGAAGCGGCCGGGATCGTACGCGATTTTTACGTCTACTTCCTGCTTCTCGCCATCGCTCTGATCGTCCTGCTTACGTACTTGTTCTCCCGGATGATCTCCCGGCCGCTCGTCAAGCTGAACGAAGCCGCCGGCCAGATGGCGAAGCTGGACTTTACGGTCCGGTGCGAGGACGGCTCGCGCGACGAAATCGGCAGCTTGGGCGGAACGCTGAACTTTTTGTCGCAAAACCTGAACGACACGCTCGGTCAGCTCCATAAAGCCAACGAGCAATTAAAAGCGGATATCGAAAACGAGAAACGGCTGGAGCGGCTGCGGAGAGAATTCGTAGCGAGCGTCTCGCACGAGCTGAAAACCCCAATCAGCCTGATCGGCGGTTATGCGGAAGGGCTGAAGGACGGGATCGTGCAGGGGGAACGGCAGGAGGAATATTTGGACGTCATCGTCTCGGAGACGGAACGGATGGCCAATATCGTAAGCGATATGCTCGACCTCTCGCAGCTCGAAGCCGGGAAGTTCAATCTTCGCAAGGAGCCTTTCCGGATCGGGACGCTGGCCGAATCGCTTTCGGATAAAATGTTCGTGGAGCTGAACAAGAAGCGGATTTTCTGCGGGGTCGAGCTCGAGGATGCGGATGCGGTCGTGATGGGCGACGAATTTCGGATCGGGCAAGTCATCACGAATTTGCTTGGCAACGCGATCCGGCATACGCCCGAAGGCGGAAAAATCCGGATCGTCACTGCCGAAGGGCCGGGCGCCGGCGTCCCCGGCTCGGTCGGAACGATCGAGGTGCTGCTGTTTAACGAGGGCGAGCCGATCCCGGAGACGGATTTGCCGCACATCTGGGATACGTTCTACACCGTGGACAAATCGGGCAATCGAGGGCTCGGCGGCTCCGGAATCGGTCTGGCCATCGTCAAAAATATTTTAACCTTGCACGGAAGCAGGTTCGGGGTGCGCAACGAAGCGAACGGCGTCGTTTTTTACTTCACGCTGCCGCTTGCGGGCGAGTAGCTTTCCGCAGGCAGCTTCGTCCAGTCCAGAAGCACGCCCATAGCCGAGCCCCGGTTTCGGGTTAACATATCGTAGGCATCCGCCGCTTCCAGCGGCGAATAGCGATGCGTGATTAATCCCGACACCTCCATCCGGCGCTGAAGCAAATAAGTGACAAACAAATCGGCCATCTCGGAATGCGTCCAGGACCGGTACGTCATAGTGCCGTGAATGCCCAGGATGGACACGGAATTCGATACGACGTTATGCCCCATCTCCTGCCGCGAAGGCGTCGCCGTATCCCCCAGCAATATTACGCGTCCCAAAGGTTTGACGAGCTTGGTAGCCCGGGCCAGAACCGCCGGATGACCGGTTACGTCAAAGACGGCGTCCAGCATCCGGCCTTCGGTTGCATGGCGAATCTCATCTTGTGCTTCACCCGCATCCATAGCGAGCAGATGAAGGCCCGGACGTTCCTGAATCAGCTTCAGGCGGTCCTTCGCCGGGTCGATGGCGAAAATCTGCTGCACTCCGGAAAGAGCCAAATATTGCGTAACAAGCTGTCCCAATAGGCCGAGCCCGATCACGCCGACTGTCTCCCCGAGCTGCAGCTCCGCTCTTCTTACGCCGAGTTGCGTCGTCTTGGCGAGATTGATCCACGCTCCCTGCTCGTCGCTGATTCCGTCCGGAAGAAGGCATACGCTTCCTGCGTCCGTTTTGAAATATTGGGCGTGCGCATTCTCGACAAACACCCGGTCGCCCTTCCGTATGCCGCGAACTTCCGTTCCGGCCTCAAGCACTTCCGCCACCATCGAATATCCGGGACGAAACGGATATCGGACCCACCCCGCCCAGTTCGTATCCGCGTCGAATACGCCTTTCAGACATTGCATCTCCGTGCCTGTACTGATCAGCGAACAACGTGCGGCGCACAAAAGCTGCGAAGGCCCGAGCGAAGTTTCGAGCGTTTCCTTGCGGACCTCTACCTTTTCCTTGTCTGCGAATACGATGTTTACAGTGTCCATCCTGGAACCTCCTCAAGTCGGAATAAATTCCTCTTGGGAGTATTGTATAACCGGGAGGGGCAGACAACGTAGAGCATGCCTTTGTTGAAGTTTAACACTTTTACAGGTTGAACAGCCTTTTGTATTGCCCCGGGGATATGCCGGTATATTTCTTAAACAACCGGGTAAACGTCTGAATATCGTTAAAGCCGAGAATCCGGCTGATTTCGGTAATGTTCATCTCGCGCATTTCCAGCAGCTTCTTCGCCTTGGCGATCTTGATTTCACGCTGAAGCAGAATCGGCGATGTGCCGAACATTTCTTTGAACCGGTTGCTGACATAAGTCGGATTCATATGTAAATCTACGGCCAGCTCCTTTAACGAAAGCGTTGCTTCGGGGCGGGTGACGATCTTCAGCAGGATGGACAAAAAACTGTGGGACGGCTGCGGGGATTCCCCCGGATCGACGGCTCCTACTGCGTTATCCAGAAGTAGATAAAGCAGCTCCAGCGATTTGGCCTTGTGCAAAATGATGTTGGGCAGGCGTCCTTCCCTCGCCGTGGAGCACATAAATTCATCGAATACCGCTTCGAACCGTTCATGATTCCGCAGCGGATACAGATAAGGAATTTGCAGAAACGGCAGCACATCGATCCGATTATGAATCTTGTACGTAAAGTGCCACCATAAGAACTCGGTCTCCTCTTCGCTGTCCATGTACTGGTCGTGCTCCAGAAAGGTAGGGATGAAAATGACAGTCCCCGGGGTGATCTCATAGATTCGATCCCGGACCCGCAGCTTGGCCGAGCCGCTTTTCACATAAGTCATCATGTAATAGTGCTCGAACACGCGATTACGGTAATTCATCGCACGGAGCCGGTGGATATCGAATTGAAGTACGTTCAGCTCCGCCGTTTCCAGCAAGGACGAGATGATGGTATCCTTCATCATGGACGCTCACATCCTCATGAATCGAAGTAAAGACGGGAACAAGGCCCCTGACTATTCCGGCAGTTCGTCTCGCAGGAAATAGAAAGATGGCCTTGTAATCGCTCATTCCCTATGCTCTCTTACAGCTTCTTCGGACGGGAGGGTCTGAGGAGCACTGAATCGTTTCATAACCAGTCCGTACATGCCTCCGCCCGCTCCTGCAGCTCTCTAAACAACACGCCGGCATGATAACCGTCGCATACGGCATGGTGAAGCTGTGCCGATAAGGGGATTACTATTTTCCCGTCTTGCGAGAAATATTTGCCCATTGTAAAAATAGGCAGCAAATAGGTTCCCTCGTTATAGATGTTCAAGTTAAAGCTGGTGAAGCTGACCCAGGGAATACTGGAGATCGGGAACGTATTCGGCGGCTCGTTTGGTTTTGCGGCCAATCCTTTGACGTTTCCGTACTTATTGCTGTCGTCCAGATAGCGCCTGTAAAATGCATTAAAATCGTCGCAGTACGAAGTCCATATGGACGAAAAAGTTTTATCGTCGTCATGGAAAATCGTATAGCCGGGAGACATTCGGTCCCAATAGCCCAACCGGCCTTCGGCATCGAAACAGGTGCGAAACTCGCGGTGGCGGTTCACTACGGCGGCGATCATGTGCAGCAGGGCCGGGTACAGCTTGATCCCCTTTAACTTAACTTCCGCCAGCAACCGGGTAATGTCGAGGTTGGCCGTCATGCTGTACGTGCATCGGACACGGTCTAAATAATGTTCAAAGTAAGGTTTCCGGCTCCATGTATCCAAATCAATCCGAGTGAAATTCATCGTATCGTCCCTCCTAGAATAGTGGATTGCTATTTTAGGAGGCTGCATCCACTGCTTTAATCATAACCTCATCACATTCCTGTTCGTTTTTGTGTTCATTATACCATCCGGCTTGCGCGGCTCCAAAGGACAGTTTGGCTATAACGGTCACGAAGAGGCGCGTGCGGCAAAGCGAGTCTGCTAGGATAAGAAAAGCTTCTAGACAAAGCCTTTTCCACAATGAATGCCTCTGGCGAAAACGGAGGATTTGGCGTGTCATTTTGCCGCTTTAACACCTTAAAAAATAAAACGCCAAAAAAGGAACCCGCCGGCAACGGGCCGCGGGTTCAAGGTTTATATTATAAAAGGGGTCTATTTCATAGTAACGTTCGAACCTTAATGTAACGTGAAGCGTTTGTTACATTTGGATTACAAAATCGTAACCGTCCACACAGGGCTTGCAGGAAAAACGTTAACGGACTCGGACATCGCTTTTGTCGAAAGCGTTTGTCTGTATGCCGATCGGTCGCGAAGGTGGAGATGGAGATGGAAACCAGGGCCAGACTCTAGGTTCGCGCATGGGTGAGGCGATGGGCAGTATTCCTGCATTTAAAAATGATCGTCCGGGGAAAACGCCTGAACGACGCTCTTTTTTTCAGAGGATCACGTGTTCACAATTGTCGTATTCGGGATAATCGGTTATACTCTAACCCTATTGAATCGGCGTGAAGCATATGCCGCTTTAATACGAGCGTCTGTTTATGGATGCCGTATTGGAGCGGCTTTTTGTATGGATGAAAGGAGACGGGGCAATGAGCTTATTTACTAAAGCTTATGAGGAATGGCTGCAACGAAACATGGCGAACGAGAAAAATCCGAGAAGGCGTGAATTCCTTGAAAAAGGATTGACCCACAGCACCGTGGAGTTTCTACGATCCTGCTGGTATCCGGCAGTCGGGAATTTGGATCATCTGTACCCCGAATGGGAAGTCAAGGATGTTCATAATGCCGTACGCTATCTCGATCTGGCGTATATGCCCGGAGGCGCCAAAGGCTGCATTGAAATTCAGGATTATCGCTCTCACGCCAGAGACATCGGTGTTTCACGCTTCAAGGATTTGTGCAAGAAGCATTCCATGCTGGTACTCGACGACTGGACCCTGCTCACTGTTGCCTACCTTTCCATAGTCGAAGAACCCGAATTTTGCAAACAGCTTGTACTAGCTTTTATCGGAAAATTTATCTCCACCCCTGTGTCGTCGGACCTGGATTGGGCTGAAGCTGAAGCGCTTCGATTCGCCCGCCGTCTGCTCCATTGTTTTTCAGCAGCCGACCTGGCCGGTCACCTTCGACTTTCCGATCGTCATACCCGGCGCATCTTGCATGGATTAGTCGAACGAAATTTGTTAATCGTAGTCAGCGGGAAACAGCGATATCGTACATATCGGCTCTGTTGGGAGCGCAAGTCGTGAATGGTGTATAAGAACAAAAACTCTAACGGACACAACGGCCGTTATTACGGTGAATTTCAATCGTTTTGATTTCTAACGGACATAGATGCACTTATTTGTTGGGAAACGTCTCTTTTGGAGGTGGTTCGGAGTAAATAAGCGCTGTGGTGACCGTTACATTTTAAAATACGGTTTATTAGCGAAATAACCTCCACCATGTCCGTTAGAGTAGGGGGAGAGCCGGGTTAGCTGTATTCCTGGCCATTAGAGCACGACTAGCTGTATTCCGGGCCGCTAGAGCACGGTTAGCTTATATTCCTGGCCGCTAGAGCATGGCTAGCTGTATTCCGGGCCGCTAGAGCACGGTTAGCTTATATTCCGGGCCGTCAGAGCATGGCTAGCTGTATTCCGGGGCCGCTAGAGCTGAGTTAGCTATATTCCGTGCTCATCCCCGTTTTAACAAGGTGAAGAAGTTCTAAAAGCAATCTTTGGTTCGGAAGCGGCGCTTCAAGCCTGCACGGCCCGTTTGTCGACCGACCGTCCGCCCTACAATGAAGAGGCACATTCGCATGCAGATTGCACTTCACCCCAAGTACTGCCGGGCATACAAAAAAAAGCTTCTGCAGCACCCATTCCCGCAAAAGCTTTTTAGCTTCTTCTTCCCTATTCAACAGCTTTCACCCCAGCCAGGACGCGACCCGGTCCCTCAGCTCCTGAGGAGGCTCCAGCCCCAGCACTTTACGGTACGTATGCTCGAATACCGAATACTGTCTGACAATCTTCTCCTTATCGCCTCTCATCGCATAAAGCCCCATCAAGGTCCGGTTCATCTCCTCGTGTACCGGGTACAACGAAACGTACGCTTCCAGCCGCTGCTCCGCCTTCAACCATTTCTGCTTAGCGAGGTCCTCGGTAATCAGATAACGAACGAGCGCCGTATATTTGTTGAAATGGGCTTCCTCCAGAGGCATTTTCCACAGGTACGGCTTCCCGTCGAGCAAAGGCCCTTTGTACAGGGCGCACAGCCGTTCCGCTTGCTCCGCATCTTTCGGATCGCCCGCGCCCGTCAAAGCGTCGTATTCCTTCTCGAAGGCTAACACATCGTATAACACATGCCCCGTATCCAGCAGGTAGCCTTCGTTAGACTTCTGTATATCCATGCCGATTCCGTTCTCTTTCAACAGTTTCTTCAACCGGTAGATCGTGTTGTGCAGATTATGGGATACCCGCTCCTCTTTCATATCCGGCCACAACATATCGGCGAGCTGCCACTTGCTCTGTTCCTTGCCCGGATGACACAGGAAATAGGCGAACAGCTCCTCCGTCATGCGTGTCGGAAAACGAACCGGAGCTCCCTCCGGACTCCGGACATCCAGTCCCCCAAAGCATTTGATCGCAGAAGTCCAAGCCCTGTGCCCGTTCAGGACGACGGGACGATGCAGCTTCAGGAGACGGTCCGCGACCCGTTCGATTGCCGCCGGCGTTACAGGCTTCAAAATATAATCCAGCGCATATACATCGAACGCTTCCAGCGCGTAGTGCCTGTAGGCGGTTGTAAATACGATTTTGGTCCGCTCCGATAACTTGCTGATGTTTTGCGCAAGCTCGAGCCCGTTCATCCTCGGCATCTCCACGTCCAGAAACGCGACGTCCGGCTTGAGGCGGGGCAGATGGTCCAGCGCCTCCAGCGGACTAACGAACGTTCCTGTGATCGTAAAATAGGGGTTGCGGCCGATGATTACCTTCATCAAGTCAAGAATCGGCTTTTCGTCTTCGACAATACAAACTTGAAACAGAGCTATTCCTCCTCTCTCAGTAAGTAAGCCCGTCCTTAACTGGCCGGCAGATACATCATTACTTTAGTTCCGAGTCCCGGCTCGGAGCGGATCGTCAGAGCGGCACCCGGTATCGTATCCAGACGTTTGCGGATATTGGAGATGCCGATGCCGCCGGTTTTTCGTTCGCCTGCAGACAAGTGATACAGCAAATCGTCCGGAATTCCGACCCCGTCGTCTTCGATCGTTACTTGAATATATCCCTCTCCTTCGCGAATCGCAAGCGTTACCTTCCCGGGTCCTTCTTTCTCGAACAGCCCGTGCCTGATCGCATTTTCCACGAACGGCTGGATGCATAAGGAAGGAATTTCGATGTGGTTCAGTTTCGGGTCGGAGGTGCAGACAAAATCGAACCGCTCCCCGAATCGGGCTTTTTCAATCTCCACGTACGCCTCGATCAGCTCCAGCTCCCGATATAGAGGGACGAACAAGGTAGAACGGTCCATGTCCAGAATGTACCGCAAATATTGGCTGAGCATGGTTAGCAAATAGGCCGCTTTTTCTCCATCCGTGTAGCAAAAGGAGATTACGCTGCTGAGCGCGTTGTACAAAAAGTGCGGTTTGATTTGTGCCTGATGAAACGCGTGCTCGTTGCGAATCGCCTCCTGAATCGAAGTTTTCATCGCGATCAGCGTCTGAATTCGGGCGATCAGCGTCTCCCCGTCAAACGGCTTGGTTACATAATCGTTGGCTCCTGCCCTGAAGCCAAGCGCAATATCCTGCGTAGTATCCTTGGCGGTCGCAAACAGGATAGGCAGATCCAGAATCGAATAGTGTGTGCGCAGCGTCTGGCACAGCTCAATGCCGGACGTTCCCGGCATCATTACATCCAGAATGACGAGATCGACATCCGGATGCTGTTTCATTTTGTCCATCGCCTCTTTGGCCGAGAACGCGACAACCACATTGTAACGATGCCGCTTCAAAATGGTAAGCAAGCTGTGGATATTGGAAGCCTCGTCGTCAACGATCAGTATCGTATCCCCCTGCTGGTTTACAATATCCAGCGGAGCATCGTCGAAAGCGACCCGCCGCAGCTCTTCATAAGCGGATGCCGCTTCGCGGTACACCGGTATCCGCTTTACGGCAGGCAGCGTGAAAACGATGCTCGTCCCCCGGCCAACCTCCGACCAGGCCACCCGAATGTCCCCGCCCATTCGTTCGACCAGCTTGCGGCTGATGTACAGGCCGACGCCCATACCGGTATAACCGTCCTGCGGAAGCAATCCGTCCAGTTGTTCAAAATATTCGAAGATCGCATCACGCCGTTCCGGCGGAATACCGGTACCCGTATCTTCGACATGTAGATAAACCGCCTCATTCTCCACGGTCGCGGTGATCTCGATCGTCCCTTGGTCCGTATGCTTGATCGCATTATGGACCAGGTTGTATAACACTTGGCGCAGCCGGTTCTCGTCGGCCAAAACCCATACGTCGGAGTCGACCTGATTGACCAGCCGGACGGCTTTGCCGGCAAGTTCGAATTGCAGCACGTCGCATACGATTTGCGCGGCAACCTTCACGTCCACTACCGTTTGCTGCAAGCGCAGCTCCCCGTGCTTCAAGCGGGTCACGTCAATCAAATCGTGGATCAGCATCGACAGCTTCATGGACGTATCCTTGATCAGCCACAAGTTTTGCTTTTGCTTCGCGGTCAAATTGTTCTCCTCGTCGTCCAGCAAATAGGAGGTCATATTCATAATGCCGTGAAGCGGAGTTTTGATTTCATGGGACGTATTAGTCAGAAATTCGTCCTTCAACTGATTGGATATCGTCAGCTGATGCGTCAGGCTTTCCGTTTTGGCATAAGCGTTCGAGAAACGTACAGCAAGCAATATATTCATGAAGATGATGAAGCTGATGACGCCGAATTTCCCCGCCAGATCCGTAGGAACGAGATTTTCCGCATACAGGCTTCCATCGACAAGAAAGAGGAGGAGCGACACGATCCCGCCGATAAATAGCGCCTGCTCCCTGCGCTCGGATGAGAGCCCTCCGCTTTTGCCGTACAAATAAATCATTCGGCCGATGATGCACAGAATCGCGATACCGAGGTATACATAAAACAAATATTTCGCTTGGATGTGTTCGTGGTAGGGCAGCACGACAACCGCGGCTACGTATACGGCAAGCGGAGCCAGTACTGCCTTTCTCCTCCGGGGCGACATCAGACGAGGGTCCACCGTGCAGAAAAATAAAATAATGACCGCCGCGCTGAGAAATTCGCTTACATCCAGCAGCTTGTAGGCGATTTCGAACGGGAGATCCGGCAGCGTCCGTTGCAAAATCTTCTCGCCGAACAGCGATTTCTGCACGACCAGGATCAGCATATAGAAACCGCTGAGCAAGTACGACCGTTCTCTTCGTCCGATAAAATAAAGACTGAGATGGTAGGAGCCGAACATGCCCAGAATGAGGATCATCGCAATGTCGGTGCCGAGCTGGATTCCGTTCATCTTGGTCATTGCGTGGTGCAGCCCGAACGGGATCGAATTCACGATGCCTCCGGTGACAAAAACGTGGTTCGACACCTGGATCACGATTTCAACTTCGCGGGAACCGGTGTGGAAAAATGTAGTATACGGCGTATTGCCCGGAC
The DNA here is from genome assembly GCF_036577605.1 of Paenibacillus sp. GYB004. Classification (NCBI taxonomy): domain Bacteria; kingdom Bacillati; phylum Bacillota; class Bacilli; order Caryophanales; family Paenibacillaceae; genus Paenibacillus; species Paenibacillus sp. GYB004. The sequence continues at coordinate 324,543 of NZ_JARBDB010000057.1, forward strand.
GGTATTCGTCCATCCCGGCTGCTGGCAGACCGCTCTCTCCTTCCGCCTTGCCGTTGATGAACAGCCGGTGGGACATGCGGACGCTTCTCATTTTCAGTCCGAAAACTTCGTCCGTTACGGGAACGATTACTTTCAGCCGATACGTGCCGTACCCTTTGCGGGTCATGCCGCCATCCGCCAGCTTTCCTTTCCACGTGCCGGGCACTGATAAATAAGCGGCCTCCGGGCGTGTGCCTTGGCGAAAATCCGAAGGCTCCAGCAGCTGATCTTCATAAAACTCCCATTCTCCGTCCAGACGGACAAGCCCTGAGCCGCGAAAATCCCAATCCGATAAATCCAATACCCCCTGCTTGGCAGGCGGCGAGCTTGGATTCGGTATGGATTGGGAATACACTCCGATAAACAGAACGATCGAAATCGCAAAGATCGAGCCGATCCCAACGAGCTTCCGGTAAAACTCTCTACTCAACGGTTGTTCCCCTCTTCTTGGAAGTCGACAGACAACCTCTACTATACCACGCCGATCTCCCAAAAAAATCACAAAAGCGCAGTAAAAAACCTCCAGATCCGCTTGTATGCTGCGGGGCCGGAGGTTCTTCTCCAAATCTTATTCAGTTGTAACGGAGGAGCGTTACCGGTATCTGGACGGATCTGCCGGCTTGCCTGCCTGCTGCACTTCAACGATATACCGCCAGCAGTCCGGCTTCGAACCGTCCAGATCGCAAAAATCGTATTCCTGCGCAAGCTGGCCGCTGGACACGGAACGACCGTTCCATCGGTGCACCGAGGGGTCTTTCGCCAAAGCCGCAACGGCGCGTCCGACGAAACGCGGCGTCTCGGAGATCACGAAGTGAGGCTCCTTGGCCAAGGCGTCCGTCGTCGCCCCCGCCACCAAGGCTACTTTTCCGCTTAAATCTTTCATCGTCTCTCCCCCTCGGTCTCTTGTTCTCTTCCTCATTATACCGCAATAAATATGACAACCTCTGTCATATTGGATTCTCTTTTTTTGTTTTCCTTTTTTTTCAAGGAGGGAGATACACGATTCGAAAGGATTCGACTGCGGAGCATGGAACTTTATTATAGGCCCTTTTTTTATTGCGGCCTTTCCCCATCTAGCCGTTAACACCTATTAATAAGGAGTATATCTGATTTGCCGAATTTTCCAAACCGAAATACCAAATGGAGATATATAGCGATCGCCGGTGTCTTTTTTATGATTCTGACCGGCATGCGCCTAATATGGATCGCGTCGTTTCATAACCCGGATCAGCCCCATGCCGTTCACGGCCAGCTCGATTTGCGAAACTGGGAGGACTGGGACAGCCGCACCCTTACCCTGGACGGCGAGTGGGAGTTTTACCCGCATACGTGGCTGATCACCGGCGAGCGGGGAGCGGCGCCAGGCCAACCGGATTGGATACGGGTTCCGGGCGGCTGGAACGATTCCTTGCAGCCGGGAAGCGACACGCCGTACGGCTATGCGACCTATCGGCTGCGCATCCTGGTCAGCCCGGAACAGGACCGGAACTACAGCATTCGGATTCCCAGCGTGCGAAGCTCATCCGCGTTGTATGTGAACGGCCGGCTGCTGTCCGCCTCGGGTCAGCCGGGGGAAAGTGCAGAGACGTATGTCGCGCATAACGTGCCTTACTCCTCCTCCTTCACGGCGAACGGCGACAGCGTAATCGAGGTTGTCATCCAGGCGGCCAATTACAAAGATCCCCGGGGGAGCGGGATCGTCCGTTCCATCAAGTTCGGGACGGAGGAGCGGATGGCCCGGGAGACGCTGCTCTCGATCAGCATGCAGCAGATTGCGGCCGTCGTTTTTCTGATCCATGCCGTCTATGCACTCATCCTGTATCTGGTAGGACGCCGGGACCGGAGATTGATCGCCTTCTCCCTGCTTCTGGTCAGCGCGATGTTCATGTATTTGCTGGGCAGCGACGAGAAACTGCTGTCGTATTGGTTCCCGATCAACTATGAATTCAGCTTTAAGCTGGTCCATTTTGCCATGATTACAGCCGCGTATGCGCTGCTTCAGTGCATCAAGCACCAGTTGACGGCCTTTTGGCGCAAATGGGTCCCATGGCTCTCCGCTTTTTGCGGTACGGCCGCTTTGTTGTCGCTCCTCCTGCCGGCCAGGTATGTGGTGACGATTCAGTTCATATATTCGCTAGGCATCGGGGTCTCGATGCTGTTCACGATCTTGTCCATGCTCCGCACCTCCATCAAGGAACCGAAGGATAACGTATTGCTGCTGCTGTCCGTCATCGCGTTCATGAGCAATCTCCTCTGGTGGGGGATTTTGATGACGGCCGGCATTAAAGTCGTTTATTACCCGTTTGACCTGATCGCTTCGATCGCTTGCTTCGCTTCGGTCTGGTTCAGACACTACTTTCAGGTGCATGCGGAAACCGAGCAGCTCGCGGCCAAACTGCAGAGGGCGGATAAACGGAAGGACGAATTTTTGGCCAATACGTCCCACGAGCTGCGCAATCCGCTGCACGGCATCTTGAACTTGTCGCATGCGGTCTTGGAACGAGAGCAGCCGTCGCTGAACAGGAAAAGCGTCAAAGATCTGAAAACCGTCCTGACCGTGGGGCGCCGGATGTCCATTATGCTAAACGACCTGCTCGATGCCATGAGCCTGCAAGAGTCGGGTCCCCGTCTGCAGCTCCGGAGCATCAAGCTGCAACCGATCGTTACCGGCGTCACGGACATGCTCCACCCGATGACGGAAGGCAAGCCCGTACGGATCGTTAACGAAATTCCCGAGCATTTCCCGAACGTGTACGCCGACGAAAACCGGGTGATCCAAATCGTGTTTAATCTGCTGCACAATGCGTTGAAATTTACGAACGAAGGCGAAGTAACGATTCGGGGGGAGGTCAAACACGGAAAAGCCCGCATCGCGATCGCCGATACCGGCATCGGGATGGATGAGGAAACGCGGCAGCGGGTGTTCGAGCCTTACGAGCAGGCGGACTCCGCCAAGACGATGATCGAGGGCGGATTTGGCCTCGGCCTCAGTATCAGCAAGCAGCTGGTCGAGCTGCATGGCGGAACGCTGCGAGTCCGCTCCGCACCCGGACAAGGTTCGGAATTCGTGTTTACGCTGCAGCTGGCGGGACAGGCCGAATCGTTGGACGTTAAGGCGAAGGAGTCGACAGAATCGGCTGTATCGGCAGCTGCGGTCGCCGCCCCTTTTTCCCCGCCGCTTTGGATGGAGAAGACGCTGACGGGAGCGGCTTGCGCGGGCGATCGGCCTCATCTGCTGGTCGTAGACGACGACCCGGTAAATCTGGAAGTGGTTGAGACGATTTTATCGTCGGACCGTTATGCCATAACGTCGGTGACAAGCGGCAAGCAAGCGCTGGCTGCATTGGATGCCAAAGAATGGGACCTGGTCTTAACGGACGTCATGATGCCTCATATGTCCGGGTATGAGTTGACCCGTGTCATTCGCGGCCGTTTCTCCGTCACCGACCTTCCCGTTCTGCTCCTTACCGCCAGAAGCCGGCCCGAAGACATTCGATACGGGTTTCAAGCAGGGGCCAACGACTATGTAACGAAGCCGGTCGATGCGCTCGAATTAAGAGCGAGAGTACAAATGTTAACGGAAGTGAAGCAGTCTATGCGCGAGCGGATTCGGATGGAGACTGCCTGGCTGCAGGCGCAAATTCAGCCCCATTTCATCTTTAATACATTAAATTCGATCTCGGCGCTCAGTTCGATCGATTTGAAACGGATGCGCGACATGCTCGAAGCATTCGGCGATGTCATCAGAAGCAAAATTAAATTCCGGGATGAGCTGGTCCCGATTGAAGAAGAACTGAACATCGTCCGCGCTTATTTGCATATTGAAAAGGAACGGTTTGACGACAGATTGCAGGTTCAATGGGAGATAGGCGAATGCGGACGGCTGATGATCCCCTTGCTTACGATCCAGCCCCTGGTAGAAAACGCAGTCAGACACGGAGTGATGAAGCGGACCCGCGGCGGAACGATTACGATCCGTCTCACCGACACCGGCGCTCACGCGAAGATCGTCATCGCGGACGACGGTGTCGGGATCGAGGAGGAGATTTTGCAGCGGTTATCCGGCCATCCGTCCGAGCCCGACCGGGGAATTGGCCTATGCAATACCGATCTTCGTTTAAAACGCTACTATGGCAAAGGACTTGATATCCAAAGCGCTCCGGATCGCGGGACTACCGTATCGTTCTCGATCCCGTACCTGCCGGCCGGACTCCGCAAACGGAACCGCTAGACCACGCTGCAAGGATCAGGTTGCGTGCGATCGTTGCCAGCGATTGGCGCAACCCTCAAGCTTATGCTCCTAAACTCATCATTTCTCAAGGAAAGGTGGATACCGGATGGTTGTAAAATTGGTGATCTCTTTGATTATTTTCGCCGTATTAAACGGGATATTGGTGTGGGAGCTTCTCTGGTCTGCCGAACCAATGAGCGGAAAGGTGCGAAAACGGTTTTTCGCGGCGGTCAACGCTGCTGCGCTGCTAGCTTCACTGGCCGTTTTCATTTGGTTCGAGCTGTAGGGCGACCCGTGGCTGCCTCCGGGCGCGCATCCGCCGCCAAGAGACAGTACCCTGATCCGTTCGCCCCTTATTACGAGAAAGGAGTCTTCAAGAGATGGATATCCGGCAGCTGCGATATTTTATTGCGATCGTGGAGGAAGGGAGAATCTCGGCCGCCGCCGAAAAACTGCATATGTCCCAGCCGCCGTTAAGCCAGCAGTTAAAAGCGATGGAAGAAGAGCTCGGCTTGCAGCTGGTAGAGAGAAGCGGCAAAAATTTCGAAGTGACCGAAGCCGGGAAATCGTTGTATAAGTATGCGCTGCAGCTGACCCAGCTCATGGAAGAAGCGAAAACGGAAGTAAAGGAAGTGGGTAATGGGGTAAACGGAAAGTTGAAAATCGGCATCAATACGTTTTCGGTTGCGGGACTATCCGGGATGCTCCACCGGTTCCAGAAGCAATACCCTAAGGTCACTTATAAAATTCAGCAGAACGAATCGGCTCATCTGTGCAATCTGGTCAAGGAACGGAGCATCGAGCTTGCGATCATTCGTCTGCCGCTTGAGCTGTCTCCTTTTTCCGTGCTTCATCTGTTTGCCGAGCCGTTTTACTTTATTACGTCTTCCCAATCGACACAGTGGCCGGGTGACGAGGTGTCGCTAGCCGATCTGGGTGACGTTCCGTTGATCCTGCCGAGCACCGAAGGATTAGGCGTTTATTATTTAATCGTGGAGGCGTTCTCCCGGTTCCGTCTGAACCCTAACCTTATGGGCGAATGTTCCGATATTACGCTGCTGATGGATTTGGTTTCGTCCGGTTTTTGCTGCTCGATCGTTCCGGAGACGATGGTTGCCCGGCATCCGGGCTACCCGGTCCGCGCTCGCCGAATCTCCCCGGCTGCGGAGCTGTATTCTCCGGTCGGCGTCATCCGGCTGAAAAACCACCGTTTGTCCAAAGCCGCTCACAATTTTGTTGAGCTGTTAAAAAGCGAAACGGCTGGCCAAGCAATGGGCAAATAATCGACTCCGACCCGGTCGGTGCGTGGGAGGAGTCGGGGCCACCTCCGCTCCAGCCGGTCGTGGAGAGGTTATGGGGAACCGCTCCACCTTGGATGAAGCCCGTTCCCCTCATTCAGGGAGCAGATTGCGTTTAGCTGCGCTGGAACGAATGCGCGTACGTCGAGCTGACTGGAAAAATAGGAAAATAAGAGTCTTTTGCGAGACTGTCGATTCATTGTAGAAGTGTAAGCAGGCCGTTCCAAGTGAAAAGTTACCTTCTTCTGCTCAAACAGGTTGTCCGGAATCCCTTGATTGAATAAGAATTGTAAGGTAGGGGATTCCAAACAAAACTCGCCAGAGGGTAATCTTTTCCCTTTCCACTTGGTTGTCCGTAATGAATCGACAGCCTCTTTTGCATCTGCTATTTTCGGCTAACTATTCTAATCGATTGAAAACAAGCCGGAAGCTTCTCTCGAATGAGAAGCTCCCGGCTTGTTTGTTGCGCTGGGAGCCGCAGCTCCCCCGCGGAACGTTTTATCCGGCGTCTAACGCCCCGGAGACAACCTCTCCTCCGAACAGCACCGCCACCCGCTTCGCTCTTCGTGCTACCGCTTCCGCGGAGCAGCTTGCTTGTACCAGCACCGCGTCGGCGGCATCGCCGGCTGCGGGCCACACCCGTTTGCCTTCGGCATCGAGAGGTGTTACGCCTCCCGTGATAAAACCCAGCGCTTCGCCGAGCGAGCGCTCATCGACGAACCGGTACAACTCGGCGAGCCGTCCCGCTTTCTCCAGACAGTCCCCGGTGCCGAACGGCGACCAATGGTCGGTAATGCTGTCGTTGCCCAGCTCAACCCGGACTCCCTTCGCTCGCATCATCGGAATCGGCATGATCAAACTGCCGATCGGCACCGTCGAGGTGACGGAGATGCCGAGACCCGCGAAGCGTTCCGCCAGCTCGGCGGCGGCTCCGGCTTCGCCCGCAAAACCGAACGCATGGCTCACCGTCACCCGGCCCTGCCAGCCGGCCTGCTGCGTCAGATCGGCGAGCCTGTGCATCGTCCTTATTCCCGTCTCGCCGCGGTCATGGATATGAATATCTACGCCCGCATCCGTCTGAACCGCGATGTCCATCATCGTTTGCAGCGATTTCTCGATATTTTCGTCCACCGTTGCCGGGTCGACCGCACCGACATGGGTGGCGCCATGCCGCATCGCCTCCCGGACGAGCTGGACCGCATCCGAGCGAAGCAGCCCGTGCTGCGGGAAGGCGACTACCTCGGAGGTCAGCTTGCCGGAATACGTCTGAAGCGCGCGCATGGCAGCCTCCAGGTTTCTTAAGCCGACGACCGGGTCGACATTGCAGTGCGTCCGGACATGAGTGGAGCCATAGCCAAGCAGCAGCGCGAGCATATTCTCCGCCCGCTCCTGTGCGGTAGGCAGCAGCTTCGGCAAGAGCTCCCGCTCCTCCTCGATTCTGCCGAATATGCCCGTCACCGGTTTTACCGCTTTCCACGGCCCGCTATAGTAGGTTTTGTCGATATGAATGTGCATTTCCCTGAAAGCGGGAAGCATCAAGAGCCCTCCCGCATTACGCAGCGGAAGCCCGTCGCCCGGCAGACTGTCCGCAGCCGAAGCGATGGCCGTCATCCGGCCGTTCTCGATGCGAATGCTGCACATATCCGTTTCGGTTCCGGTAATCTCCCCCTCTTCGTAACGGTAGCCGCTTTCCAAACGAACGTTGACGAGCCAATAAGCCGAATGATTCATGCTCCACCCTCCAATGATCCATATACGATGCTTCCTTTGAACATCACGGCCGGACGTTTCGCTCTTCGGGCTACAGCCTCCGCCGAGCATTCCGCTTCGGCGAACACGAAGCTCGCTTCGTCGCCGGGCTTGGGCCACACTTGCCGTCCTTCCCGGTCAAGCGGCGTTCGGCCTCCCGTAATCCAGCCGAGCGTCTCCCCCAATGCCTGCTCCGTATTTCGTCCAAACCGTTCCGCCAGCCGCCCCGCTCTTTCGAGAATGTCACCGTTGCCGAACGGCGACCATGAATCGAATATATTGTCGCAGCCGATCGCAACCGGCACTTGATTGGCATGCAGGAACGGTATCGGCGGCATCGTCCGGCCCAGCGGCACGCTCGTGATGATCGTCATGCCGTTATCGGCGAGCAGTTGCGTCAGCTCGTCCGCTTCCCGGCCTTCCATTTCGCCCAAGGCGAACGCATGGCTGACCGACACCCGGCCCCGCCAGCCGGCTTCCTCCGTCAACTGCGCCAATCTCCGGATCGTGTCCAGCCCGACCCGACCGCCGTCGTGCAAATGCAGATCGACATCAGCATCCGCTTCCACCGCCAGCTCCATCATCGTCTGCAGCGATTTCTCCATATCGCCATCCACCGTATGCGGATCGACGCCTCCGACCAGCCTGCAGCCCCGGCGCAGCGCCTCTCTCACAAGTCCGGCGCTTTGCGTGCGCAGCAGTCCGTGCTGAGGAAACGCGACGATTTCGTACGACAATTTGCCGTTGAACGAGGCCAGTGCCTCCTGTACGGCTTCCAGATGGCTGAGCCCAACCTCCGGATATAAATCGACATGCGTGCGGACATGCGTCGACCCCGCCTGCAGAAGGATGCCGAGCAAAGTCTCGGCCCGTTCCTTCATCGTAGTGGCCAGCTGCGGCAACGCAGCTTTCTCAATCTCGAATCGTTCAAATAAGGTCGGGGCCGGACGAACCGGGCGCCAGCGGTCGCCGAGCAGCGTCTTGTCCAGGTGACAATGCTTCTCTACGAAAGAAGGCAGAGCGAGCCGCCCCTGCACATCCAGATGAGGCAGCCCCTGTTTCCCTTTCCTTTCCCCCGGCTTCGATCCATACGGCACATCGCTTGCTAGTACCCGATCCGAAATGATTCCCTTCTCGATCCTCAGGTGATACAGATCTGTCGTTGTTCCCGTAATCGCACCGTCCTCCATCTTATAACCGGTCTCCAAACGGACATTCGTCAGCCAAAACGTCCCGTTCACGCGCTTTTCCCTCCCCAAATGTATTTATTCTTGTGACGGAATACGTCCATTTGCCATTTGCACCTATATTCTATCAGTCCGAGTCTATCCGTATGCTATCACTGATTGTTGTATAGCGATAATATTAAAAATATTATCTTTCTATAGGTTTTACATATGGAATCACATTTTTTGAGACAAACCTTGCGAAATGATCTCTTGATCGGTTAGAATACTGAATAAACGTTCAGTATAATTCGGCGACTGTACACGGCCAGCCAGAAAGTGGTGCGGTATGGATGAATAAAAAGAAGCTGCAAAGCGAGCAAACCAAAAAGAAAATAGCCGAGAAGGCCAGAACCTTGTTCGTGCAAAAAGGCTACAAGGCTACATCGATTGAAGATATCGTGAAAGCGACCGGCTGCAGCGCAGGCAACATTTATTATCATTTCAAGAGTAAAGAAGGACTGATTTTATATCTGATCGAGGAATGGAACCGGGAATGGGAAGAAACATGGCTGGCCAAAGAACCGCTCTACCCGACTACCGCCGAGAAATTATACGGAATGGCTGAACATTTGGCGATCGACCAATTGAATCATCCGCTGACCAAAGCGGTTGACGAGTTTTTCAACAATGCCGAGAAAGCTTCGGATGTGGAAGAGCGTATTAACGCCATGGTCCAAGGTTATCTTAACTTTAATCGGCAGCTGCTCCAACGAGGAGTCGACAACGGCGAATTCCAGATCACAAATGTGGCGGCTCTCGCGATTATTTTGGACAGTTTGATGTTCGGATTAAGTCAACATTCCCGGCATATGGACCGGGATAAGGCGCTGGCGGCTTACCGGCTTGCAATGGACGTGTTTTTGCACGGCGTTGCCAAGCCATCCCGCTAGTCCTTTTTTTCACCATAATCTAGAATGAATATTCAGTATGTTTGCTTTTATATCGTTTGGAGGAATTAATCATGTCTTTGCTGTTAAAAAATCGGGGGGCCGTTCTGGTCCTGATGTTGAATCTATTTCTAGTCTTTACGGGGATCGGCCTCGTCATACCGATCCTGCCTATGTTTATGGACGAGCTCGGCATAACCGGGAGCACGGTCGGCTTGCTGGTAGCGGCCTTCTCGCTAACGCAGCTTCTGTTCTCGCCTCAGGCCGGGCGGCTGGCCGATTCGTTCGGCAGAAAACGGATGATCGTCATCGGCATGTTCGTGTTCGCGGTGTCGGAAGGGCTGTTCGGAATCGCAAGCGACCCGGTGCTGCTGTTCGTCTCGCGGATGCTCGGCGGCGTCAGCGCCGCCTTGATTATGCCCGCCGTCATGGCTTACGCCGCGGACGTCACGACGAAGGAGCAGCGCGCCGCCGGGATGGGCTATATTAACGCGGCGATTACGACAGGTTTCGTTATCGGTCCGGGCATTGGCGGGTATATCGCCGAATTCGGGATTCGCACCCCCTTTTATACCGCCGCCGTGGCCGGACTGATCGCCGCCGTCATCACGCTCCTTATTTTGCCTGAGTCGCTGCCGGCCAAGGAAGGGGCTGCCGATTCGGCGTCCGCAGAGAAACAACGGAGAAGCCTTCTCTCGCAATTGCTGCACTCCTACCGCGAGCCTTACTTTTTAAGCCTGGTTATCGTCTTTGTCATGTCGTTCGGACTGGCCAACTTCGAGACGGTTTTCGGATTGTTCGTCGATCATAAATTCGGGTTCGGGCCTAAAGATATCGCCTTTATCATCACGTTCGGCTCCATCGCCGGCGCCGTCGTTCAGGTGACCGCGTTCAGCTGGATTCTGAACCGTTTCGGGGAGAAACGCGTCATTTCGGTTTGCTTGTTTTTTGCCGGTTTGTTTATTTTGCTCACGCTGTTCGTCCATAAGTTTTGGCTCATTTTCGCCGTTACGTTTATCGTCTTCCTGGCGATCGACATCTTGCGTCCGGCCATCAGCACCCAGATGTCCATGATGGCCAAAGATCAGCAGGGCTACGTGGCCGGTCTCAACTCGGCCTTCACCAGTCTCGGCAATATCGCCGGACCGATCGTCGCCGGATTTTTGTTCGATGTGGATATCAACTATCCGTATGCGCTGGCCTGTATGGTTCTGCTGATCTGCTTCGGCATGTCGCTAAGAGCCGGCAAACGCAAGCTGCAGGACGCCCCTGCGTCTTCGTGACGGATTGCAACTTGACGGTACAGCCTTCGGCCGATAGAAGAAGCTGCAGATCACTCTTATTGTGTCATTCAAGCGGGTTACAGACAAAATAAAAGCTGCAAACGAGGCTGTCGATTCATTGTGTAGAAGTGTAAGCAGGCCGTTCCAAGTGAAAAGTTACCTTCTTCTGCTCAAACAGGTTGTCCGGAATCCCTTGATTGAATAAGGATTGTAAGGTAGGGGATTCCAGACAAAACTCGCCAGAAGGTAATCTTTTCCCTTTCCACTTGGGTTGTCCACATTGAATCGACAGCCTCGCAAACCACTCTCTAACCGTAAACACAACCAATAAATGCTTCTCTCCGCACTAGCTCAGCTTATGCGGGTGAAGCATTTTTGTCTTGGCAAAATGACAACGCTTCTCAAGCGGAAATCCGGCGGCACATTCGTCCTCCGCGATCAGCGGCACCCCGGGCTGATGCACGATACCGGTGCGGCTATACGGCGACGGCGGTCGCGGGCCGCGCTGTTCGAGGCGTCGTTGGCCGATACGGAGCCGTTGTACGGACGGTGTGAATGCAGCGAACGATACCGGCGCCCTGTCGCTACAGAGGGCTGGTTACCCAGCCCCCTCATCAAGCGATACAAGCTTGTTTTCCGGAGTACGGCTCTCTGATGGTTTCCCTTTTCCATTGGACAATCTTCAGGTGAACCTTGCCGGCAATCATTGACAGAAGCATGCAGAAACTTTATTATGTGAATATAAAATAAAATTATTCATATGTTTCCAAAGAGGAGTTTTCCGCATATGCGCAAATTCACCGACAAAGAAAAAGAGCTTATCCGCGGCAGGTTGCTGGAGAATGGGCGCCAGCTGTTCTCGGTGCACGGGCTTAAGAAAACAAGCGTCACGGACCTGACCAAATCCGCAGGAATCGCGCAAGGATCGTTTTATATGTTTTTCGCTTCCAAGGAGGAGCTGTATCTGGAAATTCTCCAGCTTGAGGAGCAGGCCATTCGCAGCCGTCTGCTGGATTTGCTTCAATCTGCCGGAAAGCTGACCCGGCCGCTCTTCAAACGGTTTTTACGCGAATCGTTCGCCGTTATGGAGACCCATCCGCTCATCCGCCAGCTTTACGACAACGACAGTATGGAAACGTTGTTCCGCGGAATACCCGAGGAGAAGCTGAAGGAGCATTTTGACAGCGACACCCGGTTTTTCATTCCGATTTTCGAGCTGGCTCAGCAGCGCGGGATCATGACCCAGGCACATCCGGAAACGATCGTTAGTCTGCTTCGTTCGCTTGTGCTGCTCGCCCTGCAGAAACGTCATATCGGCGAGGACAAATACGAGGATACGATCGAACTGCTCATCCGTCTTGTGGCGGACGGCCTGATTGCCGAAGAGGAGGAAACCGATGATTGAGGTGCAACAGTTGCAGTTTTGGTATCCGGGAGTTAAGGAGCCTGCGCTTAAAGGACTCGACTTCTCCATCCGCGAAGGGGAAATTTTCGGATTTCTGGGCCCGTCCGGTGCCGGTAAAAGCACAATCCAAAAAATATTGATCGGCGTCCTCAAGCCGTATGCAGGAAGCGTTCGCGTCATCGGCAAAGAGCTTAGGGAGGTGCGGAACGATTATTACGAGAACATCGGCGTCGCCTTCGAGTTCCCCAACTTTTACGCCCGGTTTACGGCCATCGAGAATCTGAATTTATTCCGCTCGTTATATTCCGGTGAGACGGAAGATCCGAAGAACCTGCTGGCCATGCTCGGGCTGGAACCGTACGCTCATAGGAAAGTAGCCGATTATTCCAAAGGAATGAAAATGCGGCTGAACATGTGCCGGGCTCTTCTGAATAAACCGGGCCTGCTGTTTCTGGACGAACCGACATCGGGACTTGACCCGGTGAATGCCAAAAGCTTGAAGGAGCTGATCCTCCGGAAAAAACGCGAAGGCACAACGATTCTTCTGACCACGCACAACATGAGCGCCGCCGAAGAGCTGTGCGACCGCGTCGCTTTCATCGTAGACGGAGACATCCGTCTGATCGATTCCCCCCGCGAGCTGAAGGTTCGCCAAGGCCGGAAGGAAGTCCAAATCGAGTACAAGGAAGATTCGTCGCTCAAGCGAGCCTCGTTCGATCTGCGGACGATCGGCAACGATCCTGCGTTTATCCGGCTGCTCCGCAGCGGAACGATCGAGACGATGCATACCCAGGAAGCTTCCCTGGAAGATATATTTGTGAACATTACGGGGAGGTGTCTGGGATGAGGTTGGCTGCGGCGTTCCGATACGATGTTTTGCTGCAATTCCGTCACGGCTTTTATTACGCTTATTCCCTCGTCGCTGTGGCCTATATCGTCCTGATGCAGCTGCTGCCGGACAGCTACCTGGAGAAAACGAACATCCTGCTCACGTTCTCCGACCCGAGCATGCTCGGCTTTTTCTTTATCGGCGGACTCGTCCTGCTTGAGAAAGGGCAAGGCATCCACGACAGCTTATTTGTGACACCTTATACGCCGGAAGAGTATATTTGGTCCAAAACGCTATCGCTATCGGTGCTGTCTGTTGCTACCAGTTGGATCATCCATGCCTCTGCCTTCGGCTTCGGCACGAATCCCGTATGGCTGCTAATCGGCGTAGCCATGACCTCGGTGTTTTTTACGTTTATCGGTCTCGGGGTTGCGGTGCGGGTGAAGACGTTAAACGGCTTTTTCTTCCTGTCTACCTTTGCGACACTACTGTTCATGCTGCCAGTCCTGGAAACGGCCGGAATATGGAGCAGCCCGCTGCTTGCGGTATTGCCAACCTACGGATCGCTTCTGCTCATCGGCGCGCCCTTCTCCGCTCCAAGTCCGGCTCAGCTTCTGTATAGCGCGGTTTTGCTATTGGCTTGGATCGGGCTCGCTTATGGCTGGACCCGGAACTCTGTTTACCGGTTTCTCGTTTATAAAATCGGGGAAGGAGCCGAAGGACGATGAACCGAACGTTCCATCTGATTCGCGGGGATCTGCGGCAAGTAACCCGGGACCCTATGCTCGCCTTTTATCTGCTCGCGCCGCTGCTTCTATTAGTTGTGCTCCGGTTCGGAGTCCCGGCCGGCGCCATGCTTCTGGAGGGACGGACCGGCTTCGACCTGACCGTCCATTATGATCTGATCCTGAGTATCGCGCTGTTTCTGACACCGCTCATTCTGGGGGTCATGACGGGTTTCCTGATGCTCGACGAGCGGGACGAGAAGCTGATCGACTATTATGCGGTTACGCCTTTATCGAAACGAGGATATTTGCGGTATCGGCTCTTCCTGCCGGTGCTGCTGTCCGTCGTCTACAGCGTCTTCATACTCACCTGCTCCGGGTTAGTCCCGGTGCGCCTGTGGAATATGTTGATGATCCTGCCGATGGCGGCGCTCTCCGCACCGGTTATGTCTTTGTTTCTGGGCGCTTACGCATCCAACAAAGTGGAAGGCATGGCGTTGTCCAAAGGAGTCGGACTGCTTGTTTTCGGCCCTGTCATCGCTTATTTTATTCCGTTCCCGATCCAGGCGCTGGGCGCCGTCTTTCCGGCCTACTGGTCGTCCAAAGCCTACTTCGCCGGGTCCGCGTCCGATCTGCCCGCTGCACTGCTGCTTGCGGCGACGGGCACGCTTTACCACATCCTGTTGTTCCGGATGCTGCTCGTTCGTTTTATTAGAAAGACGGATTAGCGGGAAGCGGCCCGGCGGACAACGTTTTCTGCAAGCTCCTTACACGTCTCCCCGGTTTTACGCAATCGGCAATTCCGAAAGTCCCCGTTCCGGAGACCGGAAACCAGCTTGCACCATCGGATATTCCATAACCATTTTCCGCGCAGGTCGGTATCAGTTGCTCTTTTTAGAGAGGCTCCTTAACGATCCGGATTGCGGTACTCGGAGGAATGCATGATCGCGCCCTTAAACTCGGTTCTCCCCTGAATGACGGGGGTATACGGATTGTGAAAGGAACCCGTTGCGTTAATCATCGTTCTGGTCTGGTACAAGTCCCCGGTCATTGTATGGACTGTGAACACATCACCGCTTTTCTCGACGGACACCACACGTTTATTTAATCTAACTGGCAGCTGATACTTTTCCCTATAGTCCTGTAAGTAACGGATAACTTCCTCTTTCCGGAGATACCGGTCGGGGTCCCCCTGAATTTTCATTCCGGGTAAAGAGGAAAAGCGTGCCGGTGAAAAAAGCTTTAAACTGTCATAATATTGAGGCCACGAACCTGCCGGCTGATCGCTTGCCTCAAGAATCATGAACTTCAGACCGTTCCTGCTCAAATGAAATCCGGAAGCTAGCCCTGCCTGCCCTCCCCCGATTACGATTGTGTCCCATACCTCAGCCATTGTCATCACCCTTCAAATTATTTGCAAATTGCAACTATGTACCAAAAAAGATTACCCCATAGGGGGTGTGCAGCATAAGCCGGATTTTGCCATCGCCTCATTCAGCAGCTTGATCGAACGAAGTACAGTCTCTTTTTCAAAATCGTTCATGTGTGAGAAGATCTCGTTTAAATATGCATTCATTTGCTGGTCGATCGTCGTTGCAACGAATTTCCCCTCTACGGTCAAAGAAAGAATATATACTCTCCGATCATCCGGATCGGGAACCTTTTTCACCAAGTTCATTTTGATTAACGACTGAACTTGACGGCTAAAAGTTGTAATATCGGTACCTAATGCTTCTGCTACCTGTTGCATGGATGGTTTGTGCTGATGATCAATCTCATAGATGATGTGGCTCTGGATCAAGGAAATGTCCAATCCGCCGGCTGTACAGCAGTTTTTATTTAGAAAACCAAATCGGCGGGTCATGATTTGAAACAGCTCGCGAATATTTTCCATGCTCTTTCGCCTCCTGCAATAGTTATATCGCATTTACTTGCAAATTGCAACCATTAATTTTCCTATGATTTGGTCTTGTATAAAAAGAAAAAACCACTTTCTCAAACAAGTGGTTTCATTCCTGTTTATCGGTTTGGGTACAATCTCAACAGCGATTCTTTCTGTGCCGGTTTCAATTCGATCACGTTTCGTATCTCTTTTGCTTTGGCTTCAGCCTCATCGACCGTTTGGCATAATCCTAGAGCAAGTAAGGTTCCAGCAGCGACTGTACCCGTTCTTCCCTTTCCCCCGCCGCAATGAAAGGCTACTTTTTTATTCTGGCGGTATGCCTCTGTCACCGCTTGAATGGCTTGCCGAAATGCTTCTTCCTGGGGCTGGCTGGAACGATCCGCCAACGGGATCTGAACCCATTGCACCTGGTCACTCGGATAGGCACGTTCAGTCGCTTCGCCTCGGAGATCAACAACAACATCAATGCCTTCGTTTTTTACCATGGATTCGACGTCTGCTGCTCCACCCATAAATATGCGATTCGGAATTAGAGCATGGTACGATTTTTCGATAGTCACGGACTATACCCCTTTTTTAAAAGATTCGAACTTCACCTGAACCGGTGCCGATGGCGGAGCACAGCACAATGACAAGTCCCGGGCTTCTCCCGCCGATTCAAATTCGGAATCCTCTTTTGTGTAGAAAATCTCCCAGGCATTTCCGTCGGGATCGTATACCCAAACTTTATCCTGAACCGCATAACAGCAAGTCGTATTCATCTCGTCAATGAGCAGAAGCCCGCTTTGACGCAGCCGTTCCCCCATAGCGAGCACTTCTTCGGTGTTATTGACTTGGAAACCCAGGTGGTTCAATACACCCTTTTGTTCGAAAGGGCGGACATTTAATGAAAAATGAAGGGCCGGTTCCCCGAGCTCGAATTTAGCATAGTTATCCTTGATTTTACTTGGCTCTGCTCCAAAAAAAGCCCGATAGAAGTCAAGAGACTTCTTCAGATCGGTACAGTTCAAAGCAACATGCATCCTTTTGATCATAGGAGACGTTCACTTCCCTTCTTTTACAAATTGCTTAATCCGGTTTTGAATCGAATCCCGGACAGTCCGGAATTGTTCCATGACTTCGTCCTCGGTTCCGGTTGCTTTTGCCGGGTCATCAAAACCCCAATGCCACTTGGTTACATTCTTGTTAGCGATCACGGGACAATGCTCGTCGGCATGTCCGCACAAGGTAATCACGTAATCGGCGCGATTCAACAGTTCCGGATCGATCACATCGGACGTATTCCGGCTTATATCTACGCCGGCTTCCTTCATCACCTGGACCGCACGCGGATTTAGGCCATGCGCCTCCAGCCCCGCGCTTTTCACTTCATATTTTTCGCCACCCAACGCTTTTAAAAATCCATCCGCCATCTGGCTTCTGCACGAATTGCCGGTGCATAAAAAATAAACAAGAGGTTTCTTCTCCATCGTACATGTCTCCTTTCAATTTCCGATTTGGGTTAGACTTTTTGACTTCCTCTATGCTTGCTTCCTAATGCCCACTTCACGGCGATTATGGTAGCCATCGCAAGGGCTGCTGTGATAGTCACGATGATCAGCCATACATGAACGTTCGTGGATTGAAGCAAGTAAAGCCACGCAAAAAGACCGACGAGAGTAATAAACAAAGTGGGGACGGTTAAAAGAATGCCGATCTTGAAATACATCCCCCATCCGATCTTCACGTTTTTCGCCGCTAACACATGCAGCCAGAGCAAGGTTGCCAGAGATCCGATCGGGGTAATTTTCGGCCCCAGATCCGAACCGATCACATTGGCATAGATTAATGCCTCACGAATCATCCCTTCGGTATGCGTGCCTTGTATGGCCAATGCGTCGATCATGACGGTCGGCATGTTATTCATAACCGAGGATAGAATCGCTGCGATAAACCCCATACCTACGGCAGCGGCGAATAGCCCTTTGTCCGCGACTGCTTGAATGACACTGCCTAATGTATCGGTAAGACCGGCATTCCGGAGCCCATACACGACGACGTACATACCGATGGAGAAGATGACGACAGCCCAAGGAGCCCCCTTGACGAGCGTCCATGTCTGAATGACAGGGCTTCTTCTCACAGCCATAAGGAAAGCAATCGCGGCAAGCCCGGCAACGATCGACACGGGAACGGATAAAAATTCACTGCCAAAGTAGGCAGCGAGGAGAGCTGCTAATATTACCCAGGATAGTCGGAACAATCTCTTGTCCTTGATCGCTTCTTCCGGCTTTTTTAGCTCGGAGAGATCGTAGCTTTTCGCAATGCTTTTATGAAAATACAAATACAGTACCAGGAGGCTGGCCAGGATCGAGAAAAAATTCGGTACGATCATACGGCTCGCATATTCCACAAAACCGATATTGAAGTAATCGGCGGATACGATATTCACCAAATTGCTTACGACAAGCGGCAAAGAAGCGGTATCGGCAATGAAGCCGCTTGCCATAATAAACGGAAGAATCATCTTCTCCTCAAATTTAAGCGCGCGTACCATTGCAAGCACGATCGGTGTTATGATTAAGGCCGCGCCGTCGTTTGCAAACAGAGCTGCGACAGCCGATCCCAGCAACACGATAAAGACGAACATGAGCAGTCCGTTGCCGCGTGCAAGCCGCGCCATATGCAGCGCTGCCCATTCGAAAAATCCGATCTCATCGAGCACCAGCGAGATTAAAATTATGGCAACAAACGCCAAAGTGGCGTTCCATACAATGCCGGTAACGGTACCGACGTCCGCGAAGCTGACTACACCGAAAATTAATGCGAGAATGGCTCCGCCGCTAGCCGACCAGCCGATATTCAATCCTTTTGGCTGCCAAATCACAAATGTTAAGGTGAGTAAAAAAATAAGAAAAGCGATGTAAACCATAAAAGCCCTCCTGAATTAATTGCAGCATTCATTCTCCTCGCAGATCGTCGATTGCATTTTTTCTTTTTGCGAAGGAATCCGGTTCAGAATTTCCGCGATGTAGGGCTTGTCTTGAATAGTTAAGGAGTAGTATACCCACTGCCCTCTTTTGGTCTCTTTGACGAGGCCGCCGTCTTTTAATTTGCGCATATGCTGGCTAATGTTCGGCTGACTCGTTTGTAACAGCTCGACGATCTCGCAGACGCACAGTTCCTTCTCATTCAGCAGGGCGACAATCGTAAGCCTGTTCTTATCGCCCAGCAACTTCAATACATCGGCCATCTCTTCAATCGAAATCATGCTTGCTACTCCTTTCTAAACGACAGGGATTTTCATCCCTTTCAATAAACCAATGACCTTTTCCCGGATTTCATCACGCGCCGCCCTAACATCCTGTAGAGTGCAACCTTCAATCGCCAAGGGGTCTGTAATGTTCCATTCTTCGTTTCGGATATGAAATGGTACGATCGGGCAACGCTCGACGACTTGCTCACATAGTTTGACAATCGCGTTAGCGGAAATAAAAAAATTCATATCTATTTTTTTACTAACATTCTGCGAAAGATCGATCCCCACCTCCTGCATGACTTCAATCGTAAAAGGATGCAGTGTATTGGATGGCTCCAATCCGGCGCTTTCAACGACGATATGCTCTCCGCCATAATACTTGGCAAAAGCTTCTGCTATCTGGCTGCGACAACGGTTTTGACCGCAAAGAAAATAAAATCGAGCCGCTTTGCTGTTCATTTTCTCACACCCCTTAATATTTGTAAATAATTATATAATTAAATGATTATTTGCGAATGTTAAGTAATTGTAAATCCCCTTCGATATGAGGCTTGCTAAAAAACGGCGGATACAAAACAACCGAATGCAATCGAAAGCAGTACCTGCACGGCATGCTGAAGACAACGGCGTCGGGTTATCCGATCATGCAAGTATGAGACAAAAAAAAGCAGAGAGCATGTTATCTCCCTGCCGTCCAACGTCTTCTCATGTGCCGCTTAACCCGACTCTATACCTGTTTCCCTTCCAAGCTGAGACTGGCTTGCTCTATTACTTTCCGTGGCCGGGTACCGTCTCATGAGCATGATCCACCGACGCCTCTTGAATGTGCTTAAACGCCCAGTGATGCTCAGACACATCGCTCCATGCAGCATCTGATACGGACAATGGCTCCCGACCTGCCAGCTTGTTAAGCATCGTTACCGCTTCGGCGCGCGTGAGAGTCCGCTCCGGCCGGAACGTGCCGTCACCGTATCCGCTGACAATTCCCGCTGCCATCGCTTTCCCAATTTCTGCGGCCGCCCAGTGGTCTACAGTGTCGGAAAAGCTGCCGCCGCCTTCCGCAGCTGTGATCAAACGAGCTGCAATGCTTGCCGCCTCAGCGCGCGTAATTGCTTGTTCCGGCTTGAAGCTGCCATCCGGATAACCGTCCATCAGTCCGCTGTCCGCCGCCAGATCGACAGCCGCTTTCGCCCAGTGAGAAGGCGCGGTATCCGTAAAGGTTTTGGCAGACGGCGCGCTGCCCTTATCCTTACCGAACAGCCGGGATAACACAGTTGCCATTTCTGCGCGCGTTATTGGCTTGTCCGGCCCGAACGTGCCGTCCGGATAGCCTGTCATATACGCATGATGCCCTTTGCTTGCTTGCGATCCTAGCTGAACGACCGTAAACGTGCTGAACTTAGTCACGGTAAACCGAATGCCCGGCTTGCCCGTTGGATCGTATGGGACGATTTCGCCTCGTATCAGCTCTTTTGTCCCGTCGCTATGCTCGATGAAGATGCCCAACTCTTTAAGCTGCTGCCCGCTTAGACCCGACTCGGGCAGCGGCATTACGAGTGTAACCGGACGGTTCTGCATGTTCGTCTCGATTTTCATGGGACGACCCAAAACGTTGATTATTGCATTTCCCGCGGCTTCACGCACAATCGGCTCCATTCTTGCGCGTTGTTCTGCTTCACTGCGCTCGCTTTCTGTTTTGAGCGGCACGATATTGAAGTAGATGTCTTCCTTCCATCCTTGCAATGACTCGCCCGGAATAACAAGA
Organism: Paenibacillus sp. GYB004; assembly: GCF_036577605.1. Taxonomy (NCBI): domain Bacteria; kingdom Bacillati; phylum Bacillota; class Bacilli; order Caryophanales; family Paenibacillaceae; genus Paenibacillus; species Paenibacillus sp. GYB004. The sequence goes on from NZ_JARBDB010000057.1 coordinate 345,124, forward strand.
CGCACGTTATTCGTGCTGATCTCCAGATTCACTTGATTATCCGCCAATTTGCCCGCTGATTCCTTCGGCAATACGACTTTAAGCCCGGAAACCTCATCCTTGGGATCGGGAATGACGATTCTGGCAGAGTCGGAACCGGCAGCTTTCAGTTGATCGACCAGCTTGTCCGCTTGTCCCGGTGTAAGGGAAATCTCATCCTTCTTCCGTCCGTCCGCTCCAGTCGTACGATGGATGACCACCGTGGACACAATTCCGCCGTTGCCGCTGTTTTCTACATGAACGGTGATGGTCTCGCCTTGCGAAGAGCCGGACGATGAACCGCCCCCGCCGTCGGACGAATGACGCAAAGTAATCCCGGCGCTAATCGCGGGTGTTGTTACATTGCCCGCCGCATCCGTCAACTCCATGTACACTCTCTTGGCGCCGCTGCCCGGGCTCAATGTCCATGCTTTCGTACCGGCAATCGCTTCCCATGAGCTCCAGACCGCATTGTCGTTAGAGAAGCGCATCCGGACACCGCCCGAACCCGCACCGTCGCTACCCGCAATCATCAAGCTGACGGAAGCCGAGCTGGTGCTCTCTGCTCCGCTGTTAATGCTCATTGTACCTGCAGGCGCCGTCTGATCGAACAATACGCCGCTGCCATCCGTAGTTGTATGTACGCTCGCCCCCATGTTTCCGGACAAGTTGGCGAAATTGATGGTGAACGGAACAGGCCCTTCCGCTTCATCGCCTGTAAACGAATATTCCGCTTGGTAGACATTACCGCCCAAGCTGGTCACGCTGGCCGTCTGGCCTGCAATGGTGACTGCGGGCAGATTCTGCAAGCTCTCGCTGGCGGTGAAGGTTAGAGTCGCTGCGTCCCCTTTCTTGGCAACCGACGGGGTGGCATTGCTGCTCGCGATCCCCACCTTCGTCAACGTCGGCGCCACTGCCGTGTCCGGCTTGATGCGGACCTCATTGGAATCGGATATCCATCCGCCGGCATTGTAGGCTTTGACTACGAAATAGTAAGTGCTCCCGTTCGTCAAGCCGTTCACGCTATAGGTTGTTTGTGTAACGGAAGCTTTGTAGGTTGCGTCGTAAATGCTGCTTGCTGTACCCATATATAGATTGTAGTAGGTCGCTCCAGTTACGCTGTTCCAGTTCAAGAGAGCGGTGCCGTCGCCCGCAGCCGCCTTCAAATGAAACGCAACTTCAACTTTACCGGACTGCAGCGTTTTCGTCATTTCCTTCGCCGATCCGTCGGTCACGGTAAATTGTTCCGGACGGTTTCCCATCAAGGTTATAGCTTTATCCCCGGTCATAGCCCCGTCCTTAATACGAAAGGAGACCGTAAACAGCTTTTGTCCTGCCGTTATGAGAGCATCGCCGCCCCTCTGGTCCGCCCAGGCGGCTTTGAGCGAGCCGGAAGTGTTGTCGTATACGGAATCGAAGGTGTCGCCGGACTGGCCTGTTATTCGGGTCACTTCCAGCGAGGCTGCGTCATAGCCGATTTCCATTCCGTAAGAACCTACTCCACTCGAAGCCTCGCTTACAGATACGGGCACATCGACTGTTTCGCCTGGCGCTCCACTGACACTGCCGATCACAAGGCTCACCGTTTCGGGCGCAAGCGGATTAACGCGTACCGTACCGGCGGCAAGTCCGGGAATAGCGGTGAAAGCCGTATCGTCCATCGTATATTTCGCAGAGGTGAAGTTTATAAGGGAGTCGCCCGGTACCGCGTTATCTTTTATTTTCAGTTGAACCGTGAATATCTTTTGCTTGGAGCTAAGAAACCCAAAGTCGGTTAAACCCGTAGCCGCAACCTTAATCGTTCCGGCCACGGATGTATCTGTATGAAATGGAGAAAGGGACGGTGGCGGCATCGGCGCTTCATTCGTTACCGCTGAATTCCCCTGAACAAGCTCAAACACCTGAGTGTCGTAAGACAATTCGATGTTGTATCCGAGAATATAATCGTCTACACCGGGTGTCGTTCCCGGCTCCATGTAGACTGATACACTTACCGTACTTCCCGGTTCGCCTGACGCCCCGACCGCTTCAGCCTTCACGCCTGTCGCCGTAGCAGCCTCAGCTCCGCCCATCGGTCCGAATGAAGCCGTCATGCACAAGACCACGATAAAAATAAGCATTTGGTGCAACCATTGTCTGGTTCCATATCGACGTTTATCCAATTCTTTCACTGCCTTCCCAGGTAAATGTTCATCATGATCACCGTGTCTGCCGCATTCACTGCTCCATCGCCGTTCAGATCGGCTATTTCGAGTTGCTCGGCAGTCAAAGAGATTTTCCCGAGTATGTATTGATTGACAAGAAGAATATCTGCGGGTGTAACCTTCCCGTCCCCGTTCATATCTCCCTTAACAAGAGTCGTAAAGCTCCATACCCCAGGGGTCGATATCCCTTCGTAGATGCTGCTGTCCTGATTCTGAAACGCCCCAGCCTCAATATATACATCAAACTTGGTACCGCTCTCCAGCAGTTTGGGCTGAATTTTTACCGTATTTCCCAAAATGCTCACCTTCTGCGCATCATGAACCCCGATTTTCTCCACTTCGCTGTTATCCGACGATTTGCGGATGATGATGCTTTTCCCGCTCACGGCCGTTACGTTCTCGTTGAAGGTGAGGCTCAGTTCCGTCTTCAGTGGAACACCGGTCGCGTTCGCGGACGGACTGAAGCTGCTGACTTGCAGGCCAAACGGAATTGCCTTGAGCGTTAATTGAGCTGAATTTGGATTGGCAATGTCAAAAGGGTTGTGTGCAGCATAAAGCGCGCTGTTGTTCCCATAAAGGGTGAGCCCGCCACTGTTGTTCGGAAACGTCTCCTGGTTGCCGATCACCGTCCAGCTTCCATTTGCATACTGATGGACCAACGTTTTTGAAACATACGTTCCGCCCTGCATGTCAATTTTGAAATACGATACGTAAAACGAATCCTTCGCCTTTACGAAGTTGATGTACATGGGCGACATTTCCGAGAAATGGACTGCACCTACGCTTTCCCATTCACTTCCGTTGTATTTCCGTACGTTAACATACTGTTGATTGGAAGAATTTTGATGATTGTAGGCAACGTAAGGCGTTCCATTGTCAACGTAAATTTTGGGGTTTTGCACGAAATCAGGAAAAAAAAGGTGGCTAGATGGCAACTGAACCTGGGAAGATCCGCCTATTATTTTCTCCCACGTATTGCCATTCAGCTTTTCCACTACTATAGATATTGGGCTTATTTCCTGGTAAACCACATAGGGTGTTCCTTGATAGACATACAGATCGTTAGCCTGAGTTTGCTGGCCGAGCTGTGCGTTGCCGACGGTCTTCCAGGTCCCATCCTCCAACTTCATAACAATCACTTTCCCTATCGAATAAGAAAGATAAGGAACGCCTCCGTCAACAAAAAGAGAGTACTGCTCCATTACGGTTCCTATAAAGAATGTGGTATTTCCCGCCAAAGACCAAGCGTTTCCGTCATACATTTTCACGTACAACCTATCCCCTTGATTCGTATTGGCCGTATAGGCAACATAAATGATCCCGTCATTACTAATGCTCATTTGGACGGTATAGATGTGGCTATGATTATCATCTGAGATGGATTCGCTGCCTACCGGCTCCCAGGTACTCCCGTTGAATTTCTTCACCTTCACCCTTGGGTTATTGTTTTCCGTCTGGATATAAGCGACATAAGGACTGCCGTCGTATGTAGCGATCGCATTGTCTGCTATGTATCCCCCTTCGTGAATGCTGCTCACATCCTTCCACTCGGATGCTGCCTGCACCGGTGCCGCCTTCAATCCGGCGAATGCCCATACCATTACCAGACCGAAGATCAGCATGCGCTTCAATAAACGCGACATTTCCCTCACCTTTTTCTATTGTTTTATCCACTTCTATATGGACTTGTATTCTAATTTATCAACTACTTCTCACAAAAAACTCTCATACTCGCTAGTTTCCAGGCAAAACATGTTCGAACGTGCAGCTATTTAAATGCTGGAGGGCCCGTTGAATGCAATTATCCCGGCATGGGTTCCACGCCGGGATACATATTAGCAGCTTTGCTATTCGATTTAACTATCCTTCAGCAGACATCGCCATTGCTTTGGTTTCATGAACGGTGCCAAATGGATGCTCCGGCGGCGCGTAGATCACGTAAACTTTAAGGGGGGTGTTGCCTGTATTGGTTACATTGTGCCATTTCCCGGCAGGTATCATAATGGCGTAGCCGTCATAGGCCATTTCCTGAAAATCCAACCGGTCTTTCCGATCACCCATTTGAACAAGCCCCTGGCCTTCTTCAATCCGTATGAATTGGTCAGTCGTCGGATGGACCTCCAGTCCGATATCATCACCGACATTAATACTCATCAGAGTCACTTGAAGATGCTTCCCTGTCCATAAAGCGGTACGGTAAGTATGATTTTGCTTTGCTGCCTGATCTATATTCACTACAAAAGGCTTCGGACCGTAATCTCTTAGCATTATATTTCCAGTGTGATTACTGTCGTTCCTGTACCCATTGTAATAATAAGGATTATAACCCCAATAGTGGTTGATCCAGTTGCTACGCATAGGATTATACCCTTGATAACGACGGCAAGAATTATAGTACATGCTTATTCATTCTCCTCTTATGATTTCATTGTTTACTTTTTATCCTATGCGTTTACCTATTTAATGGACTGCAAAATTTACAATAACAGGCTATAGCCTAATAAATGATGACAGAACAAATACAAAAAATTTGCTATTCATGCAGCCGAGTCAGCTTTGGTTGAAGAGCACCTGTTATTCCCAGCAAAAAGAGGCCTTCCCTTTTTAAGGGAGGCCTCTTTTTCTATTCTCATTGAACCTTCTTCCTTCGGACCATACAGAATTAATGACGAAGCCAAGAAAATTCGTATCAACAATCCCAAGGAGTAAGATATTTCTCGCTTTCGCCTCCGAACGAAAGTCCGGCGGCACGCGTCTCGCTTCTCCCGAAGCAATCGCCGCAAAATAACGGAACGCCTACCCGCTCATATTATGGATAAGTCCACCACATAGGGCTAAATGGATAGAAAAAACTTCCGATAATATAACTACAGACCTATACAAATCATCTATACTTATTGATATATTTTTCCTTGTAAAGATTTGTAGAATTAAATAGAACATTGGAATAAAGGCAAACCCGCTGAAAAGCGGAGACGCAAAGCTACAGGGGCTAAAACGGACTTGCACGTCCGCGATGCCAGCCAGCTGCCCGCAACGGAGGACTGACCTCCGTCTGTTTGCTTTGTGCTGACCAGACGGGGGTTTTTTGTGTTTGTTAACGGAGATAACCGTTGGATGCTGGAAGGAGGTGAAAATAACGTTCGAGTTTTTTCTTAAAAGGGCCGCCATCCCCTGGGGCTTAAGGATCGGCTACAAATTTGAAGAAACTTGAGATGGAAAAGAGGTTTCGAAACAGTCGGGGATGACTTAAGATCGTGCAGATACGACTCTTTCTTTTCACAATCTCAATATGCATCTTATTCACAACAGGAGGTATGTAAAATGTGGACTCGTCCTCGACTGCGGTCGTTGCGGCCATTTGTTTCGGTTGCGCTTAGCGCAGCCCTGGTTCTTTCTACTTTGATGGGATTGTTGTTTTTTCCGGCTCCGGCTTTGGCAGCTTCGGAGACAAAAGTGTTTCAGGAGGGTCTTGACGGGTATGCGGGCAATCAGAGTACCTTTATCACCTTTGCTAATCCTGACGATAATTACGGTACAGATACCATATTTTCCATTAGAAAAACCCTGTTGGACCTTCGGGCTCCTTTTATGCAATTCAATCTTTCATCCATACCGCGACATGCAACGATCGACAGCGCGACGCTGGAATTGACCACTTTTTCTAACGGCGTTTCATCTACGAGCGCAAATGTAGCTGTCCATAAAATCACAGTTCCTTGGGATGAAGCAACGATTACATGGAATAACTCGGTCGGCGCTGCGGTCTATGATCCGACTCCTGTCACCATACAATCGATGGACGGCAGACTAGCCAATTCCATAAGCAGTCTGGATCTAACCGCTCTTGTGCAGCAATGGGTTGACGGCACTGCGGATAATTATGGGTTCATGTTGCAGGTTACGGAATTGGACTCTGGAGTGATGGCGTGGCATAGAGGCTTTCATTCGGATGATTCAACCACGCAGACCAGCCGACCGAAATTGACCATCTCCTACACGTATGTACCCACAACGGGCGTGGTTGTGACGCCGGCTACCCTGCCGCTTGTGCTGGGAGGAAGTGCCGGACAACTGAGTGCCAATGTGCAGCCCGATGATGCTTTCAACAAGAACGTGCAGTGGACATCGTCCGATACCGCCATCGCGACCGTAGACGCAAGCGGGCGTGTTACAACGGTTGGCCTCGGCACAGCGACCATAACCGCGACGACGGAAGAAGGGAACTTTACCAATTCGAGTACGGTGACCGTTTCCAGTGCAAACCTGAGCGGCCTGGTAATCTCGGAAGGTGAGCTGTCGCCGACGTTCAACAGTGGAACGACGAACTATACGGCTACGGTGTCGGGCAGTATGAACAACCTGACGGTTACGCCGTCCGTATACGATCCGAATGCGACGGTGACGGTGAACGGCGCATCGGTAGCAAGTGGCATGCCGTCGCAAGCAATTCCGCTGAACGTTGGGAACAACGAGGTCAAAGTAACGGTCACGGCTCAGGACCAAGTGACAGATAAGACGTATACGATCATGATTACCCGCGAAGCTGAAGCTTCGACGCCAACAGATGATGGAGACTTGGATTCCAGTGACGGTAGTGGCGGAGGCGTATCAACACCAACGACCCCCGTTAATCCGACAAATCCTCCTGTAGACAAGCCGGATACGGAAAAGCCGCCGGAACAGTCGGGCGGGGCTGCTTGTACAAAGCTCACCTGGAGTGATATCCAGAACCATTGGGCGAAATCGGACATCGAATCGGCTTCGCAGCTGTGCATAGTTCAAGGCCCTTCGATCGACAAATTTTTGCCGGACGATGAGGTGACGAGGCTGCAATTCGCATTGATGGTAGAACGTGCAATGAAGCTGCAAGATTCGGGGAACACAGCTGTCTTGGACAATTTCGCGGATCAGGCAGACATCCCTGCCTGGGCGACGGCTGAATTGTCCGCTGCTGTCGGGGCAGGCATCATTGAAGGCTATGAAGATGAGACGCTGCGTCCGAACGAGAAGATCAACCGGGCGGAGATGGTCACCATGCTGATCCGAGGCTGGAAAATAACGGCTTCGTACGGGGTGACCTCGTTCTTGGACGATGCGGACATTCCGGACTGGGCGAAAGGGTATGTCGCGAAAGCGGAACGAGAAGGCATTATCCAAGGCCGCTCCAATAACCGATTCGAACCGTCAAGTACGGCCACAAGGGCGGAAGCCGTTGCAGTGCTGGTCCGCATGCTTCAAGACAAACCATAACTGGCAGCGATATGGGTTGAGAATGACCATAACCTCTATCTATGCATTCTTGCGAATGCTGGATGGAGGTTTTTTCCTGGGGAACGTTCTTCTAATTCAACTCAGCTGCCTGTATGCAGACCTGACCCAGGGCCGTTCCGATAAGGGATCGTTGTACAACTGTGAAAGACTGGTTCCCTATATAGGGGCGGCTTCGTAGAGATCGGCGATCGGATCGCCCTTAGCCTGTAGTAGACCGCCGTCCATGGAACGCCCGACGCGATCTGTTGCCAAGGAGGCTGAACCGATGAACTTTCCCGGCGATGAAAAAGAGAATCCCCTGCGGCCTTAGACCGGGAGAGGATTTTTTATATCAACCGATTTTTTTCTTGACCATTCGAGTTATCCGTTTTCCGGATTTCGGGAGAGGAAATACCCTTGCTTTTTCCACATACGTAACACCGGTATATTTTTTCAATTCCAATCTTAAGCTCGGAGAATCGCTGTTCGGATTTCGCACTAACCAATGATAGATCCATACTTCGTTTGGGGGCGTATTCCCATTTTTGATCGGACAAAGTAATCTGCCGTTTTTCACTTCCCTTCCTGCCGGGAATGCGGGTGATTGAGGCACTTTGAATTTGACGGCAACGCATGAGCCGGCCGGTATGGCGGGCGAAGGGACCGTACCGGTGCAGCGCCCTTTCTGATCGCTCTTTTTAAAGGGTGTTTTTCGAATTTCAATAGGCGTAACCGTGATCAACTGGCGGAACAGGTGTCCCGTTTTCCTGTTGATGTTGTAATGCAAAATGGTAACAGGTCCGCTATACGTTGCCGGATTCAGGCTATTGGGGGAAACCAAAACGCCATCGTGGACGGTAGCCGGCGCCCCCATCGTAGTAAAGTAAAGGATGCCGACGCAATCCCCAGCTTTTATAGTAGCCAAATGAACCTCACTCCTTACTCTTGATCCTGCATCGTATGAGGCTCACTCCAAAAATTCTTGTGCTCCTGCCAGGGGCCGTTTCTCCCTATTCGTATCCGGATCCCCATATTCCGACGAACCTCTATAGGCATTCGCACATAGTCTGGGTGTATATGAGCCGAGGAGGAACGTCAGCATGTTGAAGCCCGCCAAACCTGTTCAAGTATTACAAAACAATATTTTCGAAATTACCGGCGTAGATACCGTGGAGAAATTTTTAAAGGCCGTCGATCAAATTTATCGGATGGTGTGCCCGCCCCAAAAGCCCCGGTCCTGCGAGCTTTGGTTCAGAGGAACCAAAAGTACGACCTTCAACCTCGAGCCGTCTATCGCCAGAGGGCTCGGGGCCCAATCCGAAATTGTCTACTTGTCCAAATTTCGCTCGCTTGCCTATCCTTACTTGGGCAATGTCCCCTATTTCCCCTTTTCCGAAGACAAAACGCACTCCTACTGGGGCTGGCTTTTCCTGATGCAGCATTACAGCGTGCCCACCCGTCTGTTGGATTGGTCCCGGGAAGCGCTGGTTGCCCTGCTGTTCGCGCTGGGCATGCCGGCAAATGCGACGGAAGAGACCCATGACAAGGTTGTCTGGGTTTTGAATCCGGTAGTTTTGAATCAAGCGTTCCGGTTTTATCCCTTTCTCAAGCCCGGCTATATCCCGAATGTTACGGAGCCTGCCTTTACTGCACGCTTTGGCCCCAACGCCAAAAACGACAATGTAAAAGCCGCCGCAGCGGTCGGCCCGCTTAACAACCCGAGAATTATTAAGCAGGCCGGCACCTTTACCGTATTCCCCATTACACCCACCATGGTTCCTTTGAATCTTCTTCCGGATAGCTTCAAATATTTGTATAAAATTATAATTAACAAAGCGGCAAGGGAAGCCATGAACGACCAGTTGTTCCATTACGGGCTGACCGAGCACGACTTGTTCCCCGGTCTGGAAAATGTCGCCGCAGATATCAGGCAAGAAATCGAAGCGGAAGGCCTGACTCCGACGAAATCGTAGGACAGCTGTTATACTGCGCTGTAATATATTAGTAGACACTTTCTTGAAATAATAAATATACTATACTGCCAGTAAGCAGCTCGAGGCTACCGATGGATTCATCGGCAGCCTCGTCATGTTGTAATAATGTCGGACTATTTCGTGATCGCGCCGAGGTTTGTGAGCACCCGAAGCAGCAACGTGGCGGTTTAGGTGCGGTTCGCCTCGCCACGCGGCTTGAGCTCGGCAGTCGTCATGCCTTGGTGCCACCCCTGGCTGACGGAGTAAGCCATCGCCTCCCTGGCCCGCCCCGAGACCTCTCGCGAGTCGGCCGGCCAGCGCCGCAGCATTTCGCCTTTCAGCCTAGAGAGATTCATTGGCTCCGCTTGGGGCTCCAGCGGGGAAACGGCGATCCAGCCGCCTTCTTTTTCAGTGATGCGAACTCCTTCTCAACTATGATGTCTCGATTTACGGTGCAAGTGACACCTTCAATGGGGATATCCTCAGAGATCGGAAAATAATGCATCCCAGAATTCGCATACCTTTGATTCAGCTCAAGGGCGCGGATTACCGGACGATGAACCTCATTGTTGGAATGAAAATTCAGTATGCTTATGATTTCTGGAACCATACGCCGGTAATGGCTTCCGTAGGAAGATCGAATTGCGGTGGGGATCTTCTCCCGGTATGCGGAGCCGGAGTGTTTGAATTCCTTGATTAAGTCCTTCAAGGTCTGTTGTTTGCCTTCTGGGTTATCAATGGCTTTCTGGGCCTTGTTAAACAAAATTCCGTATTTATTGTTCACCCTGCGAAGATCGTTCAAAATCTCTCTTTCAACCTTCCGTTCCGCGCACGAACGCTGATTCGGTGTATGAATTGGACAAGCAAATCCACTAGGTTATCGGTGATTTCCTGACTGCGGAGTCAAAAGAACGCGCATAACAGTCCATTGTGAATTGGATCAGGGTGACGGCGAAGCTATCGGACTTCAATGGTTTGAATTCAGTATACTCCATTTTCCTCCGACGATAATTTGAGGAACAGATGCCCAGACAAATGAATACAATACACAAAGCGTAAGTGAAAGGGAGTGGAAATCGGATGAAACAGACGATGATAGCTTTCCTGTGGGATGACATTACACGAATCTTCGGTCGGGCGGTAGCATCCAATCCGCAACTTATACTGCATAATCCTAAACTCATCGAATCCGACTTTGGAAAGCCCGATGCCCACTGCATGGGAAACTTATATACTGGATCAAAATTCCAAACGCTTAGCAAACCTTGGTAGCTCTGCGGATTCGGGTTTCTGTAAGTCATTCGCAACTTTCGCATGGCATGACCCAAGCGCGCGAACGACCGATATTTTACCGGTCAAACTACCAAAAGGATGAGTTGTATGCCGAACGTGTTTAATATCTTTAATATCAGAATTAACGAAGTCGCTACGGGGGGCGTTGTCAACTTCGGAGACAATCTGTTGCGCGGTAATGCAGCTAATTCCAAAGCAGTTGGTGGTAACACAGTCATCGGGGATGCAACATCTTCCGTTAATACGGACCGAAACAACGTTCTGGATCCTGATATCATCGATCAGGGAAACAGCAATCTAGTATAGGAGTGCGCAAGTGATGAACTTTTATATTAACCATATTAAAATCAACTCCATTGCTAACCTCGGTGCCCTCAATATCGGATGCAACATTTTGTCGGATAACAGGGCGACAGAAATTGCGGAAGGCGTGAACGAGAAGACGGCAGCCGTTACTCCGGAAGAAGAGATGACGCCGCCTCCACACCCTATAGTTCAATGATAGGAAAGGAAGTGGCCTTATGAACGATGCGAATGCTTATCTACGCTCTTTGATTTGCCGATTCGAGCAAATGATCGCTATGCTTGAGTCTAAGCAATGCGAATTGGTTGCGGAAAATCAACGATTAAAAGATCAACTCTTCGGACCAGTATTAAATGACTTGCAGGATCGGCTCAAGGCTCAACTGAAAGATCATCTGGATAACCAACTCAAAGAGAAATTGGATAATCATTCTGCCGACCCAAAGTGCACGACGCCCCCGAATATTACCTACAAAATTCAGGAACTTCATGTAAACGAACTAAAGGGTACACTTAACATCGGCCTGACATCCACCGCAGCGACCGAGCAGTTACGCGGCATAGTTGAGAAACTAAAAACCGATCCTGGCCATATTGCTGATAACATGTTTTTTTCACAGAATATGGAGAACCCTTGATAGCCGATATCTTGAGTTAGTAAGGATTTATTGACGTAATAGGCCGCAATCTAAGCAAGGTTTCAACTTGATTCATATGTTTTTATTATTATGTCTCTAAGATAGACGAAAGTTGGGGCTTGTCCCTCCAACAAAAGAGCCCGTCGTTGTACTCAAATATCTTCTCCCTGTCTGGAAATACCGAGTAGGGGCACATCTTCTCGACGCGGAACTGTAGGTGGTGTTTGTGGATAAAAGAATAGATCAACGCCGGTCTTTAGCAAGTCTTGCATCGCCTTTTTTAAGCTTCCTCCAGATCACGGATACACAATTGAATATCACGTAAAGCTTTGCCTTCCGGTTTCAGTTGGCCACTACCAGGGAATGCATGTGTGCCATCGTTTTTGAATTCAGCTATCTATCGGTAGAGTGTGCTTGCAAGCAGCCCCCATTTCTCGAGCTACCTGTGCCACCGCTTTCCCTTCTTCTTGGATCAGACTGGGCACCTCGGTTTAGAATGTATCAATTGTTACACTCTCGGTTTCCTGTGTCCAAATGTAAAGTCTAGCATCAATCAAAATATAATCGAGTAGCAGTGGGCGGCTAGCCTCCGAGCTCTCACACCACCGTAAATGCGGGTCCGCATACGGAGGTTCCAAAGGTTACCAAAGCTCCAAGTAACGTGAACGTTGACTTTTCAGCCCTTCCGACCTCCCAATAGGAGGTCGGAAGGGCGTTGTTTATGTTCGGGACATTTCCCATGCTCCACGGCGGGAGTTTACCATCACCAGGCATGCCCATTCGGCACGCCGAGCGCTCGCAGTTCCCGAATCCGTGTGCGGACTCACTTCCACTGCTTCCATAGGCACATGCGCAGTCGCCTGCGAATACATTGATCGAACTGTTCGCCATACGACTTTGCTGATGCCAATCGGAAATAGCCGATCCATCCCGTCAGGTAACGGTTCAATCGGCCGATACGGTCTTCCATCGACATCGCTCTCGTGCGGCTGGTGATCCTCCGCACCTTTTCTTTGCAGTCGTCCGCCTAGCGAAAACGAAGTGCAGCTCTTGGCTGTTTAGTTCCTTGTCCAGATCGTCCAAGAGGATGTTTACCAACTGCGGACTGAGCGGCCCACCTTGGGACGTTCCCTCTTCCGACTTCTGCCAAACTCCAATTTCCATCATGCCTCCACTCAGGTATGCGCATGTGCCGCATTCCTCTCCAGATAAGAGATCGTTTGCTTGTCAGGTTATGATCTTAATTGCGGTCTATATAGAACTTATTCACATGATGAAAGACACATCTAGGTCGAAGTGAAGTGATAATTTTGTGAACTAGCTGCTGATCCCGAGTCGGATCATCATTACGATTGGACAGTCGGCCCTCCTTCTTTCTCAAAACCATCTAGAATCAGCGTATCTATGAAGTCGTTATCTGATAAAAGGTATAAATTCCCCGTGTATAATTCACCACCGCCGAATCCATTCACATTTTTTCCTGTCGATGCTTGAATTTTATTGTGGGAATCCCACCCTGGTGCCGATGTTTCACCCACGAATACAGCTCCATTCGGACCTTGGTTGTTGACATAAATACCGTTGAAAACAATTGAAGTAGGCATATTACTCCTCCAGTCAGATGTAATAAGCCATATATATGCCGTATATTCAATGTCCTATTCATCTATCAGTTACAAATATTCAGGCAACAGTTCATTTTTGATGGGGAACTTTCCTCGAAATTGAAATGATAAGCTGTTAATGTCTTAGGATCGAAGATACCCTCTAACTAACAAGCATAGCAAAACTACGAAGCTTGCTTCGCGAATGCCGGGCATGTATCGACCTGGATATCCCGTTGGCTGCATCCATGCATATTGGCTCTTCCTCGTTCACAACCACAATAATTCGACTGGGACTGAAGTGCCACTGCTAGCGTAAAGATTCCTAATGGTTGTCCTCCGAACGTCAATGGAAGCTTTTAATGGACTCATAAGTGATACTCGCCTTCTTGCGCAAACGTATTTGCGGATAATACCCACCACAAGTCTAATGTCGATTTCTTCCGGTCCTTCGACGCTGATCGGTAGACCGACATGCGAGTGCAGGAAAGAGGGGATTTCTAGTCCCTAACAATCGATCGGTCCGTTTTCTCGGACCGATCGGACTCCAGTGCAACAATTTTGCAAGTAGTGTTTGAAAGAACTGTTGAGTCATCAACTCAATCGCATCATTCGATCCACGCACAGACCCTCTACTGTTCTCGACGCACTACCTAAGACGAATTCTTCGCGGCAAAAGACGTGGACTGCGTCGAAAATGTTAGATAATAGGCTATCACTCCTTCTGATGGGACTTACTGAATAAGCCATGACCGAACCGAGCGCTTCTTTAAATTCCTGATAACCAGTACATCGGCATATATTCGATTGCAGCCAGTTTTCAATCATCGAACCGTCCGCTTGGGGATGCTTCATGACAAGCGCGTGGCAATTCATGATAAAACCTGGCGTACAATACCCCCATTGAAAAGCCCAATATTCCAGAAACGTTTGCTGAATCGGCGTATCGCGCAGCCCTCCGTTAACCTTTTGGAACCGCCGTATGCGGACCCGCATGTACGGTGGCGTGAGAAGACGGGGGTTAGTTGCCCTCTCCTACTCGATTCCTATTGAACCATCTTCCTTCGGACCATACAGAATGGATGCCGAAGCCAAGAAAATTCGTATCAGCTGTATCCTGATTTTACAATCCCATGGAGTAAGATATTTCCCGCTTACGCCTCCGAACGGAAGTCCGGCGGCACGCGTCTCGCTTCTCCCGAAGCAATCGCCGCTTCGATCACCCCGCGCCGCACTTTCGCTACGACGTCTTCATTAAAGATGCTCGGAATAATGTACTGGGCGTGCAGCTCACTCTCCGTGACGACCGAGGCGATCGCCTGCGCCGCCGCCAGCTTCATCGGCTCGTTGATCCGTCTGGCCCGGCAATCGAGCGCCCCCCGGAACAAGCCTGGAAACACGAGCATGTTATTGATCTGGTTCGGGTAATCGCTTCGTCCCGTAGCATAAACGGCCGCATACGGCAGCGCCTCCTCCGGTGCGATCTCCGGCACCGGGTTGGCCATCGCGAACACGATCGGATCGCCTGCCATCCGCTGCACATCCTCGCCGCTCAGCACGCCGCCCCGCGATACGCCGATGAACACGTCGGCGCCGCCGATCAGATCGCGCAGGGAGCCGCCGGTATCCCCGACTTGCGGCTGCTTCGCGAGCCATTGCCACATCGGGTGATCGTAACTTCCCCCGCGGACGATAGCGCCCTCCTTGTCAACCGGGACAAGCCGTCTTACGCCCGCTTCCAGCAGCATCTTGCAAATGGACACGCCGGCCGCACCGATGCCGTTGACGACGACGCGGACGTCCCCGATCCGCTTGCCGGTCACCTTCAGCGCATTCAGGATGGCCGCGGTGACGACAACCGCAGTGCCGTGCTGGTCGTCGTGAAACACCGGGATGTCCAGCTCCTCGACAAGCCTTCTCTCGATCTCGAAGCAGCGCGGGGAGCTGATGTCCTCCAGATTGATGCCACCGAATATCGGACTTACCGCTTTGATCGTCCGGATGATTTCCTCTGTATCGGTCGTGTCCAGGCAAATCGGGAACGCGTCCACGCCGGCAAACTGCTTGAACAGCATCGCCTTGCCCTCCATAACGGGCGCGGCGGCATACGGCCCGATATCGCCGAGACCGAGCACAGCGGTACCATCGGAAATGACGGCAACCGTATTGCGCTTGATCGTCAGCGAGAACGCCTTGCCCGGACTCTCGTGGATGGCCGAGCAGACTCTCGCGACACCGGGCGTATAGACCCGGGACAAATCGTCGCGATTTTTGATCGGTACGGTCGGCTGCGTCGTAATTTTGCCGCCCAGAT
Organism: Paenibacillus sp. GYB004; assembly: GCF_036577605.1. Lineage (NCBI taxonomy): Bacteria > Bacillati > Bacillota > Bacilli > Caryophanales > Paenibacillaceae > Paenibacillus > Paenibacillus sp. GYB004. The sequence continues at coordinate 360,724 of NZ_JARBDB010000057.1, forward strand.
GCATCAGGAACGTCCGGTCGGAGACGTTGATCAGCTTGACCCCGTCCAGCTCCTTCAGCGAATCGGCCAGCTGCTCGACCGACTGCTCCGCCATATCGACCGTCAAGTCCCGGATCGATACGTCCTTGCCGGAGCGGATGACGTCGATAAACGTAACGTCTCCTCCTGCGTTGCCGATCGTCGAGGCGACCTGGCCAAAATTGGCGACGCGGTGATCCAGCTCGATTCTGAAAATAATGCTCGTTGACGTTTTCACGGTCCCACTCTCCCTCTAGCTCCTAAACGAATCCGACTGGTTAACTTCGGTACTTCTTGCTTGGGCCTCCGCCTCGGTAAGCTCCAAAAACAGACGAACATCCCGCACCGACAGCTTGGCCGCTTCCCGCCAGAACTCAGGCTGGGTCAGATCGGCGCCGAGATGCTTTTCCGCCAGGTTCTCTACCGTCATCCTGCCCGTATCCCGCAGCAGCGCCGTGTAGCGCTCCTCGAACGATTCCTTGTCTCGCTGCGCCGCCGCATACAGACCCGATGCGAAAAGAAACCCGAACGTGTACGGGAAATTATAAAACGGCACAGCCGTATTGTAAAAATGTCCCTTCGACGCCCAGAACCGGGGATGATAGTCCCCCAAAGCGCCGCAAAACGCCTCCTCCTGAGCCGCAATCATCAGCTCGTTCAGGCGGTCGGCCGTCAACAACCCCGACTTTCGTTCCTCATAAAACCGCGTTTCGAACAAAAACCGCGCATGGATATCCATAAAAAACGTAACCGCCCGTCCCGCCTTCTCCTGCAGCAGCGCCAGCTTGCGCTCCGGCGTGTCGGCCTCGGCCAGCGCCGAGTCGCCTACGATTAGCTCGGCCAGCGTCGAAGCGGTCTCCGCTACATTCATCGCATACTTGCGGGAATCGGGCGGCAGCTCCATCATCGCCTGCTGGTGGTAGGCATGGCCGAGCTCGTGAGCAAGCGTCGACAGACTGCCGCCGCCGGAATACGTCAGAAACACCCGGCTCTGCCGGCTAAGCGGGAACGACGTGCAAAATCCGCCCGGACGCTTGCCTGGCCGATTATCCGCTTCGACCCAGCCGTCCGCGAAGGCGCGAGCGGCAAACTCGCCCAGCTTCGGCAAAAACCTCCCGAACATCGCCACGATTTTCCCGGCCGCTTTATCGTAACCGACCGATTCGCCGCCTACCGCCAGCGGAGCGTGCAAATCGTGCCAGGCCAGCTTCCGCACGCCGTTCAGCCGGGCAAGCCGTTCCAGATAAGCGACGAGCGTACCTTTGCATTCCGAGACGGCATCCCACATCGCCTTAAGCGTCGCTTCGCTCATCCGGTTTTGCTCCAGCGGCTCGCGCAGCGGATGGTCCCACCCCCGATGCTTATACATCTGCCAGCGGAAGCCGGCGATCCGGTTCAAAGCGTCGGCGCAATGCTGCTCCCGCTCCTCCCAGGCCCGCTCCCACCGGCGAAACAGCTCGCTCCGCTTCGCACGGTCCGGCTCCCGCAGCTTGCCCGCATACTGGCCGACCGACAGCATCTCCTCCCGATCTCCGGACGGGTACGGAATCCACATCTGCCTGACCGTTGTGTTGTACAGCGCTCTCCAGCCGTGATAACCGTCGACCGCGAGATCGATCATCAGCGCCTCAAGCGCGGGCGCCGGCTTGTCTCTTGCCTGCTTCCGGCGCTCCTGCAGATTAAAGGACGCGACGCACCACGGCTCGCGCGACAGCATGTCCTGGAACTCCGCTTCCGGCAGCCCTTCCAGCTTGGCGTCGAACCGGTTCATAACGGTTTTATAAGCGGCCTGGATGCCGTCCATCCGGCTGCCGAGCCGAAGAGCGCCGCAATCGGACAGGTTTTGGGCCGACAGACAGCTGACGAACGCCCCCGCCTGCCTGACCCGCTCCTGCAGCAGCTGCAACTGCCCCCACCAAAACGCCAGCTTCCGCTCCTCCGGCGTATCTGGGCAGTCCAGCTCGCCTGCGAGCCCGGCCACATCCGACTCAAGCTGTCCAAGAAACGAAGCGAATTCCGGTGAATCGCTTCCTCCCGGGAAAAATACGTCCAAATCCCAAGTTTGGCGTTGCGGCTTTTCCATCGTTCTTCCCTTCTTTCATAACGGAACGCCTACCCGCCGGCCGGGGCCGGAAGATAGGCGATCGAATCGGAGCTGCCTTTCCAGCGCAGCCTCCTAGCATCAGTAATCAGAATGGTCTGCGGGCTTACTTGATGTCGTAAGCGTCGATTTTCGCCATGTACACTTTGTCTTTGTTCTCGGCGTAATACTTTGTATAAAATTCGTCGACCTTCTGACCGCCCGCCTTCTCCCACATCTCCTTCGCTTCCTTGACCGCCTGCTCCACCGTGTAGCTCGGACCGCTGACGATCGCCTTCTGGAACAGATCTTCATACTTGAAGCCGTTCGTACTGATCAGCTGCAGCTCCTTCGGAAGCGCCGGCATAAAGCCTACGTCCTTAAAGACCGGCCGGCTTTTCGACAGCCATACCTCTTTGCCTTTGGCGTACAAGTCAGCGAGCTCCTTCTGAACCGGATCGCTCAAATCGTAGCTGCTGGACGGATCTCCGCACTTGCCGAGCAGCACCGTGTTGCCGAACAGCGTGTAATATTCGTAGTTCCAGTCCAGCTCTTTTTTGTTTTTCTCCAGATCGATCGGCTCCGGGCATCCGTTCTTGCCCATCTTCCAATGCTCGCCCTCGAAGCCGTACTTCAGCGTCCGCAGCGTGCTCTCGGAGATCAGCCAATCGATGTATTTCATAACCGCCACCGGATCTTTGGCGTTCGCGTTGACGACGCCCACCGAGCCGGCCGGCGTATCGACCTGCGGGCTGAACTGGCCGAACGGCCCTTTCGGCAGCTCCAATACGGCCACCTCGGAGGTCGGATTGTTTTTCTTGAACGTTTGATGCAGCGCCAGATTCGACGTAATTTTGACCGAGGCGTAGATGCCGAGCTTGCCGTTCACCCAGTCCTGCTGCGCCTTCGTGCCGCCTTTGTCGGTCAAATAGTCCTTGTCGGCGATGCCCGCGTCGTAAATTTGCTTCTTGTACGCAAGCGCCGCTTCCGCCCGTTCGTAATCGTGATACAGCTTGCCGTTTGCGTCAAAATGCCATGTGTCGCTGCCAAAAATCGCATTGATCACTTCGTTGCCGTTGCCGCTCAGGTTATAACCGAACGTATCCTTCTTGCCGTTGCCGTCCGGGTCCATCTCAGCGAACGCTTTCATCACCTTGAACAGATCGTCCGTCGTTTTCGGCATGTCCAGGTTCAGCTTTTTCAGCCAGTCCTGACGGATGACGACCGTTACGTTTTGCTGCAGACCGGTTACGCGGCCCAGCTCGTAGATTTTGCCGTCGCTTTTGTAGCCCAGCTTTTTGAGCAGCGGATACTGCATCATCAGCGCCTTGTAATTCGTACTGTGCTTCTCGATCAGATCGTCCAGCGGAATAATCTGCTTGGAGGTGTACAGATCATTGCGGTACGACGGCAAATAAGTCTGGATCAGATCGGGAGCCGTATTCGACGCAAACAGCGTATTCAGCTTCGCGGCTTCCCCGGTACGCGGCACCGGAACGAATTCGACCTCGACCGGCGCGTTTTCGTTGATCCACCGCGTCCAGCGGTTATTTACATAATCGCCTTCCCCTTGCGGCACTTGTCCCCGGTCGTATATCGTGACGGTAATTTTCGGCTTTTTCTCGGGCGCCTTCTCGCCCTCCTTGCCGGCAGCGGCTTCCTTGCCTCCCGAGCCGCCGCTCGAGCAGGCGGCCAGCAACGAGCCGGCGGCCAAAGCTACAGCCAATGTAGTGACGCTTGCCTTTTTCCACGACTTCCTCTTCATTCCAATCTCTCCCCCGTCAGTATCATACACTTCTATTAGGATCGCTTGCCGCATAAGGCAAACGTTGAAGCTACCCTTTGATCGAGCCGATCAGCATACCCTTGACGAAAAACTTCTGCAGAAACGGATAAACGATTACCATCGGAATGACCATTGTCATAATGCCCGCCGCACGAATCGACTGGGGCGTTATTTTGTTGATCGAATCGTCCGCAGTGCCCATGTTCATCTGATGATTGATTTCATTCAGCAGTTGTTGACTCTGAATCATGTTCTGCACCAAAACCGACAAATTATGCTTGGCCGAATCGTTGATGTACATCAGCACGCTGAAAAACGAGTTCCAGTGTCCCACTCCGTAAAAAAGCGACAGGGCGGCCAGAACCGGCAGCGACAAGGGAAGAAAAATACGTCCCAGCAGCCCCCATTCCGAACATCCGTCGATCCGCGCGGCTTCGACCAATTCCTCCGGAATGTTCTCGAAAAACGACCTGAGAACGAGCAGATTCCACGCGCTGACGATACCCGGCAGCCAAAGCGACCAATACGAGTCGAGCAGGCCCAGCGATTTCACGAGCAGGAAGTTCGGAATCAATCCGGCGCTGAACAGCATCGTAAATACAATCGCCATACTGAAAAAACGGCGTCCGTAAAAATATTTCCGGGACAGCGGATATCCGGCCATAACCGTAAAGATCATGTTCAGAATCGTCCCGATCACCGTAATGATGATACTGTTGTTAAACGACCGCACGATCGGCGTTCCTTCGACCAGCAGCTTATACGACTCCAGAGTGAACTGGACCGGCCAGAACGACACCTTGCCGGACATCACCGCATCGTTATCGCTAAGCGAAACCGCAAAAATATGGACGAGCGGCAGCAGGCACGACAGCGCTAGGACAGACAGGATCGTATAGGTAATGGCGTAAAATAGATGTTCCCCTCTGGTGGCTCTCACTAGTGTTCCTCCTACCAAATGCTCTCTCCGTACCGGCGCGCGATCCGGTTGGCAGTGATGACGAATATAAGGCCGATCAGCGATTCGAACAAGCCGAGCGCCGCGCCTACGCTGAACTGATTGCCGCGCAAGCCCATCTTGTAGTTCCACGTGCTGATGACCTCGGATATGCTGGATACCGCCGAATTTTGCAGCACATATACGTGGTCGAAGCCGACCTCCATCAGATTGCCCATGCTCAAAATAAACACGAGCACGATCGTGGAGCGGATGCCCGGGAGCGTGATATGCCACATCTGCCGCCACTTCGAGGCGCCGTCGATGCTGGCCGCTTCGTACAAATCGGGACTGATCGCGGACAGCGCCGCCAAATAAATGATCGCCCCCCAGCCCATCGACTTCCAGATACCGGACCCCACATAAATCGTAATCCAGCTCAGCTCGTTATAAAGGAACGGATAAATCGAACCGGTAAGCTTCTCCAGCAGCAGGTTGAACGTGCCCGCCTGCTGGGCGAACAGCGTAACGATAATTCCGCCGATGATCACCCAGTTCAGGAAGTGCGGCAAATAAACAAGCGTCTGCACCGTCTTTTTGAACCACGCCTTGCGTACCTCGTTAATCAGGATCGCCAGCATGATTGGAAACGGAAATCCGACGATAATATTCAGCAGGCTGAGAATCAGCGTATTGCGGATAATCTCCAGCATCATCGGATTGTCGAACAGCAGCTTGAAGTTATCGATGCCGACCCACGGACTGCCGAGAATGCCGTCCCGGAAGCTGTAATCCTTGAAAGCAATTACAAGTCCCAGCATGGGAGCGTACTTAAATAGGGCGAAGTACAAAATAATCGGCACGAACAAAATAAGCAGCGGTATGTTTTGCCGGAATCGTTTCTTTCTCTGCGACCGCAATCTCGCGCTCTCCGTCCGTTCCATCAGCCGGCCGCCCGAATGACCGGCCATTTGTTGATTCATACAGTGGATCACCCCTCTTTCGGAATCGTCTTTTACGAGAACAATCCCTAATCTACCTCCTCCCCGGGCTGCGCATCAATATACACGTTTCTTCCCCATATACTTAATTCTCATCGCAGTGAAACGCCTTGGAAGGACGGCCTTTCCGCCACTTGGCGCCGCCCCCCCGGCAACGGCAAAAAGCCGCAAAAGGCGCATCCGCAGCTGCGGTTATCGCACGATTCACGGCCCGAACTTCACGGGCATATACATCTTTCGCACCGTATTCAATTTTCGCTTTTGTCCGCATTCTGGTGCTCGCTGCGGAATAATCCCGGCGTTATCGACGTAATTTTTTTGAACATGCGGATAAACGATAACGCATGCAAATAGCCAACCTTGACCGAGATCGTCTGAACCGTCTCGTCCGTCTCGACGAGCAGCCGCTTCGCCTCCTGCACGCGGAGCTTGGCCAGAAATTCGATGAACTTCTCGCCGAACTCCTCCTTGAACAGACGGCTGAAATATTTCGGGCTTAACTCGAAATGCTCGCTGATATGATCGAGCGAAAGATCCGGGTTCGCATAATTTTGCTCCAGATACAGCTTGATTTCCTGAATAAGCTTGTGATTGTGCCTCTGCTGACGCATCGCAAGGAACCGCCCGGCGGCGTCAGACAATACGCGCTGCAGCTCGAGCTCGATGTCTTCCAGCAGCTCGAAGCGGGCGCTTCCCGCCAGCAGCTGCGGCTGGGCCGTCTCCCTCCAGACGAGCTGCACGTCCGCGGGCAAATCCATCATTTCTTTCTCCAGGCAAAAATTCATGTAGTTCAGCACATGTACGATATCGTCCCGTGAGAAGCTGCCTTCGCGCAGGATGTCGAAAATCCGGCTGTACATCTCCTTCCAGGACTCCTCGTTTAACCGGAACGACTGGGCGAGCGCCCGCGCCGTCTGAAGGATCAGGTCCATTCCGTTATGCTGGGCCGGCATGCAGTCCGCCGCCGAGATGACCTTGTCGCTGCCGAGCACCGGCTTGAACTTAAGCGCCTGCATCGCTTCCTCGTAGGACAGGGACACATCCCCGATCTCCTCGACCCGGTCGCCGATGCCGAACGTAACGGTCATGCGCAGGTTCGCCTTGACCCATTCCCGTGCGCGCTCGCACAGCTCCGGCACCCGCGCCGCCTGCTCAGAAGGACCGCCCGGAAGCAGGAAAATAACGGCCAGATGGCGGTTCGACATCCACTCCGACGCGACTGCGGCCGATTCGCTTTCGGCAATCTCCTTGATGACGGCGGACAGGCCGTATTTCAGCAGCAGCTGGTCTCTGTGCGAATACGTATCCGAAAACGCCGAATACCGGTCGATTTCCGCAACCGCCGTCATCAGGCTGCCGAATCCCGAGCGGAGACCGAACCGCGTCATCTCCTTGTTCCATTCGTCCAGACTGACCGGTCGTTCGCCGGACAGCAGCTCTTCGAAAAAAAATTGTTTCCGGTACGCCAGATCCTCGTATTGCCGCCGCTTGAAATGGTCGGACTGCTCGATCAAATCGTCGAGAGCCGTGGAGATCCGCTTGAACTCGTCAAACCTGCCCTCTCCGGGACTCGCGTCCAAAGCGAGCGCGGGAGAGGCGCTGATGCGCTCGAGGATAAGCTCGATCGGCTTGTAGTTGCGCCTCGATACGTAGAAGATCGCGGCCGCTCCGAAGAGGATGGAGCCGAATGCGAGCCACGCCCAAACGTTGGAGACGAGCGAAGCGAAGCTGAAAAACGGGATGCTTTTATAGCCGCTGCGCAGCTCCCATCCGGTCAAATCCGACACTGCCGTGGACAGCACCGGATCGCCTTTCCCTTCCGCTTCCGCGTTGCCGGCAAACTGCAGCCGCTTGTCGAAAAACCGGGTCCCCTCCCGGTCGTACAGCTCCATGAAGCTCATCCGGCCGCCTGTCATCTCATCGACTCTCTTCTGAAGCAGGGAGGCGTTGACATTAATAACGATGACGCCGGAATCGCCGCTTAATATCGGGTACCGCCGCACCAGCGATACGACCTTGACCGGCTCGGTCACGGCCGGTTCGGATAACACTTCCCGGATATTCGTCCAATTCGCCACCGTTTTATCGGCAAACGCTTCCTGAACGAATTCCTTTTCCGCAAATTCGTCTGCGTCGACCATCATCTTGTTCGTCAAGACGCGGCGGTCGTAGTCTCTGTACAGATATATATTGTGAATCAAATCGTTGGACAGCGTCATACCGCTAAGCAGCGAAGAAACTTTGGCGTGAACGATCGGCGAAGGGACGGCGGTCTCGATAAAAAACTGCTGCAAATCTTCGTTGATCCGAAACTCCTTCATCACCATCTCGTGAACGGAGCGCAGCGAATAGTCGACCGATTGCAGCGCTTGCTCCGCTGCAGCCTGATTCGCTTTCACCGCCTGGCTTCTTACCTGGTCGCTGAGTACGAGAAAAAAAATAAACACCAGGACGGAGTTAATAAAAATAAAGATCGGCAGATAGGAAACGAGGAAACGATTAAACCAATGTTTCTTCATGGAGCCTCCGAGAACGTGTTTATGAAAATCGGCAAGAAATCGTCCGTACACCATTATACTGCATCCCGGAACAATCGGGCGAGCTTTATCGAAACTGGCGAAACAGCGGCTCCCCCTCCTTCCCATAACGGGCGCTTCCTGCTATGATGGGAACGGCCGGAGGTTTACACCGGGGCTTCCAGATTACGATAAAAGAGTGAGAATGATGAAAGAAACGAAGTCCATTCTGATCATCGCCCATCATCGCGCCGTTCTGGTCAAGCTGGCCGAGCAGCTGCTCGAAATCGGTTTAGACGAGCTGTTTCATATCGAGACGCGCACGATCGACGAGATCGATCATGCCTGCGTCAGCAGGTTCGCTCTCGTGCTTTTGACAAGCCAAACGACGTATATGAAGGTGAAGCCGTTTTTCTCGGCCGACACTTCATACCTGATCGCGAGAAGGGTGATCAACTTCTCGAATATTCGCGAAGTGCTGAGCATACCGCCGCAGACGAGCGTATACCTCGTCAATAATACCAGAGACGCCGCCGAGGATACGATCCGCAATCTGCTAGAGATGGGCGTCTCGCTCCGGTTTATCCCGTATTATCCCGGACAAGCCGCCAGGCCGGACATCACCGTAGCGGTAACCCCGGGGGAGACCGATTACGTCCCGGATCACGTCGAGACGATGATTGACATCGGCGACCGGCTGATCGAACTGTCGACACTGTTCGAAATTTTTCATTTTTTCCGCATATCGCCACAATTCAAAAACGATCTTTTGTCGATGAGGTACATGCAGTCGCTCTTCCGCATGGTCCGCGAGCTAAGCGAGGAGATGATGCATTCGGAGCGGTTGCAGCGCAAGCTGGAATGGGTCGTGAACAGCATCGACGATGCGGTTGTGATCTACTCGCAGGACGAGAAGGTTCAAACGGCGAACGAGAAGGCTCGGCAGTTGCTTCACGCTCCGCTGCTCCAAGTCTCCGGCGCGCCGCTCCGGGAATGGGCCGGACAAGCTTTTTACGACGCCGTCCGGCTGCTCGATTCCGGTCGCGACTTGTTCCGCGACGTCGACGGAACCGCCTATTACATTCGCAAAACATGCATGAACGTCGATGCCGATACCGCCGTCTGGCTGCTCGTATTCCGCAAGGTCGAGGACATTCGCCATATCGAGCATGAATATCGTTCGAACCTGAAGAAAAGCAGTTTTACTGCCAAATATCAGTTCGACGACATTCTGACGGAGAGCCCGTCGCTTCTCCATACGGTCCGGATCGCCCGCAAGCTGGCGTTAAGCCATTCCACCGTGCTGCTTCTGGGTGAAACCGGGACCGGCAAGGAAGTATTCGCCCAGGCGCTGCACAACGCTTCGCCCCGCAAGCATCAGCCGTTCGTCGGAATCAACTTCGCGGCATTATCCGAAAGTCTTCTGGAGAGCGAGTTGTTCGGTTACGAAAGCGGAGCGTTCACGGGTGCGAAAAAAAGCGGGCATATCGGGGTATTCGAGCAGGCCCATCAGGGTACGCTGTTTCTGGATGAGATCGGCGACGCTTCACCCTCTATTCAAAATCGTCTGCTTCGTGCCCTGCAGGAACGACAGATTATGAAGGTAGGAGGAGAGCGTCTGCTTACGATCGATACGCGGGTGATTGCGGCGACGAACCAGGTGCTGGAGCAATTGATGGAGGAAGGGAAATTCCGCCGCGACCTGTATCACCGGTTAAACGTGCTGCCGATCCGCCTGCCGCCGCTGCGCGAGAGGCGCGAGGACATCGTGCCTCTCGCGCAGCGATTTCTCCGTGAGTTTCAGCTCCGGCTGAACGCGCCTCCGCTGCACGTCTCCAAAGCCGTCAGGCAGGCGCTGATCGACTACGACTGGCCCGGCAATATCCGCGAGCTTCGCAACGTGATCGAATATGCGGTTCATGTATGCGAAGGAACGATATATTTGGACGAGCTGCCCTTCTATTCTACCGGACACGCGGCGGCCGATGAAACGGCGCTGGAGGCGGAGCGCTCGAAAAGCTTGGCACGCGATTGGGAGAGCAAAGGCTACCTGAACGAAATGCTGCTTATCCTGGAGAGCCTCGCCGCGAGTCCGAACGGTACCGCGGGACGTCCTTCCCTTCTGGCTCGTCTGAGCGGACGCTTGTCGCTGTCCGACCCTCAGCTCCGGTACCGGCTCAAGCTGCTCGCCGGCAGCGAGCTGATTGCGAGCGGACGCGGGCGCAGCGGTGAGAGGATAACGACCAGGGGGCAGCGGTTCCTGGGCTACTGCCTTTCTACCAGACCGTCGCCGTAATCGGCATTCGCCAGCTCATAGATCGCCCGCGCGTAGATGGCGGTCGCCTTGAACAGATCGTCCAGCTCGATATACTCATCCTTCTGGTGCGCCGTTCCTTCCTTACCCGGAAACATCGCCCCGAACGCGACGCAGTTGCCCATCAGGCCGGCGTAGGTCGCTCCTCCGATCGAGAGCAGCGTCGGCTCCTGCCCCGTCTCGCCTTCATATACCCGCTGGAGCGTCCGGATCAGCGGGTGGCTCGCCTCGATGTAATGGGGCTTCTTGCTGCCGATGCTCGTTATGCTCATGCCGGATACGGCTGCCGCCGCTTCAAGCCCTGCGATTGCTGCCGGGAAGTCGGTCGTTACCGGACAGCGGATATTGAGCGAGACGAAGCCGCCTTTGCCGTGTTCGTATCGGAGGACGCCCGCATTTACGGTAAGCGGACCGGAGATGTCGTCCATATAGGCGATGCCCAGCTTCTCGCCGTAGCAGTCGCCGGCCAGCTTGCCGTCCAGAAACGCGATATACGCAGCCCCTGCCGCATCCAGCTCATATCCGCGCAGAAACTGCGCCATGAAGAGAGCGGCGTTAAGCCCTTTCATCGGATAAGCGCCGTGCGCCGATTTTCCGTACAGCATCAGCTCCGCGCTGCCGGAGGATTCCTCCAGCCTCCATTCGCATGGAAGCCCGAGAGACACGCCGTATCGTTGAAATTCCGCGGCCAGCCGCTCCAGCAGCGGGCGGGGAGCCTTCATCCGGACAACCGCTTTGTCCGGCACCATATTCGTTCGCTCCCCCGCTTCGAACGAAGCGAGGATGCAGGTCGGAGCGGACTTCGCCTTATTCGCCGCAGTCAAGTCGAGAGTGAAGACGGGATTCAGTTGCCCCTTCTCCGCATGAATGATCGGAAATCCGGCATCGGGCGAAAACGCGGCGACCGGCATTTGCTCCTCCTCCACATATTTACGCACACATGCCATCCCGCTTTCCTCGTCCGTTCCGAAGATAAGCCGCACATTATGTTTTAACGGCAAGCCCGATTCCTGTACGATCTTCAGCGCGTAATAAGCGGCGATCGTCGGCCCTTTGTCATCGATCGCTCCCCGGGCGTACAGCTTGCCGTCCACGATCGCCGGTTCGAACGGAGGATGAGTCCATTCGCCGGTGGCGGGAACAACGTCCAGATGGCACAACACCCCGATATAGTCTTCACCGCGGCTTTCCCCATACTCCGCATATCCTGCATATCCGTCCAGATTGCGCGTCCGGAAACCAGAGCTTTCCGCCTGCTCCAGCATCCAATCGAGAGCTTGGGCGATTGCCGCTCCCATCGGCTGACCCGGCCGTTGGGTTGCGGGATCCTTCACGCTTGGTATGCGAAGCAGCGAACGCAAATCTGCCAGCAAAGCTTCCTTTCTCTTCAACACTTCCCCGTACCAATCCATTTGTATCCCCCTGTTACTTCGGATGAATTCCGCTCCATATTAAGCAAGCAATAATCGTGCCAATCAAAAAAATATGGACAGACGACCAGCATTACCGTTAATTGGTTATCTTTAATCAAAATTTCGTATACTTCACGCCGTTATTGGACTAGCCAATTAATCGCAGAACACGTCCGGCATGGTGCGGCATCCGGAAATAATGCCTTGATTCCGATCGAAACCGGCCGTTGTCTGTATCGGCTCATTGAACTTTCCCTCCATTGGCACGGTTATTGCATTCTCATAGTTAAGGCAGCACAACATTGCCAGACAATCCGGGCTGCGAACCTCATCCCTGCCGGAGCCAATTATACCTAGAAGGAGTCAAAACCGATGAAGCCGCTAATAGGCATTACATCCAACCGCACAACAGATCCAAGCCGCCAAACGAGTCAAGGACTCGCCCTCTCCGATCAAACGATCCAGCACGTAGCGGACGACTACGTAAAAGCGATCGAGCGTGCAGGCGGCATTCCTGTTATTATCCCCGTATACGAACAGTCCGGCAACTACGCCAAACTGCTTCAATCGCTCGACGGTCTTCTGTTTACCGGAGGCTCGGATATCGATCCAAGCTATTACAACGCTACTCGCAGCGACAAAATCGGCGCGACCGATCCCGGGCGCGACCGGCATGAGCTCGCCTTGATCGGCGAAGCGCTGCGATCGACGACGATCCCGGTTCTCGCCATATGCCGCGGCTGCCAGCTCCTGAACGTAGCCGGAGGCGGTACGCTGTATCAGGACCTTCCCTCCGAGCGGGAAGGCAGCGCGAACCACAGCTATGCCGGGTTATCCCCGAAGCATGAAGCCGTGCAGCAGGTGACGATCGAAAAGGAAACGAAGCTGTGCGCTATCGTCGGAACGGAGCGGCTGGCCGTCAACAGCTTCCATCATCAGGCGGCGAAGACGGTTGGTCCGCAGTTTTCCGTCACGGCGACCGCCGACGACGGAACGATCGAGGGAATCGAGATGAAGGGGGACCGCTTCGTCCTCGGCGTCCAGTGGCACCCCGAGCTGATGCACGATACCGATGCGGCGGCGGCCGCGCTGTTCGAGGCGTTCGTCGGCCGATCCGCCGCTTCCGTTCGAGCCGTGTGAGGGGCGGCGCCGCGCCTTTTTTTGAGTTCCAGCCATCAAAACGCACGTCAAGCGGGGGAGATTTCCTCTCCCCCGCTTGCGGCACACACGGAACGTGTTTTTCGGACTGCGGATCTTCCTAAAACTCCCTACATGACGCAACGAAATACCGCCATTTTGAAATGACGGCTTTCGCAATGTTGAAAGGAAGGCGATACCGACTATATTCAGATGTCCTTGCTAATAGGTCTTACCGGGAATCGTTCTTGTAAATCCCTTTTTTCAGCATGTCCGTATATTCCTCGAACTCTCGGATTATGTTCGGCAATTCCGAAAGTCCCCGATCCGGAGCATGTTTGAATTGTTCCATGAATCGGTGCGTAAGCTGGTCTAGTACGGAATGTATCAACTGAACCACCTTCTCCCGCTTAAATTCGGACGAAAATGCGGAATAATCGGCATCCTCCAAGAAAGTAGCGGCGTATCGTGCCTGCATGCGCCGTTGCCGTATAACGATCTCCTCGCCCAGCTCTTCCGGCACGTCCCGGAACACATCGGAAACCAGCTTGTAGATCATCGGATATTCCATGAACATTTTCACTTTCGCCTTGCTAAGGGCTAAGTAACGGGTCAATAGTTCCTGCGGCAGCTCCTTCATTTCGTTTTCCAAGTACTGGTCAAATACATCCAGAGACTGGTCCAGCACGGTAAGCATCAGCTGCTTTTTGCTTCCGAAATAAAAAAAAAGGATACCTTTGGACGTATCGGCCGCTTTTACAATTCGATTGGTAGATGCATTTCGATAGCCGTGTTCGCTGAATTCAGCAAGCGCGCACTTGAGTACCAGCTGTTCTTTAGCTTCGATGATCGATCCCTCCTATATGGAGTCCGGTCATCCGTGTGCTGGCCTCCCATAATTTTCTCCAAACGGTTTCATCATAGGATTTTTTGGAGGAAGAAACAATCTTGTTTTTCTCGGTATAATAGTTGCCGGTTACTCCGACTAAAGCCGGTTCGGCGGCAAGGTAAGCATACGTTTCCGCCATCGTATCGGGCTCAATCGAAAAGCTGCGTTTCAGCCGGTAAACAGCTTGTAGCCATCCGGCCACATTCTCGGCGTGTCTTCCCTCATCAATCTTGACACTAGGCACGCGTATGCAGTTTACGGTAACGCCGGACTCCTTAAGCTTCCGGGCCAGATCTTAGGTAAACATAAGCTGCGCCAGCTTGGAATGATAGTAAGCGTGAGTCGGAGAAAACTTCTTCTCTCCGTTCAGATTATCAAATTCGATTGTAAGGCCAGGGAACGTCAAAAGTCCTTTGGAAGCAATCGTAATAATCCGGCTAGGGGCGCTTCGCTTGAGCATGTCGAGCAGTAAATGTGTTAGCAGAAATGGCCCCAGGTGATTGGTTGCAAAAATCGTTTCTACTCCGTCGTCCGTAATCAGGGGCTTCTTTAAGGTCAGGTCGAAGTTGGCGGCGTTATGGATAAGAACGTCAAGTCTTCGATAATGGGTCCGGACCTCATCCGCGAGAAACCGCACGCTTCTCTGCGACGACATATCGGCTTGCAGCAGTTCTACCTTGACGTTGCCCGTGGCGCGTCTAATTTCTTCGACTGCCGCCGCTCCGTTTACAGCATTCCGGCATACGACGATGACTTCTGATCCGAGCGCGGCCAGCCGTTTAGCCGCCCGTTTCCCGATCCCCGCGTTGGCTCCGGTAATAAGCGACACTTTCCCCGTCATATCCCAGTCCGCTTTATTCATAACTTCACTCTTTCTTTGCATTTTTGACCAACTGGTCAATGTTGTTTTATTCTTAATATATCGCCATTTGACCAGGTGGTCAATAGTTGATTTAAGGAAGAAGCTTGAAGACAATCCCGCAGAACCCAGATTATCGGTCTGGACAGTTGAAAAATGGCTTAACCGTTTAGACAATGGGGAAGAAATCTACTTCATCAGCACCCCTCGGCTGGCTTTGGACGACACAGGACAAATTAAATCAGTAATGCCCAAAAGAACATTCTCTTCAATGAGGATGCTCTTTTGTTAACAGCTACTTTGAAAGTAAACCACCGCATCCGGGCGATAGTAAATTGAAAATCAACCCAAAACCCGCTAGAATATCGGAACTCCCGTTCCCCGATTTCTTGTACCGACTGGATCTGGATATCAAGAAGAGAGCACCGGCCTATGGAGCACATACACATAGAATACCGCATCCGCCCTATGAACTAGACCAACTACGGCCTACTCTTTGAAGCTCCGCGGCGCCTGTTCCATATAGGGAGCCAAGTACAATTCGCGCACCTCATGTCGGATCCAGCTCATAAGCCCCATGATCACAAGCAAAACCACTGCCGAGGAAATAAACAATTTCCGCGAGTCCGCCTTGTAGAGTCGGAATAAAAGAACAATCAGCACAAAGGCCAGCGTTACGGAGACGACTAGAAGCGATGTGTGAAAGGCCGAACCGCCCAGGAAGCTGGATCGTACCTCCGAGCTCATGCTTAACAATAAAAACGGACCGGCAATCAGCTGCAGCAGCGTGAACAAAAATGCGGAGCCCTTCCCGAATGTTTGGGCTAACCTGTAGACAGGATCGTCCTTTACCCGGATTTTCCGTCTCCCCCACCCATACATGTACATTCCGATGATAGCAAAACTGGCTGCCATAAAATGAAAGTAACGCTGCCATATTGTGGGATAACGAAACAAGGAGTCAAAAAAACCTTTGGAGCCGCTCCAAAGTTCCGGATGCAGCATCGATGCGACATTAGTTATAAAAAGCAAGGGGACAAACAATAAAATGATCGCGCCGGCAATTCCGAACGATAGATGCAGCTTCTTGCGGTCCTGCCACTTGTCCCACGTAAACTTGTAGACGTAAAGCAGCAGAAACGAAATAATTAATAGCGGAATGAGCATCAGCCACCATTTACCGATCAGAATGGTAGAAGGATAAAAGAACTGGGTGTAAATCGTGCTGATAATTAACAATGGCGCAACACCTAAAACAACGGCAATGCTTTTATGGATAGACACCAGAGTCGCCAATTGAAGTGCCAGACCGTCCGCGACTTTGTCACGTTTGAGAATTCCCCTGATTTCCAGCAACACGGCATTAACCGATCCGGCAACGACAATATTGACGTAGATTAGATGCAGTATAAACCCGATAACGATCAGCACTTCGAACAGGGGCATGTTCCCGGGAATGGCCAAACCCAGATCATTAGGAACCGGTGAATCGGCTTTTATATACATAGCGCTTACTCCTTTTCGTAAGTCTCTGTCCGTGAAAACGGGCTCCATAACGCAGCCTTGTTCTCTGCCTCTTTCGTCTCGTTTGTCTGTGCAACGATATTGGCCAGATACGCAGCGAGCGCCTCTACTTCCTGCTGTGTGCCTGCAAAAGGCGGCATGACATCCCGGACATGGTGCATGGAGGGGATGAAGCCGGCTATCGTCTCTTTGCTCCATCCGTCTATGCGTTCGGTCATCGCCCTGCTCCGGCGTATGCCGTCAATGCTGTGGCAGGCGATGCACTGCATGCGAAACAGCTCTTCTCCCGCTTCCAACTGATTCGCTTCTGTCACTTCCTTCACTTTGGAAAACTTGGCATGCCGGAGAGCACCCTCCCTTGAAAGCTTGTCCACCTCTTCTTTCAGGATCCCGTTGGCATACATATAGTTATAGATCACGTAAGGTTTGCGAATATTTTCCCGCACGATCTCGAACTCCGTAATCAAGAGCAGGGAGAAGCCCGCGGTAAATACCGTAAGTGCGACCGGCATTTTCGGCTTGCCGTCCAGCAGCGTAATCGCCAGGATGAATATGAGAAACAGACCGCCGATATTGAGCCAAATGAACGTTGTTTCATTCATGCCGGAGGCCCACTTGACCAAAGTCTGCGCTTTGTCAGGCAACGTGCGTAAATACCAGAAGCCACTCGCAAGCATGATCGGAACCGAAACCGCCAGCCATTTGCCGAATATACGCTGCACCGCGACGCGACCCCGCATATCCTTGACCGTCCAACGGATGAGCGAATGAAGCACGGCTACGCCCAGGGCAATCGCGGCGAAGGTGCGGAAAATAGTGGACGGTACCCAAGTCGGATTAAAAAAAGCGTCCCAGAACGACAGTGTTTCGACCCAGTTCCCAGGGTTGATTTGTGCCGCCAAAATACCGGTAATGATAACGAGTGTGAACCAGGACATAATGCATAACGCGACGCCGACCCGGAGATGTCTCCGTTTCTTCTCCCCGCTCCACTTGTCCCACGTGTAGAAATAGGTCAGAAGCAAGATGACCTCCGATACGAATACGAGCCACTCCGTGAACCAGGCCCAGTGGAAAATGCGCAATAACGATCCGATCGCGTCCGGCAATATAACCGTGGTGGTAAACCAGATGCCGACGCCGGTCATGGCGCCTAGCGTAGTCGTAATGATCATAATCCACTTGGTCAGCCACCGGGCATAGGCGTCCAGCGCGGGATTGTTATCTTTGTATGCCCGGTATTCGATGGAAACGACCAGCACACAGCCGCCTATGGCTACCGCATGGTTGATCATGACATGAAGCACGGCCATCATGCCGATCAAATTGCCGTTTCCGAGCCAACCGAAATCGATGGTTGGAAAGTTCAAAGCGGGTTCCTCCTCCTGTTTTATTTCCCAAGTATAGATTTCGGTGCACACAAAAAAAATGACCCTATGGAGCCAGTTTCTCCTCATATCGTCATAATCGATGAATTTTCTGTGAAAACCAATTGTATTCTCTTCATATTGTCACTATACTCCATATTTCTGTAATTATTTCGAGCTAGCTCGTTGGTGCCATATTGAGAAATAGCACCAAGTGGTCATGGAAACATCAAACGCGGTAGTGGTATTCTTGAGAAAATTCGAAATGAACCGGAGGCGTACCCATTGACAACCTTTCCAATGCGAATCCTGCTACTTAATTTTACGGAGCAAGCGGGACAAACCATAAGGTATTATGCCCGGGAGGAAGGCTGGTCAGTAGAAGAAAAATCCATGCAACACAACTATTTGCACAAAATCAAAGCGAAC
Source organism: Paenibacillus sp. GYB004 (assembly GCF_036577605.1). NCBI lineage: Bacteria > Bacillati > Bacillota > Bacilli > Caryophanales > Paenibacillaceae > Paenibacillus > Paenibacillus sp. GYB004. The sequence goes on from NZ_JARBDB010000057.1 coordinate 378,993, forward strand.
GAGTATGCCCTCATCTTGCTGCATATTTCGCCTACCACAAAAGACGGCTTCAAGCAATGCTTGGAGATCAGGCGCGCCTTTACGGAGAAAACGGCACTTCTTTTGCTTACGGAGGGCGGGATCATGGAAAGGCTGGCGGGTTTTCAGGCGGGAGCGGACGACTGTGTTAGTAAGCCCTTCAGTATGCGGGAGCTGCTATATCGCATGAGGGTGCTGATAGAACGGGCGGGCGGGCATTCAAGGCAGCCGGTGAATGTAGCTTTTCGCAGCCGATTGTTGAGTACTAAGCTGGAACTGGAGCGGCACAGTCCGTTGGTGTGGGTCAATTGCTCCCCGGTCCGCCTTTCTTACTGCGAATATAAAGTGTTACGCTACTTGGCGGATCGCCCGAATCAAACCGTGAGCCGGGAAGAATTGCTGCAAAAAGTATGGACGTCGAAGGAGATCGGTTACTATCGCACGGTAGACACCAACATCAAACGCATTCGCGAGAAACTGAAACAGATTAGTCCCGATTTGGCAGAGATGATTCACACTGACCGCGGACGCGGTTATTGCCTGTTGGATCCTTCCGCCCTGACCGGATAACACGGTGCATGTTCCGCCCTTTCCCTACATACGTTTATGAGAGAATACTCATGTTCAGGGCGAGAGAAGGGATGGAATGAAGACCGGTTGGGCATTTGCATTGCTTCTGATCTTTATCGGGGCTGTCGTGTGGCTTCGGTATGTGCAGGACGATTCAAACGGAAGTTCGGTATATACGGACGGACGTATACGAATGGAGCTGCAAGCCGAACCGTTGGTCTCTCGCTCCATGGAAGAGACGGCTTTCCGGCTTCTCGTCACCGAGGAGTCCGGTACTCCGGTTATCGACGCCGACCTCCAACTGTTTATCTCAATGCCGAATATGTATTGCGGCGTATTTCAGGGAGCCATAACGCAATCGCAGCCAGGAGTTTACATCGCTACAGCGATTCCTGTCATGCAGGGCCGATGGCATGCCGAAGCGGTCCTCCGCCGCGAGAACGGCCCGATCCGGGTCCACTCGCAATTCGACGTTCGTTAACCGGCAAATGCAGACCGTTACCACAACCACGGGTGAACGCCTGGAATCCATTCATTAGCGCTCAGTCCTTTCAGAATAGAGAGCATCCCCATCGTAAAGGCGAGACAGTTGCCGAGCTTACGCATACTTCCGCGCCACTTTCTGGTCAATCCGCCGGCAGACAGCCCCGCTAACAGCAAAATCGGGAATGTCGAAAGCCCGAACGTCAACATGATCAGGACGCCGGACGCCATGGTGCCGGATGCCGCCGCTTGCATCTGCATGGCATAAGTCAAGCCGCACGGTAAAAATCCGAGCAGGATGCCGGTTAAGAAAGTCGATAGCATCCCGTAGTGCCGGCCGAGCCTCGCCAACTTCTCATGTAGCAGCGGATGTCTCGGCAGATACGGGCTGTAGAGAGGCAGAGTATACTTCCGTAACGTCCACAGCACCATGAGCACGCCTCCCGCGATGCTTGCTGCGCCCTGAAAACCCACAAAACTTCCGGCCACATCCAGAAACGAGCCAACCATCCCCATAAAGCCGCCAATCGCCGCGTAAGTTATCACTCTGCCGGCGTTGTAGGCGAGCACCGACGACAACGGAGAGCCCTGGGCTCGCATAGCCAGAGAAGACACGATCCCTCCGCACATGACCAGACAATGAGGTGCCCCCATCAAACCTGCCATTGCAACCAGCAGTAATGAGCTCCCGGTTAAGGGCATTCTTCTTCACTCCGTTCCATCCTAGTCGCCTCGCAACTAATGGCATGGTATTGTAATCGCCCGTCCATTCATTTGTATGAAAATGTGTGGATAAAAAGAATGGCTGCAAGGAGCCGAAAAAAAGCTTCTAAACGAAGCTCTCTCTGGTATTATGGGTTTTAAAGTTTCTATAACGAGAAAAAACTCTAACGGACACAGCGGCCGTTATTGTGGCGAATTTCGATCCATTTGATTTCTAACGGACATAGATGCAGTTATTTGATGAGAAGTGTCACTTTTGGAGGTGTTTCGGAGTAAATAAGCGCTGTGGTGACCGTTACATTTTACAAAACTGTTTTTTAGCAAAATAGCCTCCATCATGTCCCTTAGAGCGTGGTTTAGGGTAAATTCCGGGTTCATCTGCGCTTTAACACGGTGAGAACTTAACTATTCTGATCATCGAAAAAAAGCCCTTTTTGCAAAGGATGCAAATGGGCTTTTCGTTAAATCGGAAAATAATTTTCAAATTGAAGTTATTGCAGAATCGTCAATGGTTCAGAAGGCGATTAAGCAAAGTAATTTTTTGCCGCCAAATCGTCAAGTGTAACCATTCCGACCAAAACGCCGTTTTTGACAACGGGAACCCCGCTTATTTTCTCACGCACCATAATCCGGATAGCTTCCGCAACTGAATAGTTTGCATCCACACTGTACAAAGAGGATGAGGTTATATTTTCTACCGGAATGGAATCAGTTTGCTTTTCCGCATAGCCGCGAATTGCTAAGTCCCGTTCAGTTATCACACCGACCAAATCATCATCCTGTATAATCGCTAGAATTCCCGATTGAGTCGTTTTCATCATTTGGGCAGCCTCGTACAACGAAACATGCGGCCCAATGCGCGGCACTTCCTTTCTCATGATCTCTTCAATTAACTGCTCCTTTTTTAACAGCTGATACAGTCCCGCAATTTTTTGATTAGCCTCCTGTAAAACAAGATCCGGTATTAAAGCATCGTAATCAAGGCCATGGGGAAATGTTGCCTTTCCGATATACACGGCCTCTATGCGTAATATGGCGTCTGGAGACTCCAGCTTTCCTTCAACTGCCCGAGTATTGATCCGCAAATAATAAGCGTCCCCGCCTGCATTTGCCTCCATTTTGAAATCATAGGTCGCCCTTCTGTATTCCCATTGCCATCTGACAAAGTCAAGCTTGGTCATTGCTTCATCCAAATAAGCCAGGTCTGTTTGAATCCCATTGATTTGCGCATTCTCTATAATCATCAGGCAACCTCCTCCATAACGTTCAGTCTGCAATTTATACTACTTGACTTGCAGAGGCGTGTAAGTAGCTATTTGGAGTCATAAGCCTTCTAATCACTTGTTTTTAGTGAATGATTTTTGAACTTGAGTAATAATACGCACGTTCCATCATCGCTTGCTCATCCAGCCTTGCTCATAGGCATACCGCGCAAGCTGAACTCTGTTTTCCAAATGGAGCTTTTGAAGAATGTTTTTTAGATGGTTTTTTACAGTATGCTCAGAAATATCCAGATTACTGGAAATATCTTTGTTGCTCATCCCCTTCGCGACCAGCCCCAATATTTCACGTTCCCGGCTGGTTAGTGGACTGGCCTGAGATTCGTTGGAGCCTATGGGCGACAACTCTTTCAAGATGCGAAACGCGAGCTCGCGCGTCATCGGCGCCTCGTCGACGGCAATTGCTTTCAAATACTCGTGCCATGCATCCGGCTTCAGATTTTTTAACAAATAACCTTGCGCGCCTTTTTTGAGTGCATCGAACAGGTGGGCAATATCGTCCGAAACCGTTACCATCACTACTTTGACATAAGGGTATTTTTCTTTCAGCCGTTTCGTCGCCTCCAGCCCGCCTATTCCCGGCATTTGGATATCCATCAGAATCATATCCGGCATCCATGCTTCGCTGAGAGCGAGCGCCTCTTCACCGCTGCTTCCCTCCGCCACCACCTCAAAGGTCGGGTCGCTCTCCAAAATCATCCGAATCCCTTCTCTGGCCATCTCACTGTCGTCTATAATAATCACCCGGAATGTTGACATTTCAAGTTGCCTCCTTTGCGATAGTTATTTTCGTTTCTCCCTCGTTCCTTTCGATATGCAGCCGCCAAGTCATATTGTTGGCGCGGTCCCTCATCATCTTAAGACCATAGCGATTTCCTCCAACCGCAGTCTCCGGCTCGAATCCTTTCCCGTTATCCGAGATCCGGCAAATCCATCCCGTGTCGGTCGTCAGCGCTTGTACGCGGACACGGGTGGCATCCGCATGTTTATGAATATTAAGCAAAGCCTCCCGAACGATCGCCAGTAACTCCACTTTATCTTTAGAGGAAAGCTGCGATTCCGGGATTTCCCATTTCGTTTCAAATTGCAAATCGGTTTCACGGCGCAGCTCGTCAATCAGACTCTCCACTCCTTGCAGCCACGGATTTCTATCCGCATCGGCCGCATGCCGCAAATTTGCGATCGCTTGCCTTACGTAATCGTTCGTGCGGTGCACGCTTTCTTTCAGCTTGTCCAAGGGCAAGTCATCCGCATGCTTCATCCGCTCCATACGGGATACCTGAGCATTCAAGAAAAATACCGATTGCGCGATCCCGTCGTGCAATTCCCGGGCAATCTTCTCCCGTTCCTCCATGACCGCCCGCACAGCCTTCGCTCGATTCAATTCTTCCTGATTATGCTCGATCATGGTGAACAACTGTGTCAGGAATAGCAAGGTTACCAGCAGTACCAATACGGGTGCGAGCCAGTTGCCCAGTTCCATGGAAATATAGGGGAGCAGAAACTCGTGCCGTACATACTCCCATATGCCAATTGTCAAAGTAGGGATGATCAGAATCAGCCATTTGATTTGTTTATATGTCAACTTAAGTCTCCTCTCCTCAAAGTCCGCCTCTTCTTATTCTACCCCGAAGCGAACCGGACAGATATGACTCCAAATGGCTACTGTATTTCTCACTTCAGAAGTAGACTTGTTGGTTAAAACAAGGCGGAGCCACGTATATCCGAAGCGTATGATAAAAGACCATTCTTGTATCGCTCATACTGAACAAATCTTCGGATCGTCATAGGCTCAGGCAACTCCTCGCTCACAATTTGGACAAACCTCCGAGCCCTTTAACACGAAAGAGCCATAGAACCAACGGGATTTTCGCGACTATAATTAACCAGCGTATAGAGGGTAATGAAATTAGGAAAAAAGGAGACCGGTATGAACGCAATCGTTTCGAAACCGCCTGAAACGTCAACACCTGATTCCCGCAAGTCCGCAACGAACAAACTGCTGTCTTCCCTGTATCAAGCCGTATGGCGATGGCACTTCTATGCGGGTGTTATTTTCGCTCCGTTCCTGCTCATCCTAGCTTTCAGCGGCTCCGTGTATTTATTTACACCCCAAATTGAAGGTTACTTGTACAAGGACATGTTGACTGTACGTGAAATCGGAACTACAGCGATGTCCGCAGATGACATCATCGCCAAGACGGTGCGCGCTTACCCCGGTACTACCATTTCATCCATTACGTTTCCCGATGATCCGGAATCAACCGTCAAGATGGCAGCCAATCGCAACGGGACTTCCACAACGATGTATGCCGATCCCTACACAGGGAATATCACCGGAATACTGAACAGTGACAAAACCTTTTCCGCTTTCTTCAAAAAGATGCACAGCGAGTTGGTAATTGGCGGCACATGGGCCAACCGGCTAGTTGAGCTTGCCGCCTGCTGGGCAGTCATTCTTGTGATCACCGGTCTGTACCTGTGGTGGCCGCGCAACAAGTCGGCCATCTGGGGCACGATTCTGCCGCGGCTCAGCAAGCCGGGCAGCCGTCCATTTTGGCGCGACCTGCACGCCGTTCCGGCGTTCTGGTTATCCCTGTGCACCCTTGTGCTCATTGCGACGGGACTGCCTTGGTCCGGCGTGCTGGGCGGCCAAATCGACAGACTCGCCAACGCTACCCATACCAATTATCCGCCCTACGCTCTCAGTTTCATGGCCAAACCGGAGTCGGTAACGGTAGCCAAGGATGTGGCCGACGATGTGCCTTGGGCTGCAGAGAATCTTCCCGTTCCCGAATCGGCGGTCGGCGGGTACGTTCCCCTCGCCGTGCAGGACATGGTTACCATTTCCGGCAAACAACAGGTGAAGCTCCCCTACACCATTTCCATGCCACGGGGCGAAACAGGCGTTTATACAATTTCGACCTCCCACACAAGACCGGGAGACAATGCCACGCTGCACCTCGATCAATACAGCGGCGCCGTACTTACCGATGTCCGTTACGCCGATTACGGACTGATGGCCAAGGGGATCACCATGGGCATTGCTTTGCATGAAGGGCGGCTGTTCGGTCTGGCCAATCAGTTGCTCGGCCTGATCACCTGTATCGGAGTTATGCTGATGGCCGTCAGCTCCTATTTCATGTGGCGCAAGCGCAAGCCGCAAGGCAAACTGGGCGCTCCGGGAAGGCCGGGCGAGAAGCGGGTTACAATCGGTGTCTTGCTCATCATGCTCGTGCTCGGAGCTCTCATGCCGTTGGTTGGTTTGTCGCTTATCGTTGTTCTGATGCTTGATCTGCTCATCATCCGCCGAATACGCCCATTGAAACATTGGTTTTCGGCATAACAAGGAGAGAACTCTCATGAATCTATTCCGCTTTTCCGTTCGCGGAACAGCCGTCGTCCTCACCATGATGGCTGCCCTTTTCCTGAGCGCATGTACAGCCAATCTCGGCTCCACGGACGAGCACGGCCTCCTTCCGCATCTAACCGTGGATATGCGGCTTCCGCCGGAGCTGTCGCCCGGTTCTCCGTTACAATTTCGCGTCACCGTCGGGCAGAGGGGAGCGCCAGTCGATAGCGCGCGCGTAACCTTTGAGTTCTGGCCGGAGGGAAGCCCCGAGCAGCGCCTAGAAATCGCCGGCGTATCTGGCGGCAACGGACTGTATACCGCCGAACACCGTATGAACGATGAAGGCGTATATGTTGTGCGCTGCCGGGTTACATCCGGTCCGCTTGAAGCGATGCCGGCCAAACGGTTCGCTATCGGCAAAGAATCCGTCCTGCGCCTCGCTTCGCTAGAACATCAACAATCGTCCAACCAGCCGGCTTCCGGCGGAAGCAGCGGAGGTCTTCACCACTAACCGATTACAGGCAGCATGTCGGCGAAAGTCCGGCATGCTGCCTGACTCGTCATTCAGAGGTGACAAGACCCGTTTCATTCATGAACCGGGACCTCCGGCAGCTTGATGATCATTTCCAGCCCGCAATCATAGCCCTATGTAGTCATAGTAAAGAGCCCGTCATTTCAGATAAAATAGGAACCGTTATCCACCAAATGAAGCAGGAGTGATAAAACCGCGTGAGTGCTGACCGTAGATCTTCGAAAAACCCGTTGCTCGTATCTCTGCTGATATTATTCCTTGTTGTCGTCGCCTATTGGCTGTATGATACTTTTTTCCGTTCAAATTCGCTCCAGATTAAGATGAATTCTCCTGCGTTTTCCTTAACCGATTTGAATGGGGAAACCGTCACTGAGGCACGATTTGACGGAAAGATCCGAATAACCTCCTTTATTTTTACCCGCTGCCCGGATATTTGCCCCGCCACAACCGCCAATATGGTCGCTCTCCAGTCCGAGCTTCAGAAACAAGGCTTGTTTGGAAAAGAGGTCGAGTTTGTTTCCATTACTTTCGATCCTGTTAACGATACACCGGACGTATTGCAACAATACGCCGAACGATTGGGAATTGATCAACGCGGTTGGACGTTGCTGCGGGGAGAAGAAGGGGAAGTCAAAACTATAGCCTCCAAATACAATATTTCCATTGTACGGCTCGACGATGGCTTGTTTGCCCATTCGGTAACTTCCTTATTGTTGATCGACGGCAAGCAGCGGGTACGCAATATATACAAGATGGGCGAAGAGATGGACAATGAAAAGATGATGTCCGATATCAAAACCTTGCTTGAAGAGCAGCAGCGGGATTCGTAATACCGGCTGCTGCTTCCGCATTTACGGGATCACTTCGACTTTCTCATAGGTGTGCCGCTTCTGTCTCCCATCGGTGACAACTACCTCGATCGTCCAAGAACCGTTACCGGCCATATAGTTCCCTTCGGATTCGTAGGTGTATTTATCAAACCCTTCAAAACCGTAGGGGTCCGGGCCTCCCTCCTTGTACAGAATCGGCACTTTCACCCCCTTTTCGTCTCGCCGAAGAGCTACCTCGGCTGACACGGGTTTGCCCGTTCCGCTCGGAAGCCAAATATCCAGGCGGACTTGCTGCCCTCTGCCGCTCCACTCCCGTATCCGCAGCGACATGTGGGCTTCTTGCCCCATCACATGCCAGTAAATCGGCTCCTTCAGCACTCTTCCTCCAGGAACCGGCGTTGAGACCAGAGCGGATACCAGCATCACAAGCACTGTCAGGCTCAACGAAAAACGTACGCTTTGCTTATAGCGGAAGCGAAAACGCATCTCTTCGTCCCCCGCTCGTCTCCATCGTCCGTATCCGTCTGTCGCAACCCAGACAATAACAAGAATCAGCAGCAGCTTGAACAATATCAGAATGTCTTCCGGCCTGCTCATCCATTCCGCCCGGCCGTCTGCGCCCGGACCTGGAAACAAACCGATCAAGCTTGAAAAAACAATACCGCAGCAGGCAGCAGCGGCCCATGTCATGAATCTCGCAAGCAGCAATTGAAGCTGCGGTCCGGATAATTCCGGCTTCCGGGCCAACGCCGCATAAACCGAAACGCCTCCGCCAATCCAGACAGCGAGCGATGCCGTATGGATACTGGAGACCAATAAGGCGATCGTACCGGTGATCGAAAGGAAGGCTCCGACACTCTCCATATGCAAAAGCGGAACAAGGACCAACGCGCACAACGTTTTAAGGACCGTGGACAATTTGGCAGGGGTAAAGATTTCCCAGACTGCAAGCAGCCACACGATAGCTACGGCGACTTTGATAATAGTGAGCGAGTTGTTGGAGCCTGCAAGCATCAGGGCATACAAGGCCGCAACGGACGCAATCCGTTCGATCCGCCCGATCGCCGGCCAGACTTCCCGCTCGCCTGAGGCGGGCAATAGCACGGCACGGAACACAAATACGCCCAGGAGAAGCATAACCGAGCTCATTTCCGCAAAGCTCTTCAGCTTGACAAGCAGACCGCTCCATTCTCCGCTTACCTCCGCGTGCATATGCTCATGTCCGGAGGAGGCCGCCGCCTCCCATCCCGGAGCAGACGGGACATACAGGCAAACTGCTGTCAAGAGCAACGCCGCAGCAAAACGCCTCATAAAAACACGCATATCGGTACTCCTTCCGCTCCATTGTGACGATTGAACTGATACAACTGATACAGCCTTGCGATAGCGCACATGCCGGTTAATCGACGGGTAATCGGGATCTCGGTGGGAGCTTTGAACCAAATCTCCCACGGTTTGCCGGCTCCCCGCCTTTTGCAGATAACTTGAATTGCTATTCCCCTATAATTCCAAGCTGCTTCGCGTTGTGGCGCAAAATATCAAGCAAAGATTCCATATTCGGGTCCGGGTAGCTTCGAAGCTCAATCCGTTTGGTCTCCTTGGATATTTCGGAAAATCCGGCACCTAGCGGCATGTGCAGGTTATCAACGACTAGATCCGGTTTGAGCTTGGCGAGATCGGCCAGTTGAGACGGGGTCACTTCATTCGGCCCAAATTCCCCGACGATCTCGTAACCCAACCATTTTAAGATCGGGGTCATATAAATCTGCGATACGACCTTTTGACCGGAGACCTTGTGCTCGCCTGCCAAGCGAACGATTTCTTGAGCCAATTGATCCATTTCCGCTTCAAATTTGGCCTGTTGATCCTGTGTTCCCCATATGTCGGCCAATTTTTTCGTTGCTTTCTTATAGCCGTCAGGTGTGTTGTCCACCTCAATGGTAGCCGCCATATCCGGCGATATCTTAGCGCCTTCCATCAATTTGGCCATAAACGGCTCGTACCCGAGATAGACCAGGTAGCTGTCCTTCACTTTGCTAATATCGCTTGGACGGTAATCATATTCGGGCGGATGACGCAGCTCCGACGGCGCAATATACCGAACCTCACTTGCGCCGGCCGCTTCGGCAATCAAGGCCGTCAAACTGGTCGAGGCGACAACTCCTTGCACCTCGGATAGACGGACCGGCTTATTGGGATGGCCGCTCGCCTGCTGTCCGCCGGGAGTATGGTTGCCCCCGTGTTGCCCGGACGCCGCCTGACCGTGTTGTCCCCCGCCGTTAGCTCCAAGATTATTTCCTGCTTGCTGCCCGTGTAATTCCGAACCGTTCTTCTGTTTCTCATGGTCAGTAGCCGCCTGCTGCGTTTGCCCTGCAGCAAGTTGAGGGCTGCCCGTCTCCTTGTTGGATTCCGTCCCTTCGTTCGCATTGCCGCAAGCCGACAAGACCAGCGTCGTTGTCAGCACCATACCGACAAGCATTTTGCCCTTTATTCGTTTCTTCATCTCATTCTCCACCTCATTCAATAAGATATTAGGAACGCCGCAACACAAAAGTCGCGACCAGAACAGCAACGCCCGTAATCGTAATGCTCGCACCGGTTGGAAAGTCGAATAACATGGAAAGAAGTAGCCCGCCGCAAGTCGTAATCAAGCCAAAGACGGACGTCCATCCGATTAATTGTCCAAAGCTTCGCCCGATTCTTAGTGCGGCCATGGCAGGCAGCAAAATAATCGCGTCAACCATCAGCGCCCCTACTATTTTCATGATAACCCCAATCGACAGACCGGTAAGAAACAGCAACCCGCTCTTCAGCGTTTCCGTAGGTACGCCCAGCCATAACGCTTGAGCTTCGTCGTAAAACAGCAGCTGCAGCTCCCTGTAAAAGAACCCGTACGTCCCGATCACGACCAGAGACAGCACGGCAAGGAATGTGATATCTAGCGTGGTTAAGGTCAAAATACTTCCGGCAAATAGCCCGAATACATCCATTGCCGGAATGCCCGCAGCGTGAAAAATCAGAAAGGCGAGCGCGATAGCCCCCGTCATGAAAAAAGCCCCGATCAGTCCCGTATCGAGATTGAGCTTGCGCGAGAGCGGTCCCAACAACAACGAGCCGGCCACAATTCCGCCCATAGCTCCTACAATGGGTGCGGTCCCCCACAATAAGCCAATCGCTCCTCCAAGAAGGGCCATGTGCATAAGAGCAAACCGAATCGTTGTCAGATTCAACATGACAATGACAATCCCCAGCAAGGAAATGGCTGCGCCTGCAAGAATCGCAGCTAGCAGCGCTTTTTGAAATACCGGGAGCTGAAAATATTCCCATACCGTCATGTGGCTTCCTCCGCACCAGCTGCCGTGTAGAGATTACCGTTTTTCAAGTGCACAACCCGGTCCGACATTAGCATAGCCTCTTCTTTGAGGTGGGTAATCGTAATCACAGTCGTCCGGCTATCATGTCTAACCTCGTCGATCAAAGCGTTCAGCATATTCCGGGAGTCCTCATCCAAATAGGTTGTCGGTTCATCCAACAGAAGGATTTTCGGTTTGCGGACCAACGCACGAGCGATATTCAAGCGCTGCCTCTGACCGCCGGACAATAAGCGGCAATCCGTTTGGCGCATAGCCGTCAAACCGACCCGCTCCAGCATATCCCCGGCCATCTCCACATCCTGCTTGCTTGGACGGCGGCCAAATCCGAACGAAGTTCCCCACCTCCCCAATAATACGGCGTCTTCCGCTGATATCGGAAATTTCCCTGTCCCGTGTGTTTGAGGTACGTAGCCGATCATGGAACGCGCCCAGCGTTTATCACGCTTCGAACGAATCTCACGGCCCATAATTGCCATACTTCCGGAATGCACGGGCAACAATTGAAGGATCGCCCGAAAAAACGTCGTTTTTCCCGCACCGTTTTCCCCCACTACAGCAACCGCTTCTCCAGCCTTGATACGAAAAGTGATTTGCTGCAAAATAGGGTTCCGGCTGTAGCCTCCTGTGAAACGGCTCATTTCTATGGCGAATTCTTCTTTTACTGATACCTCCATGTCGAACACCGCTTTCACTTCGTAAAATCGAACTCGAACCCCTCCAGATGGCTGCAATTCATTCTATAGAAAAAGCAGCATCTCCGAAATGACTCCTTGGAGCTACTAAGTCAGGAATGCATTACTATTTTGTGACAAGTCATGCCTGCAAGAAGAAATAAGCAAGCCCGCACCGGATAATCCGATACGGGCTGTTGTTTGATGCGGCGCATATTGCAGTCAAAATAATGGTTTACACTGTTAAACCGGACTTTTCTTAATGCTTCATGCCGTTCCCCGGTTATCGTCTGTCAGCATAATCAATTTGATTAATCCCTGTCGTTATGAGCTCAATCATGTGTCGAATGGTTTAACAAAGGGATCGTAGTCCGCAACAATCAGAACATCCATATGCCGTGCGTGACGGAGCACCGTTTTGACGACTGAGCCATGGCGCACAAGTTTCCAAACATTTCTTGCAGATTGCCCCAAAACCATCTGTGTTGCCATTTTCTCGTCCGATTTGCCGATCAGAACGGAAGCCACATCTCGTTCCTTATCAATAAACTGCACTTCGAATATACCTCCCAATCGCACGGACAGTTCTTTTATGCGTTCGATTCGTTTGTTCACTTCATCCGGAATTACACTTCCTCTGTGAACATAAATCACATACCACTCGGCCTTCAAACGATAGGCGATACGAAATCCCCTTCGAATCAAACGCTCCGCGTTAAGACTTGCCGTCACGCCAACACAAATCGTTTCTTTTTTTCGCCATGGACCACGAAGCGAGGCTTTGCGCTCCCAGGACTCCAATCGCTCATCTACATCATCCGCAATCTCCCGAAGTGCAAGCTCACGCAGCGCAATCAGGTTTCCTGTCTTGAAAAAGGAATTCAATGCCTGTTCTATTTTATTGGCTGCATAGATCCGTCCTTCTCTCATGCGCTGCTGCAAGGACGAAGGCGATACATCAATGAGCTGGACTTCGTCCGCCAAATGCAGGATATGGTCCGGAACGGTTTCGTGCACCCGAATACCTGTAATTTGTTCAACTGCATCATTCAAGCTTTCGAGGTGTTGCACATTCATCGTGGAAATGACGGAAATCCCGGCATCCAAAATGCTCAGCACATCTTCATAACGTTTGCGATTCTTGCTGCCGGGTACATTGGTATGGGCAAGCTCGTCAATTAATACGAGCTCCGGATTCCGCTTCAGAATCGCTTCCACGTCCATTTCCTCGAGTTCCACCCCCCGGTAGTGAGTGTTGCTTCTGGGTATCATCGGCAACGCGCCTACCTGTTCCAATGTTTCGGTGCGACCATGTGTCTCCAGCAGGCCGATTATGACATCGACCTGTTTTTTTAACAGATCGTTCCCCTCCCGCAGCATGGTATACGTTTTCCCTACGCCGGGCGCAGAGCCGATATAGACTTTAAATTTGCCGCGTCTTATTTTTTGTATTCTTTCTTTCATCTCCTGATCCGTCAGCCGATGATAGGAGCTCGGCTCCCGCTTTTGCTGCGTTCCGGCTGGCAAGATCCGCCTGCCTTCCTGTTCCGAGCGGTCTGCAATAAACAAGAGGTCGACATTTTTAATTAGGCTCAACAGCCGGTTTGCGATCGATCCCCTCCAAAACTCTTGCCATGGACTCATCTTGGAATGCCCCATGACGATACGGGTGACATTATGACTGGCCGCAAAGTGAACCAATTTCCGAGGCAGAGCGCGCCGGGAAGCGAGCGGAATTTCTTCGAATGTCCCCTCTACCTTTTTGATCATTTGAAGAAGCGAACGTTTAAAGGTCGAAGCCTCCTTAGACAACGTTTTTTTAGGATTGATAAAGGTCACGACCAGAAGATCGCCACCAAGCCGTTTGGCAACCTGCTGACCTCTGCGAACATAGATCGAACCGTTCCAATGGTATTGCGCAGATACAAGAATACGTTCTGTTGCACCGGATGGACCAAATAACCCTGCCTCCTCCCGATGCTTTTCCAGCGATTCGTTGACCCCTTCGGCTACAAGCCGCAAGGCAAGCTCTCGAAGCTTCGCCAAATTTCCCCGTTTGAACAAGGTAGGATCAGGATGCTGGAAACGGCCATCCGATAATCGCTCCAGTATCGCCTCCGGCGTTACATCAATTAGGCGTACCTCGTCCGCCCAATCCAGGGTATCGGAAGGAATGGTATGTTCTGCGGCAATGCCTGTTAACTTATAAGCGAGCTCGGTTACGCCTTCCAATTCATAGACATTAACCGTAGCGATTACGCTGATTCCTTTATCAAGAAGGCAACGAATGTCTTCCAGTCTTGTCGGATGGAGCGCCCCTTTCCGGTTACGATGAGCCAGTCCGTCTACGAGGACAACTTCCGGATTGCGTTCATACAACCGCTCCAGATTTAAATCTTTGTGCTCGACACCATCCTTCACCCAATGGATGCTCGGAATCCGCTCCAAGTCACCGATCTGCTCCAAAGTGCCGGGACGTTGTCTGGTTGAAACGGCACAAATAACCACATCAATCCCTTGCCGCTTTAACATTTGTCCTTCCTGAAGCATGTGATACGTTTTACCTGAACCGCTGACCGCACCAATGTAAATTTTTAATCGGCCTCGGTGAAGCCTGGAGATGGAATATAAAATTTCTTCCGGCGTTTTTCGTTTGAATGGCTCCATGTTTGTCTCCTTTTTCCCTGAAGCAGCTTGCAAACGGAAATTCCCTGCCCGATAAAAGCAGGCAGGGAGATTCATATTTCGTTTACCTTGTAAGCAAACGTTGCAGTTCGATATTGAGCTGCAATACATTTACCGCAGGTTCGCCCAAGAAATCAAACGTCCGATGGCTCGTTTGTTCTTGCACAAGTCTTTCCAAATGTTGCTGTTCAATACCGGTCAAGTGACTGATCCGCGGAATTTGTGCACGTGCCGCTTCCGGGCTGATATCGGGGTCCAAGCCGGAGGCGGAGTTGGTAATCAGATCAATCGGAAGGCCGCTGACAGGAACTTCGGGATTATTGATCTTCCATTCTTCTAAGGATTTCGTTATTCTCTCCAACAATGCAGGATGTGACGGCGCATAGTTCGGCGATCCCGATCCGTCCGCCTGATAATCGATGCTGGAGATACGGCTATGGAAAAACTCAGGTTCGGAAAACAACTGTCCAATCAGCCTCGAGCCAATAACATTTCCTTTTTCGTCTTGAATCAAGCTCCCCTCAGCTTGTTCGGGGAACACGATCTGTGCGATTCCGGTAACTGCAAGGTTATAGCCGAGTCCGCATAATAACATGAATAGCAAGCTGGTTCGTAGACTGGATGTCAATAATTTCATCTTAGGTCATTCCTTTCTTCATACCCACATATGGATAACAAGATCGATGAGTTTGATTCCAGCGAAGGGAACAAGGACACCGCCTAAGCCATAAATCAACAAATTGCGTTTTAGCAGTTGCGCCGAACTGACTGCTTTATACACCACTCCCTTCATCGCAAGCGGAATTAATAGCGGGATAATAATCGCATTAAAGACAAGCGCAGATAAAATAGCCGACATCGGCGATCCCAACTGCATGACATTCAGAGCATTCATCTCCGGAATGGCGAGCATAAACATGGCAGGCAGGATGGCAAAGTATTTGGCAATATCATTGGCGATGCTGAACGTCGTCAGGGCGCCGCGGGTCATCAGAAGCTGCTTTCCTATCGCTACAACTTCAATAATTTTGGACGGGTCGGAGTCTAGATCCACCATATTCGCCGCTTCCTTGGCCGCTACCGTACCGCTATTCATCGCAATTCCCACATCCGCCTGCGCCAATGCAGGCGCATCGTTTGTGCCGTCACCCGTCATAGCCACCAGTTTACCTTCTGCCTGCTCTCGCCGAATCACGGCAATTTTATCTTCCGGCTTGCTCTCTGCGATAAAGTCATCAACGCCCGCCTCCCTCGCGATGGTAGCGGCAGTAAGCGGGTTATCGCCTGTACACATCACCGTTTTAATGCCCATTTGGCGCATTTGGTCAAAACGTTCACGCATCCCGGGCTTGACCGTATCTTTTAAATAGATGACGCCGTAAATTCGGTTATCGACTGCGACGGCCAGCGGCGTGCCCCCGGCAGAAGCTACTCTATCAGCTGCCACATCCAAATCGGTCGGTATGATCCCGTTCTGGGCAGCTACCCATTTTTTAATCGCGTCGACGGCCCCTTTGCGCACTTTTCGGCCATCCGACAAATCGATCCCACTCATTCGTGTTTCCGCTTTGAATTCGATGAACTCTCCACCGGCAGCTACTGATCCGTTATACCCGAGTTCCAGCTTTTTCATCAAGTCCAGCACGGAACGCCCTTCCGGCGTCTCATCCTTCATTGAACCAATCGCCGCCCACTCGCCTAGTTCAATCGGTTTGGCGCCGCCAACCGGGATAAATTCACTCGCCATCCGGTTGCCATATGTGATCGTACCCGTTTTGTCCAGAATGATTGTATTAATATCCCCCGCAGCTTCCACAGCTTTCCCCGACATGGCAATTACGTTATACCGGGTCACCCGATCCATTCCCGCTATTCCGATCGCAGACAATAACCCTCCGATTGTGGTTGGGATAAGGCAAACAAGCAGGGCAATCAGGACGGGAACATCAATTTCAATGTTGAGGTAGTCCCCGAAAAACGGCAGTGTCACCACGACAATCAGGAAAATCAGGGTCAAACTGATCAGAACCGTATTCAGGGCAATTTCATTCGGCGTTTTTTGCCGTTTAGCCCCTTCGACAAGTGAAATCATCCGATCCAGAAACGATTCTCCCGGGTCGCTGGTGATCCTTACTTTGATCTGGTCGCTGATGACGTGCGTTCCGCCTGTGACGGAACTGAAATCGCCGCCAGCTTCCTTAATGACAGGCGCGGATTCTCCCGTAATCGCTGATTCGTCGACCGACGCGAGCCCTTCGACAACCTCGCCGTCCCCCGGAATCATTTCTCCTTGTGTTATGACGACAATATCTCCTTTACGAAGATCGGTTGAAGCCACCTGCTTGATCTCTCCGCCGACCAATTTGTTTGCAACAATGTCTTTTTTTGTCCGCTTTAACGAATCCGCTTGCGCCTTGCCTCTTCCTTCAGCCAATGCCTCCGCAAAGTTCGCGAACAACAACGTCACCAGCAAAATGGCGGCAACCACTATATTGAACCAAGCCGGTGTCGAGCCTTGGAACGCTCCGGGGAAAAAGCATAGAAATAATGTGATACTAAATCCTATCTCCACTACAAACAGGATCGGATTACGGAACATGACTCTAGGGTCCAGCTTCATGAACGCTTCCTTGACAGCATTCCGGATAATCGACCCGCTAAGTCCGGATGTTTTAGTTTGCATCGTGAGAACCTCCATTACAATCAAACTTATGGTTTCAATGTCAACTGTTCTGCAATTGGGCCGAGTACGAGACTTGGGAAGAACGTTAACGCTCCAACGATCAGCACAGCAGCCAAAAATACAATCGCGAACAACCCCGTGTCCGTCCTAAAGGTGCCTGTCGTTTCCGGCACCGTCTTCTTGGCAGCAAGCGACCCGGCTACAGCAAGCAAAGCGACAATGGAGAAATATCTGCCTAAAAACATAACGACTCCGGTTGTCGTGTTCCAGAACAATGTATTGTCACCTAGCCCTTCGAATCCGGAACCGTTGTTCGCAGCAGACGAGGTATACTCGTACATCGCTTGCGTCAGGCCGTGAAAGCCCGGATTGGACAGCGTATCGGGATAGCTGAACAGCGCAATTGCCGTTGGAACCAGAATGAGAACAGGCGAAACCAGCATCGTGACGGCAATCAGCTTCATTTCCTTGCCTTCGATTTTTTTGCCCAAAAATTCCGGTGTACGCCCAACCATCAGACCGGAGAGAAACACGCCGATCATCGCATACATCAGTACGTTCATAAAGCCGGCTCCTACGCCGCCAAAAGTCGTATTCAACATCATGTTGGCGATGGTGATCAACCCGGCGATTGGCGTCAGCGTATCATGCATCGCATTGACCGCCCCCGTCTCGGATGCCGTTGTTACGACTGAATATAAGGAAGATAGTGCAACTCCGAAGCGAACCTCCTTGCCCTCCATACTGCCTTGTTCATGCTGAATGTCGATTGCATTCAGAGCCGGATTGCCAGTATGTTCAGCCGTCAGCGAAACGCTCAGCAAAACGATAAAGAGCATTGCCATAGAAACAAACAGTACCCGTCCCTGCTTGGCATTCCCGACCATGTTGCCGTATGCAAAAGGTAGGGATGTCGTAAGTAACATCATTAGCAGGATCTGAATCAAATTACTAATTGCATTAGGGTTTTCAAATGGGTGAGCCGAGTTGACGCCCATAAATCCCCCGCCGTTATTCCCGAGCTCCTTAATGGACAAGAACGAACCCATCGGGCCTCGGGCAATGGTTTGTTCACCGCCTTGAATCGTTTGAGCGACCGCCGCCGGTTCAAGCGTTTGTGGAACGCCTAGCGCAACAAAAATAAGGGCCGTAACAAAAGCAATCGGCAGCAATACCCGTGTAATAGCACGAGTCATATCGACGAAAAAATTGCCTAACGGTTTTCCTGCCAGCCCGCGCATAAAAGCGAACACCGCTGCAAGCGCGGTAGCCGGAGCCGTAAACATCATAAAGACGATCGCAATCATTTGCGACAAGTACGATAATCCGCTCTCCCCGCTGTAGTGCTGCAGATTGGTGTTTGTCATAAAGCTGATTGCCGTATTAAAGGCTAGGCTCGGGTCCATATTGGCAATACCGGCCGGATTCAACGGCAAATACGCCTGTGTTCGAAACACCAGATATACGAGCAAAATCATGACGGTATTGCTGACGACTAATGTGGCGACATATTTTCGCCATGTCTGATTCTCTTGGCGAATGCCTCCGATGGCATAAATCCATTTCTCCAATGGACTGTAAAACCGGTCCAGTCCCGTCCGGTTATATTCAAAAGCTCGGGCCATATATAGTCCAGTAGGCCGAGCCAACAGCAGGACCAGCAACAATGTAACGACAATGGCAAGGATTCCAGCCATATCACAATACTCCTTCCTGAGAACAGGCGTTTTTTAGAACTTTTCCGGCTTAACCAGAGCGTAAACCAAATAAACAAACAACAGGATCACGACGATACCGAGCGCCCACATCATGCTTCTTCACGCCCTTCCTCGACAACCTTGCCTGCCCAAGCAGCGAGGCCTATCATGGCTGCAGCCAGTATAGCAACCAGTGCAATCATTCCGATATCCAACATACTTTCACGTCTCCTTTACAGGCTTTACGTTTACTCGCTTAACAGAAAGGACAAGTCCGTCCCTTGTGATAAAATTACGTACTTCGCACCAAGCCCTTTGTAGATGAGCCGGGCATTATTCCCCTGTGTGATGACATAAATCGGCTTTGCCGTCCAGGAACGGCATATTTGAATATACCTGCAGCACAAATCCAAGCTTTGTTCAAACAAGTAAACCTTACCGATCGGCAGCTCGGGGACCAGTAGTGAACGACTGTCTTTTGTATCCACCATAAGAATGTTCTCCACTCCCATTTCCTCCAGAGCTTGCTTCTCCGCTTTATTGTAGGTTAATGCAGCATAGTGCGATCCCTTTGCCGCCAGCACCCGCAGAAATGCTAGACCGGCTTCTGTAGGCGCTGAAACGAGAAGATAATTGTCTTGATCGTTCACGTGTGTCCCTCCTATCCCTACACGGGGAGGCAACAAAAAAGAAGCTAACGAATTGAGATTGCTCTTCCTCAACTTCCAAGGCAAAGCGAGTAAACCCGTGTCTAGTTATAATAAATGTTGCCTCTCTTATGTCGCTTGCGTAGTTAGTTAATTACAAAAAAACCACAGGAGGCCTAAGCCCTGTGGTCGGAAGTTACGATCACAAGCTTCATCATCCTCTCTCCATAAGCAACGCTATTTTCCAAAGAGTTGCTCTTGCTTACGAGGTTAGCTGACGGATTCGGGCGGTGAGAGTCGCCCTACCTGCAACCGGGTCATATTCCGGCGGCAGGATTCACCCCGTACGGATGCTCGCTCTCACACAAGCTTCCGTGATTGGTTCCCCCGTTTGCCTGAAAGGCAATTCAGCACAGTGAATCATTGAATTCATGAACCGAATGTTACTCCCCATGCAAATAATTGTAAAGCGAGCCGCAAGGTAAATTGGTTTCATTTTCTTCTCTACATCTCGATCTGATTCCCTGGCCTCTATTTCCTTCATCTCCCTCCTTCACACGCCGTTTTTCGATCTTTTCCATCATTTTTACGGAACTTTTACCCCCTGGAACCATTTCTTTTGCGCAGTATTTACAGTACGCTAATGGTGAGTTTGAGACTGTCGATTAAATGTGTAGAAGTGTTATCTGGCCGTTCCAAGTGAAAAATTGCCTTCTTCTGCTCAGACAGGTTGTCCGGAATCCCTTTATTTAAATGGAATTTAAGGTTTGGGATTCCGAACAAAACTCGCCAGAAGGCAATCTTTTCACTTTCCACTTGGTTGTTCATAATGAATCGACAGTCTCAGTTTGAGTCATAAGCGCAGCAGGAGGTTCAGCCATGCCCTTTTTTCATACCAAGCACGATTTGCGTCCTTACATCACTACCGCGCTGCTAATTGCGGGAATGACGATCCTAATACAACCTTTCGGGCTCGCCTTTGATTTGGCCAATATTTCGCTGATCTACTTGCTTCCAGTGCTTCTTAATGCGGTAGTTTGGGGACTGCGTCCGGCTTTCTTCGCCGCTTTCCTGGGCGTATTGTCCTTTGATTTCTTTTTTGTACCGCCGGTGCTCAGTTTTACCGTCGCGGATCTTAGGTATTTGTTTTCCTTTGCCGTTTATATAGCAGTTGCGGTATTAACAGCCAGCTTGGCCGCACGACTCAAACAACAAGTGCTTTATTCCAAGCAAAAAGAGAAGCAAACCGCCACGCTTTATGCGCTCAGTAAACAGATTAGCTCTGCCGTCGATATGCCGTCCTTGCTGGACCGTTTTTCCCGACAGCTATCTGAAATCCTGAAAATGGACGTCACGATCTATTTGGCTGAAAACAACAATGAGCTTACGCTCGCCCGTCGTTCCAGTCCATTTTCCCATCATGTACAGGAACAAGCCGAGCTTGCGCTTGCTAAACGCGTCTACAAAGAAGGTAAGTCATTGGAAAAAAGAATTTCACATACCGGAGGACTCATCGGGCATTTTATCCCGCTTCAGATTGAGGAACAAAGATTCGGAGTTATGGTTCTTATTTCCAGGCACGAGCGAAGCGAAACCTTCCCGGAACAAGCCTTGCTATTTGAAGCGGTTGGCGGGTTGGCGGCCAGTGCAGTCGCACGTGTCAAGTTCGAGGAAGAGGCAAAGCTGGCCCATCTGACCGCCGAATCCGAGCGGCTTCGCATCGCCATATTGAACTCCGTCTCGCACGAGCTTCGTACACCGCTCGCAGCCATTATCGGTTCGGCAACCGGGCTGATCGATGGCGAGAAACTGTTTACCGCCGAGGAACGAATGGAACTTCTTGTGACCATTCGCGATGGCGCGCTTCGTATGAATCGGTTGGTTTTGAATTTGCTGGGTATGGCCCGGCTCGAAGGCGGCATGCTTACCTTACGGAAAGATGAGTGCGAATTGGAGGAAATCATCGGCTCTACCTTCATGCAGTTGAAAGGCTACCAGGAGCATCGCACGATCCGCCTTGACCTGCCCGATGAAATCCCCATCGTTCTTGGCGATGAAGCTCTGCTTGAGCAAATGCTGATCAATGTGATCAGCAATGCGATCAAATATAGCCCCGATTACAGCGAGATCATCCTGTCTGTCAAGGCAGGCAGTGAATTCGTCGAACTAACTGTTGCCGATGAAGGTGTCGGGCTGAAGGAAGACGAGTTGGAGCGCATTTTTGAAAAATTTTATCGTTCCGAACAAACCGGGCACCTCACGGGAACGGGCTTGGGGCTGGCCATCAGCAAAGGGATCGCCGAACTTCATGGAGGAACCATCTCCGCCCAGCCTAACGCGCCAAAAGGAGCCATCATCACAATATCGCTTCCGCTTGTCCAAGATAACTAATAGGCTAGCGAGCAATAGGAGGGCGAGACGTATGTCAAACCATGAACATCATGTTCGAGTACTTGTTGTGGAAGACGACACTCAAATACGGAAGTTGCTCAAGGTGACGCTGCAAGCCCATAAATACAACGTATACGAAGCGTCAACCGGAGAAGAGGGACTGGAGCAAGTTTCTCTCGCCGCTCCGGATCTCGTGATACTCGACTTGGGATTGCCGGATCTATCCGGCATGGATGTACTGAGGGGTATTCGGGAACGGTCCGATTTGCCAGTAATCGTCCTCACTGCCATTGACCGGGAAGCGGATAAAATCTTTGCGCTGGATAATGGGGCCGACGATTATGTGACCAAACCTTTCGGAATGGGAGAGCTAGTGGCGCGGATTCGCGTAGCGCTGCGACACTCAGCCAGGGCTCAAGAAGAGCCGGTTCTGCACCATGGGGAACTAACGATCAATATTGCGCAAAGAAGTGTGGAATTGAAGGGAGAACCGGTCAAGCTATCTCCGACGGAATTTGATTTATTGAAAATTCTGGCTATCCATGCAGGGAGAGTCATTACAAAAAGCCAATTGCTGAAGCAAGTCTGGAACGAGCACGATGATTCCAATCGGCATTATTTACGCATATACATCGGGCACTTGAGGAAGAAGCTTGAAGACAATCCCGCAGATCCCAAGTACATTGTAACAGAATCCGGCGTTGGATATCGCTTTCTCGCTGCTGAATGACCGCTCACATTCACGGATGTGAAGAAAACCGCAAGTACAATATCAAAAATGAACGTCACCGCATCAAAATAGGACCCGGATCAAAATTTCTGGGCAAAAACGGATTGATTTTCAGTCTGTTTTGGCGATTTACTTTGCAATCGAAATAACGTAATATGTCCATCAACAACTAAATCATGCATTTCATTCGCGCAAAGTTCCCTCTTCCTTCCGGCTTCTTTTGTTTTTATTCTGGTTTTCATCATCAATTTTAAGCAACCTGAAGCGAGCTTCTGCTCGTTATTGCGAATATTTACCGACAGGGGAAACGTAAAATGATCACAACATCTAACTCCAAGATAACCGAAACTGAAGAAAAAATACTCGTTTGTCTGTATTACGGACCAAGCTCAGAGTTATTAATTCGCCGTGGCTGGAAGCTGGCTACCGCTTTACATGCACCGCTTACCTTGCTTACGGTAGATCCGATATATGATAACCGGTATAGTGAGGCGCGGGAGAAAAACATGGCCTTTTGGAGCTCCATGGCCGAAACATTACAAGCAGAACTGATTGTGGAAAAGAGTGATTCCCGAAATGTCGCAGAAGTTATTGCAGACATTGCAAACGAAAAGCGTATCACACAAATTATTATCGGGCAGTCGGCTCAAACCAAATGGGAAGAGATTACGAAAGGTTCTATTATTAATCAGCTTCTCCATTTGATTGAAGGTGTAGATATTCATATCGTATCTGTACGGCGCGAGAGGCAAAAACAAGACGAGGACTATGAAGCAGGAGTTAAAGCCTATCTTGTAAGAGACGGGAACCGCTTATTACTGCGGTTGAATTCCCTTGTTCCTGAGAAGATCGAAGGCGTCTTTTACCGAAGTGTTCATACAGACTTCAACACTGGCGTTTTTAAGGCAGATGATGGCGGAATGAAATATCTTATATGTGATGGTATCGCATCTACTATCGATACAAAGCCCTCACCTTAACAAGGTGAGAGCTTTTTTGACCTTACCATTACGGGCTAACCTGCCTGAACGATTTATCATTCTCGCGGACTTCCGGGCCCGTTGACCCGGAGCTCCATGCTTTGGAGAGAGGCTTCCCGAAAAGGGGATCTCTCTAGCCAATAAGCACCTTCTCCTCAAGATAACGGAATTTCTCCCGACTTTGCTTTTGCGACAAAGCAAATGCCAGCGTCAATGGCCCGAGCCTGCCGATAAACATGGTCAGGATGATGATCAGCTTGCCGAGCGCGGAAAGCTCCGGTGTCAATCCCATGGATAAGCCCACTGTGCCGAAGGCCGATGTGACTTCAAACAGAACTTCCATAAAATCCTTCTGCAGGCTATGTTCGGTTAACGTAAGCAAAAAGGTGGCCGCGATGACTACGCCAACTGATATCACCATGACAGCTAAGGCACGCATAATAATCGATTGCGGAATTCTTCGATGCATGATTTGAACATCCCGCTTCCCTGTCACAATGCTGATTAACGTGAGCAGCAGAACGACAAAGGTAGTTGTCTTGATCCCTCCCCCGGTTGATCCGGAAGAAGCCCCAATGAACATCAGGAAAATCATAAAAAATTGAGAAGCCGTCATCATCGATGCGATATCGATGGTGTTAAATCCTGCCGTTCTCGTCACTACCCCCTGAAAAAATCCTGCCCACATTTTTTCAGATCCTGTCAATGCACCGAACGTGTCGGGATTAAATGATTCAATAGTTGTGATTACAAGAAAGCCTCCCGCACATAAAATCGCAGAAGTGGATAACACGATTTTGGAGTGAAGAGATAATTTGCGCCAGCTCCGATTTTTCCAAAGATCAAGGATGACGGTAAACCCCAGACCGCCCATGATGAATAACAGCGGAATTACGATATTAATCAGCGGATCTCCTACATATCGGCTCAAACTATCTGACCACAAGCCAAATCCCGCATTATTGAAAGATGAAACGGAGTGAAAGATACCGTAATAAAGCGCGGTTATAAAGTCCATATCGCCCATCCAGCGAATCGTTAAAATAATGGCACCGAACGCTTCAATAACAAGAGCTGCCGCAAAAATACCAATCGTCAGCTTTACGACTCCCTGTGTAGACAGCGCATTCGTCGATTGCTGAATAAGCAGCCGGTCCTTCAAACTTATTTTTTTGCCCAAGACGACCGCTACCAGCACGCTGTATGTCATAAATCCGAGTCCGCCGATCTGAATCAGACACATAATAACAATTTGCCCAAACAAAGAGTAGGCTGTCCCTGTATCTACAACAACTAATCCTGTAACGCATACGGCTGACGTCGAAGTAAAAAGCGCGTCCAACCAACTGATACTGCTGCCGGATGCAGAAGAGACGGGCAAAGCTAGCAAAATCGCCCCCAACAAGATCGGAATGGCAAAACTTAAGAGAATGACTCGTGATGACGTGAAATGAATAAGTGCTGTGGATCTGAATGGATGTACAGCCATAACCATCATCCCCTTTCCCAAGCTCTGCTCAAATAAACTGAAACCGGTTAAGCTTTATCTTCGTATTATTACCTGAAAGTACCGTTGCATTCAACCCTAAAGCCGCCTCGCATCCGAAGCATTTTTATCCCCATAGCTCAAACAAGGAGGGACGGCGCGGAATTATAACTCTATGCGGGCAATCGATAATGGATGATCCGGGTCACCTGTTTACTTTCGAAATGAACTGCTTTATGATAGGGTACAACAACTTCATATTCATCGCTTAATCCTTAATGAAGGAGCGGGGGAACCAACGAAGCGTTTTTCGCTTCAGGGGTAAATTCTTTCATTTGCAGAAAGAACGGGGACTCTCAGACCCGAATCCGACAGCTAACCTCGTAGGCGTCATGAGAGAGAACATGAATGCGTCTTTGGTTTGTCCTGCCCTCACATTCCGAAGCTTGGCAGCAGAATTTCTCTGCTCCAAGCTTTTTTTTGTTCTTTCCCAGAAAAACCGTCATACGGATCAATTTCTTTAGAAGGATGTGCAGGACATGAAAAAACAGTTTATTGTGATTGGCTTGGGCCGATTTGGGTCGAGCCTGGTGCGTACTTTGATTCAAAATGGTCACGAAGTGCTCGCCGTTGATAAAGATGAGCAACTTGTTCAGGACATAGCCGGCATAGCAACCCATGCCGTTCAAGCCGATTGTACAGATGAAGGGGTGCTGAAAGAGCTTGGAGCGCGGAACTTTACTCATGCCATCGTGGCTATTGGCGATGATTTGCAAGCGAGCATTTTAACAACCTTATTGCTTAAAGAATTGAATATACCCCAAATAACAACCAAAGCCAAAAATGAAATGCATGGCCAGGTCCTATCTAAAATAGGCGCAGATCATATTGTGTATCCGGAACGAGACATGGCTGCTCGTCTTGGAAAGCAGCTAAGCTCTGATAATCTGATTGACTACATCGAGTTGTCTCCCGACCACAATTTGGTTGAACTGAAGGCCCCACCTGCGATGAACGGCAAATCTCTACAACAATTAAATATTCGGGCCAAGTACGGGTGTACGATTATGGCGATCAAGAAGGGGGTTCATATCAATATTTCTCCGAAGGCGGAAGATGAAGTGAATACAGGGGATATTCTGGTAATAATCGGAAGCAATTCAGATATTCGAGATCTGGAAGACGACTATGAACAGAAATGAAAAACGTATTCATAGCCGTTCCCTATTTGCTATCCTTGTCTCTATTGTTAACCGGCTAAAGACGCGAACGAGCCCTCCCCAACTCATATTATGTTTTCCGCAAACATTCATGGCGCAGGTTATCGCTGCATGCCAAAGTTGTCTTGCTCGGTTCCGGCATTTTGTTTGCCGCAGGTTTCTGCTTGATTTATTTGCTGGAAAGCTGGAACCCCGCAACCTTCGGTTCCTTGTCTGCTGGGGAGCGGGTATGGGCCTCCTTGTTCCAAGGGGCTACGCCCAGAAGCTCCGGTTTTAATACCATTGACATCGGAAGCATGCTGGCCTCATCACAATTCCTGATCATCATATTAATGTTCATTGGAGCCGCTTCAGGCGGAACCGGCGGGGGCATTAAAATTAATACGGTGTTTGTTCTTGTACTGGCAACCATTAATACGTTCCGCGGCGGCGGGCAAATTCACGCCTTCGAGCGCAAAATCGCAGGCGAGACGGTCATGCGCGCATTGGCTGTTGTAGTCAGTTCCCTTGCCGTTGTGCTTTTGGTCTCCCTTCTGCTGACGGTCTCGGAAGGCATGCTGGAGGAGCACTTTCTGGAGGTACTCTTCGAGGCCACTTCGGCCTTTAGTACAACCGGATTATCCATGGGTCTGACGAGCGATTTGTCTCCGATTGGTAAAATCATCGTGACCATTACCATGTATGCCGGACGACTTGGCCCCCTCACACTGGCCTTTGCCCTAGCTCAAAAAAAGCGTTCATCCAAAATTGGCTACCCCGAGGATCATATTCTGATAGGCTAAACAATAAACAAGAACGGGGCGGGTTTCCGCTCCTTTTTATATTCGCCCCAATATAAGGAGTAGTCCCAGCGTTGCTGCCACCAACCGCCAATGAATCATTAGGATGAATAAATCTAGGCAAAAGTACTTACCCTAATTCTGGATATTCTGGATGGGGAGGTTACACAATGGATATGGCTTGGATTTGGAAATCAGCCTTGTTGGTCATTGCCGGAATGCTGCTTCTTCGTATTGCGGGGAGAAAATCAATTTCTCAGATGAGCGTCGCTACAACTGTAATCATGATCTCAATCGGTACGACCATTGTTCAACCGATTGCCAACCATGAGCTATGGAAAGCAATTGGCTCCGCTGCGATCTTTATTGTCTCTTTGCTGATCATTGAATATTTGCAACTGAAATTTGATTGGTTGGAGAATCTCATAAGCGGTCGTTCTAAAATCATCATCGAAAATGGACAAATCATTTCTAAACATTTACGCTCCCTTCGAATCACAGTGGATCAGTTAGAAATGCGGCTCCGGCAAAATGGAATTTCTAATTTAAGCGATGTCAAATTTGCTACTCTGGAACCCAACGGTCAAGTAGGTTACGAGTTAATGCGGCATGCCAAGCCTGTAACGATTGGAGAATTGGAGCGACTTCTTCATTTAAAATCAGGAATAACAATGGAACAGAGTAACTTATTTCAGGAAACAAAAACAAACCACCATGCGGCCCCAATCGACCCCAAATTGCAGTAAGTACTTCAAGTCAGTCGCATTGGAGTCGACTTGTATCCATATTTGCCTTGCTTTGCCCGAGACATGCAGAAGGCGCAGCTTGTTACAAGCTGCGCCTAGATTCGTTAAATTGCAAAACACCTCAGATCGGCCGATCATCCGGGCGCTCGCTCGGACACGCTCTCTTTCTGGTAATCCGCCAGCAGCTCCTGCCAACAGGCCGCCAGCTCTGTCGGGACCGGCTGGCGAACCTCGAATAGAAACGGGCCGGGGTAACCGTGCTTCGCCAAAGAGCGGAGCACTTCGTTCCAACGGATGACCCCGCGGCCCGGCATCCAGTGACGCTCGTCCACACCATCGTAATCCGACATGTGCACGGCGCCGATTCGAACGCCCAGCCTTCGGATAAACGTCTCCTGAGACTCGAGCAGCATATGGTTTACATCGCAGCAGACAAGCAGCCGCGGATCGGCCGCCGCCAGCTCGCTCATCTCGCTGCTGTCGCGGCCGAGGCACGTGCGCGGCAAGTTTTCGACGGCGATCCGCACGCCGAGCCGTTCCGCCTCGGCGGCAAGCGGCGCCAGCGCAGCCTTGCAAGCGGCCATCCGGGCCGCGCGCTCTTCATCCCGGATAGGTTCGTAGCTGGGATGCAAGATCACGATGCCGATCTCCCATTGCCGGGCGAGCCGCATGAGCCGTACATGACGCAACACGGCTGCCTCACTCTCGCCGTCTCCCGTCGCGGACACATCGAACAGCGGGCCGTAGGGCAGATGGAGCGATCTTATGGCGATGCCGTGCTCTATCGCCTCCCCGATCCAGCGGGTACATTTTGCTTCCTGCACCGGATCGAACATATCGAACGTATCGTTTCGCCATGCAAGCTCGATGCAGCGGATTCCTGCTTGCACTATATCAGCCACATCGACGCGGCCCATATCCCAGTCGTTCAATGAGATGGACGCCCCAATCAGCCAGTCCGCCGGATGAACCACCGCTGCTCCGGACCTTCGCTCCTCCATCGTCCCCATAACCACTCTCATCCTTCCCCGGCACGGTTTACTTGCTGCTCTTACTCGTATTCCGAATTCAGTACACGCATCTTATAGAAGCCGGCTCCGCTGCGGATTTTCACCCGGTCGGGACAATGAAATTCCGCCGTGTCCGTCGTCCATTCGTACGTCCCTCCCGGCTTCGGGACGGTCGAGACCGTCTGGCCTGAAGCCAGGTTGCCTATGCTCTTGACGTCTTCCCGGCTGATCCGCTCCCTGCCCGGGTAATCGGAATCGAAACGGTCCGCGGACTTGACGTATTGGTACACTTGCGTCCCTGTACTGACCCACAGCCGATCGCGGTCGCCGTACACCGGCTGAAGATCGTGTCCGAAGCGGCTCGGCAGCAAGGTCCGGCAAACCGGCCGGACTTCCGGCTTGGCATCGGTGCCTTCGACCCGAAGGCCGACGAGCTCGTCGTCTCCGAGCACCCAAAGCAGTTGAAATCCGGGGTCCCAGTGAACGCCGTGTGCGCCTGCAAACGCATACTCCGCATAGTCGGCACAGGACGGGCCTTGCGACGACGCATAGATCCGGACCCAGCCGCCTGTGCTGGCCGCCACCGCCACATTGCCGTTCGGCAGCAGCTCGGCCGAATGCGGATTGCCTCCGACATGGCAGCCCCACAGCTTGCGGTCCCCTGCGGGAAAGGGGAGCATCGCAGCCAGCCCGAGCGAGTCAGTAACGATCATGGCCTGCTCCCCCAGCCTGGGGTTATTACGCACTTTGACATCCGTCGGGACTCCCCAGTAAGCTTCGAGGCCGTCGAAGCCGTTTGCCGTACACGCCGCCCAGCTCCAGCGCACCGCCTCATCTGAGCTCCAGTCGTCCGCCTCCGGATCAAGCAGTAGGATTCGGCGGGACGCTTGATCGGTCCCCGCCACTAGATTCCCAAGGTTGTCCATTTATTGATCCAGCCCCTGTTTTCGAACTTCTTCATTTACTTCTTTGATCGCCTGTGATAATCCTTTATTTTCGTAACCTTTTACGATCGCTTCCCACATCGCGAGAGGATCTTCCTTGCCAAGCATAACACGGGTCAAATCTTCCGAAGGATTAATGGCGCTCAGCTTCGACTTCGCCGGCGTATACAACTGCTCGACAGCAAAGTTGGTCGGAACCGGCTTAAACGTCTCGATCCGGTGCTTGAGCATCTCCCTCGACAGCTTGGACAGCTTCACGCCATATTGAATGTTGTTCACCTCGTTCTCGACGTATTCCAGCTCCTGGCCCCATGCCGCCAGACCGCCGAACAAGTTGAACGACGGGTACAAGGCGCCGATCGATTTGTACTGCCCCTTCTCGTCCTTCTCGCGGGTAATGACGAACTTGTCGCCTTCTTTTTTGTAATCTTTCCCTTCGATTCCGTACTGCTTATCGATCCGGAACGGGTCTGACAGCAAATAATCGTATATTTGCAAGATCCGGTCCATCTTCTCGTCGTCGACCTTGGAGCTGAAGTAGCTTTCCGACCAGAACGTGACGGCCGTATACCGGTATTGGTTGCCATCTGCAGCCGCCCAAGTAACGGGTATGACTTTGACGATGTCCTCGAAGGCCACATCCTTATTATATTTTTTCCATGCGGCATCCAGCTTGCCGAGCCCGTTCGGTGTCGCCTGCATGGAAATCGCGCCTACTTTGCCCTGGCCGAATTTCTCGATGCCGTCGTTCGTTTTCATAATCGCGAAGTCCGGATCAATCGCTCCTTCCTCGAACATTTGCCGCAGCTGCTTCACCGGCTCCTTCATTTTGTCGGAAGCGTAATACGGGATATATTGACCGTTCTCTTTCACCCAGGAGCCGTTCAGGATGTTCGGGAATGAACCTGCTGCGAGCGCCGACATCATAGACGACGAGCGGAACGTAACGCCAACCGTATCGTTTTTGCCGTTGCCGTCCGGATCGTTTTTGGCGAACGCCTTCAGCATGCTCAAATATTCCTCGTAGGTAGCCGGGTCCTTGATTTTCAGCTTGTCCATCCAGTCTTTGCGGACGATCAGCGATTTCTCCATCGCCCAGGAATCGCTGTCGCGATACGTTTGGCGCGGGATCATATACGTTTTGCCGTCTACCTTGAGCGACTTCGTATCCGGGAGGCTCAACACTTTTTGCACGTTCGGATATTTGCTCAGGTTGTCGGGAAGCGGACGTATAATGCCTTGTTTGATCCAGGAGAAATACGTTTCCGAATTAATAATATCGTGGCTGAATACATCCGGCAGCTCGCTCGAGGCGCTCCACAGCTGGTATTTTTCCTTGTAGTCGGAATAGCTGATCACTTTGTCGACGAAGCGGACGTTAAACTTGTCTTCCATGAATTTCAAGTATTGGTCCGCATCGCGGTTCGTAAAGGCTTGACCGATATTGAAGTACGATACAGATATGTCCAGCTTTTTACTGTTGCTCCCGGCAGCTCCGGCTTGTCCGGTTTGACCGGCCTGTGCGGATGGTTCCGGCTTTACTTCCTGCTGAGCGGTTCCGCAACCTGCGACAACAGCGAGAGCTGCGACGGCGGTTACGGTTGCCGTGCCGATACGTTTGAGTTTCATCATGGATGGTTCCTCCCTTTATGATCAGCTATATATATGTTCAAAACCGCAGAACGTATCTGCTGGTTTTAAAACCGGCCGGTTACTCCTTCACGGCGCCCAATGTAACGCCTGCCGAAAAGTACTTTTGCAAAAATGGATAGACAAGCATGATCGGTACCATCGTAACGATGACGCTGGCCATCTTCAGGCCGTCCGGATACGTCTGCGTCATCTGCGACATCATCGTCGCCCCCATGTCGTCCCGGGCCATTCTCGTTACATCCGCAAGCATATTGCGCAGAAACAGCTGCATCGGATGTTTTTTCGTATCCGTCATGAACAGCATGGCGTTGTACCATTCGTTCCAGCGCGCAACCGCATAAAACAACGTGATGGCGGCCATCATCGGCTTGGTGATCGGAATGACGATGCGAAACAGGATGTAGATGTCGTTGGCGCCGTCCATTTTGGCCGACTCCTCGAGGCTCGGCGGTATGGAGCGGAACTGGTTGATCATCACGATCAAAAAAAAGGTGCTCACGGCGACGGGAAAAATCATCGCGCCGTAGTTGTTGATCAGATGCAAATTTTTAATCGTCAAGTAGTAAGGGATCAGCCCGCCGCTGAACAACATGGTGAACACGATACCCGCCATCATAGCGGTGCGGCCCGGCATACCTTTCTTCGAGAGCGCATAAGCGCCGCAAGTCGTAACCAGCATATTGACGAAAGTCCCCGCCAAAGTGACAATCAGCGAATTGGCTAACGCCCTCCCGACATAACTTCCGTCCAGCAGCGTCTTGTATGAATCCAGCGTGAAGCTGGTCGGGATCAGGTAAAACTGCTGCTTGGCAACCTCGGCCGGATCGGCGAATGAGGTGATGAATACGTTATAAAACGGCAGCACCGTCAAAAGAGCGAGCATCATAAGCAGGCCGTTGACGGCATAATCGGCCCAGCTGCGTTGGCGTTGTCGCATTTGATCCCCCTCCCTCTCCCGTACTTTTGATTGGCATTTCGCTTTAGTATAAACCTTCTTGGCCCATCCGCTTGGCCATCCGGTTCGCCGCGATCAGCAGGACGAAATTAATGACCGACTTGAACAGTCCGACTGCGGTGGACGTGCCATAGCTCTCGCCGATGGAGAATGTCCGCCTGTATACGTAGGTGTCCAGAATGTCCGCTTTCTCATAGACGGCCGGATTGTACAAGTTGAAGATTTGATCGAATCCGCCGCCGCCCGAGCTCATCGTATTGCCGATCTGCAGAATGAACAGGATCACGACCGTGCTGCGCAGCGAAGGCCACGTAATGTGCAGCATCTGCTGCCACCGCCCGGCTCCGTCGATGCTTGCCGCTTCGTACAAGGTCGGATTGATGCCGGCGATCGCCGCCAAGTAAATAATCGTTCCCCAGCCCATGTCTTTCCACAAACTGCTTCCGTACAATAAACCCCGGAACGTATCCGGCTGAACGAGCAAATTCGTCTTCTCCAATCCGAACAGTTCCAGCAGTTGGTTCAACACGCCGAACGATCCGAGAAAATTGACCAGAATGCCGCTGACGATGACCCAGGACAAAAAATGCGGGAACGTATATACGACCTGATAAAATTTTTTCAGCCCCGCCCGGCGCACCTCGTTCAGCAGCAGCGCAACGACGATCGGGACTGGAAACTCGATCAGCAACCTGCCCGCAGCAATGATAATCGTATTGCGGAAGGCGGTCCAGAAATCGTCCAGCCGGAATATTTCCCGGAAGTTGGCCAGACCGACCCATTCGCTTCCCCAGATGCCCTTGGCAAAGTTAAATTCCTTAAATGCAAGCATCAGACCGTAAAGCGGCATGTATTCGAAAAGCACATAAAACACAAGCAGCGGACTGACCAGTACATATAAATATTTGTGTTCCACTACCCGTTTCCATACGCCATTATGCCTGTTCAACCGAACTCTCCCCCCATAGCACAGTGCTTGATTCCTCTACCAATCCAGTATAAGCGCCGTACATCTTGAGCCGTATGAACGATTATTAGATGCTCTATGGACATTTCGAAGATATTGAAGATGTTGCAGCCGATCGGCTTTTGACACAAGTGAAAAACCGCCGAAACCCTGCGATCAGGTTCCGGCGGAACAGACGGGGGCCGCAGCCGGCAGTCCGGACATACGGCATACGGCGAGCATGCCCCTTAGAACCGGTTCCGGTATTCGGTGGGCGTTACTCCCGTATGTTTTTTGAAGAAACGGGCGAAATAAAAATAGTCGTTGTAGCCGGACAACTCGGCAATATCCCCGACAGAAAGCGAGGTAGTCCGAAGCAGTTCACCGGCATATTCCATCCGGATATCGGCAAGGAATTTGGTGAACGACATGTTCATCTCCTTCTTGAACAGCTGGCTTACGTAGTTCGGGTGCATATAAAACCGACCGGCTATATCCGGAAGCGAGATCGGCTCGCGAAAATGCTCCTTCACATATTGGACGATTCTGGGGAAGGTTTCCTCCCCGCGCACTTCCGCCAGATCCAGGTCCAGTGCGGCTTCCTCCGGCCGCTCCTGCTCCTGAAGATGGCTCCGGAGCTGTTTCCCCTTCTCGATGCGCACCTTCACTTCACTCAATATTCCGGCGATCTCCTCCGCTTGAAACGGCTTCAGGCAATATCCCGCAGCGCCGTACCGCAGTGCCTGCTGGGCGTATTCGAACTCCGCATAGCCGCTCGCCATGACACATTCGACCTCGGACCCGGTATCACGCAGCATCCGGACGACTTCCAGACCGGTCATGCCGGGCATTCGAATGTCGAGAAAAGCGACGTCCGGCTTCATCTCTCCGATCAGGCGCATCGCCTCCGCGCCGTTCGAAGCAATGGCGACTATCTCAAACCCTTGCTCCTTCCAGTCGACGGATCCAATCAAGCTTTCCGCAATCCACTTCTCGTCATCAGCCAGTATGACCCGGTACATGTGCCAAACCTCCTCCCGGAAGCGTTAGAAACACCCGCGTACCGCTATTCGGGGCGCTCTCGATAGCGGTTATGCCATATTCGCCTCCGCAGGCGAATTTGATCCGGTTATTCACGTTCATGAGACCAATATGCCTGGAACCGGGATGTTCGGTATCGTGCAAAGGCGGCTTCCCGGCCAAACTGCCGCGGATCCGCTCCAGCGTTTCCCCATTCATCCCCACGCCGTCATCCTCAATCCATAGCCGCATGACATTATCGGCACCGATCATGCAGCCGACTGTTAATTTGCATCGGTGCAGGGAAGGTTCGATTCCGTGAAACACTGCATTTTCGACGAGCGGCTGCAGCATCATTTTCATTACTTTGCGGCTCAGGCATTCTTCACCGATTTCAAACCGGACGTCAAACCGGTCCGAGAATCGGATTTGTTGAATGCGGATGTACGCCTCAACGATCTCCAACTCCTCTTTCAGCATCACGGTCTCTTGCCCCTTAATGCTGTAACGGAACATGCAGGCGAGCGAATCGGTCATCTCGCGAATTTCAGGAACGCCCTTCACATAAGCAATGCCTTTGATCGTTTCCAGCGTGTTATACAAAAAGTGAGGGTTGATCTGGCTCTTCAAAAACTGCAGCTCGGCTTGCTTTCGCAGCAACTGAAGCTCAAAAATATGCGTCTTCGAAGCAATCAGCCTTCCTGACAAATCGTCGATTTCATCGAGCAGCGAATTAAATTGTTTGGCCATGACACTAATCTCCGCATACCCTTTCAACGCGACTCTCCGGTTCGGATTATCCAGCCCTTTGGCGCGCAAACCGTAGATAAAAGTCATGAAGGAGCGGAGCGGAAGTAAAATATTGCGGCTGATGGCGATATAAAACAAATACATGATTACACTTAGCACGCCAAATATGCCGATCAGCAGCAGTTGCACCTCCTCCAGCCCGCGAAACAGCTCCTTCACCGGAATTACGCTAACGGCCATTCCGCCGATATCGCCGATATATTCCGTATGCACGACATATTTGTCTCCGTTATGCCGGTATTCGACGGGATCCGCCTGGGCCGGGGAGATTCGCAAAGCGAGGGGCGCATTCACCTGCGCGATCGGCAACCCGATATGTGCAGCGTCGGCGGCACCCATCACGACGTTATGACGATCCAGTACGTAGAAGCTTCCCGCGATCCGATCCGACATCGTGCCCATCTGCGGAGCGATGGCCCCCGCATCCAGCACGATAACCGCATATCCGATCCGGGTGCCGGCCGGTACGAGATTTCTCTTATCGTAGACGGGAGCTCCGATGTAGACGACGCTTCTCATCGGATTGGTGAACGGATATCGGTATACGCCTGTAAAGTGAGACCCTGCGCGCTCCGGAATATCGCTGAAAGGGATATAGTTTTCGCAATTGACACAGTTATAAAAGCCCCCGCCGGCCGTCGACAGCAGTACAATTCCGACGATCCCTTGCTTCATCGCCTGCAGATTGACGAGAAGCGGCTCGATTTGGCCATGAAGCTCGAACTGCTTCAGCCGGTTATCTGCCATCAAATATTGCTGAATCGTCTCATTGTACGTAATGTTGGGCATGATCCGATTGACCGAGTCGACTGTCTGGGCAATATTTTGCTTAATCGTCGATATAAGCTCGGTTGTATATTCGCTGTTGCGTTCGTACGTGATATCCAATATCCGGTAATAGCTCCACAGAACTGTTCCTATCAGCAGTAGCAGGATGATGATCCCGATGAACAGCAGCTGTAGCCGGATCGAATAGTTGCGCAGCAAAGCCGGCACGCTCCTCCCTTTTGGGTAAGTCAGTCATTCTCGTTGATCGGACAGGAAGCGTCAGTCGTCCACGGCGGTTGTAGTCATTGTAAAGGGCGAAGTGTTATTTTGACCAATTAATATTATGTAAAGAGAGCTGTTGCAAACGGCAGCGAAATTGTTGCAATCGGTTGGGAAATGTCAGGAATGATCATCCTGGAGAAAGCTATAGAGACGTCCAATATTAAGGAGGATGCTATGGGAAAAGTTGTTCACTTTGAAATCCACGTCGACGACACGGAACGCGGCAAGTCGTTTTAATGGACTGTTGCGAACGATTCTCTTCTGAATTTGGATATCAAAGTTGGGGGGAGAATCAGCCGGAATCTCTATTACGAGC
This sequence comes from Paenibacillus sp. GYB004, assembly GCF_036577605.1. Classification (NCBI taxonomy): domain Bacteria; kingdom Bacillati; phylum Bacillota; class Bacilli; order Caryophanales; family Paenibacillaceae; genus Paenibacillus; species Paenibacillus sp. GYB004. The sequence goes on from NZ_JARBDB010000057.1 coordinate 415,574, forward strand.
GTTTGTACAAGGCAACCTTTGATCTGAACGGTGGTACCTTGACGGAAGAGGTTAAGTCCTATCAGAAGAGATCTACCGATATGAGGCCCAATTTACCCATCCTATGTTAAATAACTATGAAGGCTATGAGGTTATCGGTTGGGAAGCGATAATGGAGGTCCGGAATTAAGTTACGGAGGCTCAACTGCAATGCCTGCGCACAGCGTAATCTATAAAATTATTCTTGGTGCAGAATCTGGCGGCGGAGGTTTCCCAGGCTGGCCTTGGTGATGAATAGTTTCAAGCTCTACAGAGGTCACTAGCATAACGACATAGGCCAAGAACAATCCTTTTGGAACGCCTATGTCTACTAAAACAAGATATTCAAAATACTAGAAAATAGCGGTGTAGGCGAGGTAATCTCTACGCCGCTATTTTTTCATGAATTCTTTAATCAGGGTGGCACGTTATGTTCGCGCTTGCAATGCACTTCTGGCGACCAACATATATCCGGTTCCCCGAATCGTAATGACTCTCTCAGGATTGGCAGGGTCAGCCTCGATTTTTTTACGCAAATTACTGATGTGTACGGCGACCGTTCTCGTATCCTCCAGACTCTCCGTTCCCCAGATGAGCTGAAACAACGCATCGCTACTAACGACACGATTCACGTTTTGTGCCATATAGGACAGCAGACTGAACTCTTTTTTCGATAAAAAGATGGGTTCACTACCCATGTTGACGGACTGTGCGTAGAAATCCAGCGTCAAACCCGGTAACTCCAGCAGTTGTTCCCTCCTGCCCGTCGACACTCTGCGAAGATGAGCCTTGATCTTGGCCATGAGGACTCCCGGACTGAACGGCTTGGTCACATAATCGTCGCCGCCATAGGATAATGCGCTGATTTTCACCTCGTCTTCCTCACGGCTGCTTAGAAACACGATCGGCGCATTCGTGTAGGTACGTGCGTTCATGCACCAATCAATGCCGTTTTCATTAGCCAGCATGATATCCAGTACAATCAAATCCGGCTCGAAAGACTCAAGCAGCTTCATGGCCTCTGTCCCGCTATGACTGTAGGAGGATATGAAACCCTCCCGCTCGCAATACGCCTGAACAATCTCGCATATATGGGGGTCATCATCGACGATCATGATTTTGTGCGCGTCTACCACACCGTCACCTCCCTTTATTTGTAATATAAGGAAGCGATACATAAAATATCGACCCCGTCTTGCCGTCGCTCTCCGCTCGAACCGTCCCGCCATGGGGCTTGTACGATTTCCCTGCAAATCGCCAGCCCGAGCCCGCTGCCCTGCACAGCTACCGCCTGAGTCGGTTTCACTACCAACTACATGGACAAACCCGCCTGAATAGATTTTTATCTACTCAAGCGGGTTTTGAACTATTATATCCTTTATCTTTAAATTGTTGTCTATTGCCTTTATCTATCGTGTTCGCCTGCGAAGTTTGAGTTGCGCCGCCGTTCACGCTGTAGGACGCATTGGATGCTAGTTGGGTTACATTCTTAACGCCGGTTGCCGACATCGCGTTGCCGGTAATATCTTCAACCTCGAAAGCCTGATCCGCTCCTGTCTTGTCGCTGCTTAACTCAAGCTTCTTATTGCCTGTTTTATCATCCGTTTCAATACCGGCGGTTACGCCCGTCTTCGCAGCATGGACCGCATCTTTTAGCTTGGTCAACGCTTGAGCGTTCGTATCGTTATCGGAGATAACAGCCGATACCTTCGTAGTCTTGCCGCCTATCGTAATGTTGAACTGATTGATACCTTTGCTTACAACGGACGTGTCTACTTTAGACAAAAATGTTCCACTGTTCGTTTGAGAAGTCGCGATCGCATTCACTTTAACTTCATAAGTTTTGCTCGCAGCTCCGGCCGATGCAGTTGCAGTAACCTTTTTGCTCTCCGATGATTCCGCCGTCCTTGCTTGGAAAGATGAATGATCCTTCTGCATTAATTTTTGCGCCGATGCTTGCATATCCTATGGTTTCATCATCGTAATTTACGGGGTGCGTATCCTTCTGACCTCAGTGAGGCATACTTGCTCGATCGCACGAACTCACGATGGGCTTCCTGAATCGCGTTCGCGCGCATCAGCAGCTCCTCGGAACCACCATGCTTCAGTTGTCCGGCAATCTGCATCAGCTTGAAAGTGTTGTAATAGTTCGCATCCGCTTTGTTACGGCTATGCTGCAATGCATCCTCATACGCTTGGCGTTCCATCGAGAGGCTTATTGCTTGATCATGTAGATGGGGATCATGTCGCTGCAAGTAGTCCATTTCGTCGGTGCGTAGCTTCTTGCCCAGCATGAGTATATTTCGAGTAGACGCCAAACGCGACTGATCCTTCGTCGCGCGTGCGTCCTTGCACTGCTGCATCGCTTTGAAATCATCACTGACCGGCTGCATGGATTTTACATTCACGCCATTCCCCCCTAATTACAAATGTCGTCACATGCAACGATGCCTTGGTCCAAGCATTTGGTTGTATATACCAGTCCCACGACAGCTAGCTGTTCTTCGTCAAAAACCCAAAATATTACTTCTAATTTATCATAGTAGATTGCTCTATATATGAAATATAAAGAAATCTTTAAGTTCGCACTGACACATTTTTTGTTCTTTCCGCTAGCGTTGCAATCGATACCTAATGTAATGAATTCCTCAACACAAGTCTGCGCTTTTCCATCCTCGTCAAATGATGTGCCGTCTCCCAAAAGGCTGAAACGATCCAATACCCCATAATCGCCCTCGGATCGTCCGGTGTGCTCATATCTCTTGGGGGGATCAAATCCCGCTTGAGGCTAGTCTTTTCAAGCGGGATTATTTTAGCTTGTGATTTCCCGATTAGTTTGATCAAGCATCTCTTCTGGATCTTGACCGACCCCGATCCATCAGTTCAGCTTGCAATTTTGTTGTTCGCGTGTTAGCTTCAACGCAGTTTTGGCAACCAGCATATAGCCGGCCCCTCGAATCGTAACAATCCTCTCAGGATGGGCAGGGTCAGCCTCGATTTTTTTGCGCAAATTACTGATGTGTACGGCGACCGTTCTCGTATCCTCCAGACTCTCCGTTCCCCAGATGAGCTGAAACAACGCATCGCTACTAACGACACGATTCACGTTTTGTGCCATATAGGACAGTAGACTGAACTCTTTTTTCGATAAAAAGATGGGTTCACTACCCATGTTGACGGACTGTGCGTAGAAATCCAGCGTCAAACCCGGTAACTCCAGCAGTTGCTCCCTCCTGCCCGTCGACACTCTGCGAAGATGAGCCTTGATCTTGGCCATGAGGACTCCCGGACTGAACGGCTTGGTCACATAATCGTCGCCGCCATAGGATAATGCGCTGATTTTCACCTCGTCTTCCTCACGGCTGCTTAGAAACACGATCGGCGCATTCGTGTAGGTACGTGCGTTCATGCACCAATCAATACCGTTTTCATTAGCAAGCATGATATCCAGCACAATCAAATCCGGCTCGAAAGACTCTAGCAGCTTCATGGCCTCTGTCCCGCTATGACTGTAGGAGGATATGAAACCCTCCCGCTCGCAATACGCCTGAACAATCTCGCATATATGAAGATCATCATCGACGATCATGATTTTGTGCGTGTCCATCACACCGTCACCTTCCTTCTTCTACAATACAAGGAAGCGATACATAAAAGATCGACCCTGTCTTCCCGTCGCTCTCCGCTCGAACCGACCCGCCATGGGCTTGTACGATTTCCCTGCAAATCGCCAGCCCGAGCCCGCTGCCCTCTACGCCCTTCTCCGCGCCCGGCCGATCATACCTGTAATTGCGATTGAAGATTTGCTCGAGCTGATCTGGAGGAATACCCGTGCCAGAATCTTGTACGCTAATGATCGCATAGCGGGTATCATTCACCTCGTCCACAGCTAGCCCAACACACACAACCCCGCCATTAGAGGTGAACTTCATCGCGTTCGACACTAGATTAAACAACGCCTGCTCAAATCTTTGCGCATCCATCTCGACAACAGGCAAGTTCGATCGTTGATCTTCCCCATCTCCGATATCCAGCATGAAATTGAGCCCTGCGTCACGCACAACCAGCTCATATTGTTCAAAAAAACCACGCAAGAAGTGAACCACATGAACCGGCTCCATTCGGTACGAGACTTGTCCCGTCTCCAAATGCGACAAGAAGGACAACTCCTCGATCATTCGGTTAATCCTTATCGTATTATCCCGGATATACTTCAGGTACTGTTCATTACGTTCCGGCTTAACCCTGTCCTGCACAGCTTCTACATAACCAAGCATGCTAGTCAGCGGCGTACGCAGATCATGCGTAATATAGGCAAGAAGCTTTTTTCTCCCATGCTCGGAGTGAAGCAACCGGTCATACGAAGTGCGGAGATCATCATGAGCTGCGGATAAGGCCTGTGTGCGTTCCTGCACGGTCCGTTCCAAATTCATATTCATTTCGGTCAGCTTGTTGTTAGCATCCTGCAGCTCACGTGATATCCTCTCTTCGTTCGATGCCGCTCTCGTAAATCTTGAAGAAAGCAGAATCATCTGCGCAATCGTAAACACCAGCAGACCAAGCGGAGATGTATTTCCGATTCGTGACCATTCGTTGTAATATAAAAAATCGTTGATGACCGTCACTAAAGCTACTACCGACACCAGCAGGAAGATCAGCGCTCCCTCCATACGCCGCACAGCCGCTTGGACCAGCCCAACCATCAGATACATCATATGGAGAACAACGACCACACCGATTATCGGTAATAAATGGGTATATATAAGCGCAGGAGCCACCGCAACTACTAGACAGAGTGCGCCGGTTGCGATCCGGGTGCCAAGACGAAACCATCGCGACACATAATTTGGAAAGATACATTCCGAGTACATCGTGATGATGTATCCACAGCTGCATAGAATCAGGTACTCAATCTTGAACTGCAATTCCCACGGAAACGTCGGCCACCATTGTGTGAGCAACAGCTCGCCGACCAGCAAGGATCGGGTACCAAGCAACATAGTGAACAGACCAAAATACAATGGAGCCCTGTCTTTGCGTCGCAGGACGAACAACAGCAGGTGATACACGCCAATCACCAGCAGGCTTGCGGTGATGAACATTTCAGCGGCGATTCTCAGATTTGTCCGGACCGTTAACACATCACTGCCGCCCAGCTCGATATACTTGGTGATGCCGCCTCGCTTATGATGGAAGTTGGCTACTTGCATAACCAGCTCCACTCTGTCATTCTCGGGCTGAAAGAACACCAGCTTCGTTGACAGTTGCGGCGTCACGCTGCTCTTGTCCTGACCAACCGCACCAACTTCCGCCAGAAGTTCACCATTAACCCATAATTTATACGCATGAAAGATGGTAGGCAGCCGCAGAGCAAGCCGCTCATTTCGATCCTGCTCGCTAAGCTCGATAACCACCCGAAAGGTTGCAAAGCCTGTACCGTTCAGCTGCTGACCATCTAGCCGATAGCCTAGCCAAGAACCCGGGATGCTGATCCAGCGGTCATGATTTCCGTCCCTTGCTAAGCGATTCTGTATGTCCTCAGGCGACAGCAGTTCTTGCCAGTAGAACGCCCACTCCCCTTTTATCTTTAGCGGATTCTCACTGACATGCACTTGCGTTACATCCAGAATGCCTTCTTCACTTTGGAACTTAGGGGAATCCGGTACAGAGATGACGGCATAGCTTGCAACCAAACCAAGAACAACGGCAGCAGCTATATGAAGCAAGATCGTACGAGAACCGAATCGGAGAATACCCCTCATTAGAAACCCAACCCCAATCTACAAGAGCGCAATAAGTAAGTTAATTATCTAAATCATATCATCATTAAAGGAAAATGTGCCCTACAATTATCTACGAGTCGTTGAACACATACATCACGATGAGATCCTTTTGAACGCTAAGAACACATAATTCAATTCCTAATGATAGGATGATAGGGATGCTGATGATGTTCGATCACATAAAAAATAAAATCCTTGAAAATCAAGGACTTTTCCTAGTTAATGTACTTTAGACACTTTTTCAATGGAAATCTCTTTTTTCAGCAGATTCATTTAAGGCATTTAACAGAGCTAGAGCCTCTACATGTTCAGGCTCCAGTACCAGTGCCTTTCGCAAGAACTTCGTAGTCTCTTCAGCCAACCCAAGTTCGTAGCTGCATATAGCTAGACAATAGAAAATAGTCGGGACCGACTCTTCTTCATCATTACGTAAAGATAAAGATGTTTCCAAGAACATCTTTGCATCTTCATACATGTCCATCTCGAACAGAAGTAGCCCAGCGTCCATAGCTAAATCATAGCGCTGCTTCATCGCATAGTACGAAGCCCACATGATGTGTATGCCTTTTTGGATATCCAGCCTTTCTTCATCATTCATCTCTGGTAGCAAGACCGAAATGTGTTTTGCGCTCTGGTTGAAAAACTCCGCATCATATCCGCCCAAACGCCAAAAAGCCAGAATTTGCTGTAGTCCCATTGTGTCGAGCCGCCGATCTACCCATTCCTTCATACTAAAAAATTCATCCGGCCCAAAACGTTCGATAAATCGCCGGTAAGCCAATCTAGTGTTGGCGTAACTCATTGGCGATTCCATCATAAGTATACATCCGACATTTAAATTCTTATAATGCTGCATGGTGAAGAGTGACTTTGCGCCTTTTTGCTCATACACATACTGAATCGCATGATAGTTTACCGTTAATGAGAAACTACCATGATGAATGAACTGGGGGGGCTCCGCAAATTTCCAGTTCTCCAGTTGGTGGTCGCCTTTATCCGCTGTGATCAGCAGGAAGCCTGCCTGAGACAGCTGATTCAGCCGCTCCAAGCATGTCAATCCTGTCATTGGAAACAGGATATACGAATCCTCAAGCTCTTGCCTATAAAGCTTGATCACATTGTGATATTGGTAATTTTCTTTTTCATATTCAATCGCTCTGCGACGTTCATATTTCAATGTCATTTTTTCCAATACTTCTGACAGTTTTAGTTGATTGGAATTGTTTGGAAGCTCGACTAAAACATCACATTCAAATATTTTACCATCATCCACATAGATCAACTCTTGCGGAATACTGTCAAAAAAATAATTTGCCACAATCAGCAGCGGCTGCTTCAGATCACCCGGCCGGATGCTTGCTTGAGAAACGACCAAATTTAACTCCGTGTCGTGCACGGCATCAAATACTGCGAAATCCAGCAGTCCCTCTCGAATGAAAGATTGCATTGCAGGGTGATTTCCCCAAACCTTAACATTTTTTAAAGCCAGATCGGTCATAACATAACGAAAAGGAGGCAGTACAATACCCGCGTAATCTCTCAGTTTACATAGTTCATGTAATACATGAAATGCAAGACGGCCAGCTCCCGCACCCAGTTCTAGGATGATAACGGGATCAGAATTTTCTCCCCTATCCGACTGGTCTTGAAGAAATCCGAATATCATTTCTGCGTATGCTGTAGCAATCATGGGATTGCTTGTTATATATTGCGGAACCTGGTCATTACTCCAAGCGTTTAGTCCTTGTTCTTCAAAATAATTGCGCTGTAAATCCCAGAGGGGTGATTCGCTGAAGCGAAATCTTTGTTGTCCATTCTCTCCCATTCGTAATAAACCTGCTTTCTGTCATCATTTGCGACAGTCTTTTATCACAAAGGATGTTACTACAACATCCGGCAGCCACCAAAGTAATGTCTCTTGAATCGTACCACAAGAGTCCCTTATACTGCAGCCCAGGCCGAAAAAGTGGCCGTGGTCGGTTGTAAATACGTCTATCGTTTTGTGGTCATTCCCACCTATCTCTAGCATGACGTGCGCATGAAACGGATTATTCGGGCACCGGCTCATCCTTCTCCAGAAGCCGTTTCAACCGGCGTCTGAGCCGTTTTTCCTCAGCCCGTCGTATTTTATCCTCTTCCCGCAGCGATTTCAGCAGCGAAACGCACATGCCGAGCAAAATAGCCGCAAAAGGCAGTGCCGCCGCGATCGAAGCCGTTTGCAGACCGCTGAGTCCCCCGCTTAGAAGCAACACAACGGCGATGGACGATTGCAGCACGCCCCATGTGATTTTGATGCCGGTTCCCGGGTTCAGATTCCCTTTCGAGGTAAACATGCCGAGAACAAAGGTCGCCGAATCGGCAGAAGTGATAAAAAACGTAATAATGAGCAGCGTCGCAATCGAGACAATCACCGTACCGAGCGGCAGCTGCTTCAGTGCTACAAATAGCGCCGTCGTCATATCCTGCTTGACGGAATCGGCCAACTCCAGCCTGTCAAACAGCTCCAGATGCAAGCCCGTGCCTCCGAACACGGAAAACCAGATAAAACCGAAGGCGCTCGGTACCAGCAGCACGCCGAGTATAAACTCTTTAATCGTCCTGCCTTTTGATACGCGAGCGATAAAACTGCCTACGAAAGGAGCCCAGGCAATCCACCAGGCCCAATAAAACAGCGTCCATTCTCCGACCCAGGTACCTTTGGAGAATGGGGTCAGCCTGAGACTCATATTGATCACATTTTGCAAATAGCTGCCCAGCGTCGTAGTTAACGTATCGAAGATAAACGCAGAAGGACCGGTCACCCATACAAAAAGCATCAGGACAACCGCAACGATCAGGTTGGAGTTGCTGAGCGTCTTAATCCCCCGGTCCAGGCCGGTCGTCGCCGATACCAGGAACAGAACCGTTACGACCGCTATAATTAAAATCTGGACGGCGACGGTATTCGGGATTCCAAACAGGAACCTCAAGCCTCCGTTGATTTGCAGGGCTCCAAGCCCTAGTGAGGTCGCGACACCGAAAACGGTTGCGATGACGGCCAGCATATCGATCGCCTGCCCGGCGATTCCCTTGACGGCCTTCTCTCCAAGCAAAGGAACGAATGCCGAGCTGATCAGGCCTTTATATCCTTTACGAAACTGAAAATAAGCGAGCGTCAAAGCGATAACCGTATATACAGCCCAAGGATGCAGTCCCCAATGAAAAAACGAATACCGCATCGCGAGCCGCGCCGCCTCCGTTGTACGGCCTGCGACCCCTTCGGGCGGAGTCAAATAATGGGACAGCGGTTCGGCTACTCCCCAGAAAATCAGTCCGATTCCCATCCCGGCGCTGAACAGCATCGCGAACCAGGAGATCAGCGAATATTCCGGTTCATCGTCTCCAAGTCGGATGTTACCGAATTTGCTGAAGGCTAGGTATAGCGAAAACACAAGAAAAAATAACGTTGCCATCAAGTAAAACCAGCCGAAATTTTGAATCGAAAACTGATAGGCCTGGTTGGCGAATGCCGCCAACTGTTCCGGAGCAGCCGTTCCCCAGACGGCAAACAATACGATGACGACGATTGTTGCAACGAAGACCACACGTGTCCCTCCATTCTCTGGGAGTTATACCCGCAGGTCTTCATTATGTGCGTGCCGCCTGTCCGTTATGCAGCCCGACTTGCATTGTCCTCCGGTTATTTTGCTACTCGCCCTTTTCTTGCTCCCGGCTTTGCTGCGCCCAGTCATCCTGGACGCTTTTTTTCCATAAGGGAACGCCGGTCCGGTAAGCGGCTCTGCCGTTCAGATGACCCGCTACAGGGGCGGTAACAAATACGAACAAAATGCCCAGCAGCAGCTTGGCGCTTACATGGTCCAAATAAAAGGCAAAGTATAGAAACACGCCAAGCAGGATAAGCAAGACTCCAAGTGTCGCGCTTTTGGTAGCCGCATGCGAGCGCAAATACACGTCCGGGAGCCGGATCAGGCCGAAGGCGCTTAATGCGCTGATCAAAGCGCCGGCCAGTATGAGGATGCCGATCAATGTTTCACCGAGTAGACTCATCGTCTCCGCTTTCAAGGACAACCCCCCTTTCCATGTAACGGGCAAAGGCCGCTGTGCCAATAAACGTAAGAATGCCGATTACCAAAATAATGTCGAAATAAACACTCGTTCTCAGCAGGATGCTTATGATCGCAATCATCGACAGCAGCAGGACGCCGATCAGATCCAGCGAAGCGATCCGGTCGGGGACGGAAGGTCCCTTCAAAAGACGATAAATACAGCCGATGACGGCAAGAGCCATCAGTGCAAGCGACAATAGCAGCAGACTGGTCATCAAGGCCGAGTCACCTCCAAAATCGCTTTTTCAAACGTTTCTTTGATTTGTTTGGAAAGCTCGTCTGCGTCCTCGATATCCATCGCGTGAATATATAGAATTTGTCCGTCCTTCGACACATCGAGCGTTAAAGTGCCTGGAGTCAGGCAAATCAGGCAGGACAAAATCGTAATCTCCCAATCCGACTTCAGCTCCGTCTTTAAGGCGAAGATGCCCGGACGAATCGAAAGGCGGGGCTTGACGATTTGTACCATAACTGCAAAGCTCGATATCAGCAGTTCTTTAACAAATAGGAGCAGCAGCTTCACGATCGCCCACAGACGTTTCATATAAAACTCGTGCCGCCAAAACCGGTGGAGCAGACCGATCAGCAGCACACCGAGCAGATACCCGACAAGGAGCCGCTGGAACGACCAGTCGTTAAACAGGAACATCCAGACGAAGGCAATGATCAGGTTTAATAAAAGCTGCAGGGCCATCTCATCTACTCCTTCAAGACCGAATGAATATACGTATTAGGATGCAGCAGCGTGTCCGAGGCGTCCGTCGCGAACCGGTACACCCATTCCGATCCGATTCCCATCGCGATCATGACGACGAGCAGGAGTGCCGTCGAGACGTAAGCCGTTCGGGGTGAACCCGCAGCGGGAGCCTCAGCGGGCCGCTTCTCCTCCCCCCAGAAAGCCGCCATGAACATACGCACCAGCGAATACAGCACGACAAGGCTAGTTAGCAGGGAAATCCCGGTTAACCAGAACGCGTGATCTTTCAGTCCGCCCTGGACGATCAGCAACTTCCCTGTAAATCCGCTTAGAGGAGGGATACCCGCGACGGACAAAGCCGTAATGAAAAACATCCAGCCGATCGCGGGACGGCGCCTGATCAGCCCTCCCATCTCGTCCAGCCGGCTCGTGCCTGCTGCGGTGATCAGCAGCCCCCCTAGCATAAACAGCAGCGCTTTCGCTATCATATCGTGGAGCAAATAAATAACGACTCCGTTCAAGGCTTCCCCGTTCGAAACGGACATGCCGAATCCGATAAATCCGACCGACAAAATGACGTTGTAATTCAAAATCCGGTAAACGTCGGTATAAGCGATCGCCCCTATGGCGCCAAGCAGCATCGTAGCGGCGGACATCCACCCCAGCCACTGATGCGTGATGCCCGGATCGTGATGAAAAATAAGCGTGAACATCCGCAGCAGCGCGTAAAGACCCACTTTCGTCAGCAATGCGCCGAACAAGGCGGATACGGCAGCCGGCGGAACGCTGTAGGAACCCGGCAGCCAAAAAAACAAAAACAAGCCGGCCTTCAGCGAGAATACGATCAAAAACAAAATGGCGATGACATTTATAATTCCTGATTGTCCGATTTCCGCCACACGAAGCGACAGATCCGCCATATTTAACGTGCCCACTGTTCCGTACAGATAGGCTACCGCCGCGACGAACAAGGTAGAGGACAGGATGTTGATCATCATGTACTTCAACGTTTCCCGCAACTGCCGTTTCGTTCCCCCAAGCACGATCAGCGCGTATGAGGCGATCAGCATGACCTCGAAGCAGACAAACAGGTTGAATATATCGCCGGTCAGAAACGATCCGTTCACGCCGACAAGCAGAAACTGAAACAGCGGGTAGTAATAATAACGCTCGCGCTGCACCCCGACCGTACCAAAGGAGTACAACAGGCAAAAGGCAGCGGCGACGGTTGCGGCCAGTACGAGCAAGGCAGCGGTCATATCGGCGACGAATACGATCCCGTAAGGCGGGCTCCAGCCGCCCATATACAGCGTCTGGATACCTTCCTTCCTCACCTGTAGGAGCAAAATCGCCGCCGAACCGGTGGTCGCCGATAAACTGACCGCGCTCAGCCATCGTTGGACGAAGATGTTGTTTTTGAAAAAGATGAGCACAGCCGCTGTGCATAAAGGGATCAGTAAGGGCCAGATCAGCAAGTTATTCATGCTCGTCCCCCTTCAACTGTTCCATATCGTCCGTTCCCAGCCTCTGATAGGCTTTGTACGCCAGCACGAAGAAAAAGGAGGTCACGCCGAAGCTGATGACGATCGAAGTCAGTATCAGCGCCTGCGGCAGCGGATCAACATATACTTCCGCCTTTTGGCCGAGCAGCGGGGCCGCTCCCGTTTTTAACCGGGACATGGTGAGCAGCAGCAAGTGAACGCCGTGCGTCAGCAGAGCCGTTCCAAGTATAATGCGCAGCAGGCTTCGGGTCAGGATCATATAGACGCCTACAGTAAACAACACGCCGATCGCTATAGCCATATAAAGTTCCATAGTTTACCTGTCCCTCCCTATAGCCAAAATAATCGTCATCGTAATCCCCACCACGGTTAAATACACTCCAAGATCGAACAGCATCGCTGTTGCCAGCTCGGTATGCCCGAGCAGGGGCAGATCGAAGTAACCGAACGTATGGCTGAGAAATGGTGCGCCGAACAGAAAGGAGCCGATTCCCGTGAACAGCGCAACCAGGATCCCTATGGCGCTTACAAGGCGGAAGTCGATCGGAATCACTTCTTTGATGGTGCTCATGCCAAACGCCATCGTAAACAGCACCAGCGCCCCAGCTGTCATCAACCCCCCGATAAAACCGCCGCCCGGCTCGTTGTGTCCCGAAAAGAACAAAAATAACGAGAAAGTCAGAATGATGAAAATAACCAGTTTGGCGATCGTATTAAAGATTACGTCGTTGCTGCGGATCAGCTTGATCGGACTGCGTTCTTCCCGGTGTCCGGCGGGAACCGGGATAGCTTCATCATCACGCTTCAACCGGATCAGGGCATAGATCCCGTACGATGCGATGCCCAGCACGGTGATCTCCAGCAGCGTGTCGAAGCCGCGGAAATCGACCAGAATGACGTTTACGACATTTTTGCCGCCGCCCAGATTGTAGCTTTCTTTAAGGAAGAAGTCGGAGATCGACTCGAACGAACGGCCGCCTACGGCAAACAGAGCGACAAGTGTCATCGTGACTCCTACGCCCAGAGCGATCAGGAAATTGGGCAGCCGGAAACGCAGCGACTCCAGTTCTTTTTTCAGCTTGGGCAGATGATAAAAACATAATAAAAACAGCGTTACGGATACCGTCTCCACGATCATTTGGGTCAGCGCCAAGTCGGGGGCGCGGAAAATAACGAAAAACAAGGTGACGATATAACCGACCGTCCCGGTCAAAATAATCGCCATCATCCGCGAACGGGCAAACGGCACGGCAATAACGGCCACGATAAGCGCGAAAATGATGACCCCCTCATACAGCGACATCGGGGCGAAGCCGGTAAAATCCCATCTCAAATCGGTGGACCGGACCATCGTTATACCGAGTGAAGCGATCAGAAAGACGAAAATGTAAATCAGGTATTGACGAATCGAGCCGGTCATATACCGGTCGGTCAGCCGCTTCGCACCGGATACAGCCCCCCTCAACCCTCCGTCATACACCCCGTTCAGGCTGATCTTTTCGAACAAAGGCTGATGCAGTACTTTCGTACGGCCATGCAAGCGATACAGCAGCGTGCCCACTGCGATGACGCCAACCGTCATCGCGATCTCGGGCGTCCAGCCGTGCCAGAGATAGATCGAAACTTCGAATTGCCCACCTTCTGCAAGCAGCGCCGGATGAATGGCCGCCATGGCGGGCGCGATGAGCGTATACGACAGCAGATTCGGGAACAGCCCGAACACAACCGCAAGTGAGGCGAGTATGACCGCCGGAACGAGCATCCCAAGCGGAGCTTCATGCGGCTGCTTCGCGAGCTTCTCGAACTGTCTTTTCCCCGCGAATGTCCGGAATACGAGCAGCATGCTGTAGACAAACGTGAAAATGCTGGCGATCCACGCGACCGCCGGGAATATCGCCCCCAATTGCTGCATATTCCCTACGTCCAGCTTCAAAACGCTCAAGACGGCGGTAAAAAACATTTCCTTGCTCAGAAAACCGTTAAACGGAGGCAATCCCGCCATGGAGAAAGATCCGATCAGCGCGATCGTAAAGGTGACAGGCATAACAGACATGAGCCCGCCGAGCTTGCGGATATCCCTCGTCCCGGTTTCATGGTCGACGATGCCGACGACCATAAACATCGCACCTTTGAATATCGCATGGTTAATTAAGTGAAAGACGGCGGCCGTCGTCGCCTTGACATACAGCAGCGATTCGCCGGTTTGCGAGTAAAAGGCTGCGGCCGAGCCAAGGCCAAGCAGGCTCATGATCAGTCCCAGCTGGCTGATCGTGGAGAATGCGAGCATCGCCTTCAGATCCGTTTGCTTCAGCGCCCGGTACGCCCCGTAGATCAGTGTCGCGATTCCCGTCCCCGATACGAGCCAAAACCAGACAGGCTCCCCGGCAAAAACCGGGCTGAGACGTGCCGCCAAGTAGAGGCCGGCTTTGACCATCGTCGCCGAATGGAGGTAGGCGCTAACAGGGGTAGGTGCCTCCATCGCATCCGGCAGCCAAATATGGAACGGAAACTGGGCCGATTTCGTAAAAGCGCCCAGCAGCACGAGAAGCATGGCAGGGATGAACAACTCCTGCCCGCTTATTACGTCCACGTTCGCCACGAGTTCACGGATACTGAACGTACCCGCCATCATATATAGCAGCACGAAGCCGGCCAGCATCGCCAAGCCGCCGAACACCGTAATGAGCATGGACTTCAATGCGCCGTAAAGCGATCTTTCTCTGCGATGCCAAAAGGCAATCAGCAGAAACGAAGATATGCTGGTCAACTCCCAGAAGCCGTACAGCGCTATTAAATTATCGGACAGCACAACGCCGAGCATCGCTCCCATAAACAGCAGCAAGTAGATGTAAAACGGCCCGAGCGCTTCCTTTTGCTTATCCATATAAAAGATCGAATATAGCACGACCAGGGAGCCTATTCCGGATATGAGCAGAGCGAACAATAAGCTGAGTCCGTCCAAATAAACGGTAAAATAAATGTGTAAGGAAGGAATCCATGGCAGTGCGGCGAGCGTGTAGGATTGGTTCCCGATTTCGCTTATTTGTCCGATAAAATAGGCGAAGAGCACAGCCGGCAACGGAATAATCAACAAGCCAACATGCAACCGCCTTGTCCATTTACGCATAAGCGGAACGGCGGCCGCCCACAAAAATGGAATAAGTACAACCACGTGCAAAACAGACAACTTCCATCCTCCTCTTTGTTGAATTGTCTACCCCATCCAGCATCTCCAACTATCCGTCACCAATAGACCTGCAACCGGAAAAAAAGCAAAGAGGAGCCTG
Source organism: Paenibacillus sp. GYB004 (assembly GCF_036577605.1). Classification (NCBI taxonomy): domain Bacteria; kingdom Bacillati; phylum Bacillota; class Bacilli; order Caryophanales; family Paenibacillaceae; genus Paenibacillus; species Paenibacillus sp. GYB004. Next base: position 430,967 of record NZ_JARBDB010000057.1, read on the forward strand.
CGTTGACAGGCTCCTCCGGTTGAATCCTCATATTCAATTACAACTTGCACCGCTTTACAGTATAGCTTGCCGGGACACGGTTGTCAAAACAAGAATAAGCTGCCCGGACTGTGGGGATAACTTTTAAAAAAGAAAGGAGACGGCCCCCCTTGTTAAAGCGGAAAATTACGATCTCGTTGCTTCTGTTCGCGCTGCTTCTAGCTGCGGGATGGCTAGGGAACGCCAATCTGGCCGGTCCGCGCAGCCATAGCCACCACAGCGGCGGCTCTTCAACGGTACCGTATACGAATCTCTCGACGACGAAAGCACCGCAAGCGCCAAATCGCCACTTGCCTTTTTTTCCGAGAGAGTATGTGAGGATCATCAAATTGAATTCCCCGGCCCCCTCCTCTCCCTAAATCCGATTAGGCGCCCGGAATCCAGTATGTCCAAATTCGGGATTATTCCTTCACAAGCAGGCGCATATCCCGTACAATGGAACGTACAATTATATGGGGGGTGGGGGCATGAGTTGGTTAACCGAGCAGCCGGAACAGCTGGCAAAGCTGTTGACCTGGGAGTTTTGGTCGTCATTGACGGGGCTGCTCCTTAACAAGTCATTTATGATTGTGTTTATTATCGGACTGACCTGGCTGGCGCTGAAAGTGCGGCAGTTGCTAATCAACCGGGTTTTCCGCATCGCTCGGCTGGAAGAAAAGCAGCGCAATACGCTGGAATCGCTGCTGATGTCGTTTACCCGGTATGTGTTGTTTATTTTGGCCTTTATGATGTGTTTGAGCAATTTAGGACTTGAGGTCGGGCCGATCATAGCGGGAGCCGGGGTGATCGGACTTGCCGTCGGTTTTGGCGCCCAGACGCTCGTCAAAGATTTGATTACCGGATTTTTTATCATTTTCGAAGATCAGTTTTCGGTCGGCGACTATGTCTCGATCAACAACGGGCAAATTAACGGCACTGTAGTCAGCGTCGGGCTTCGCGCGACGAAAATCCGCACATGGGCTCAGCATGTCGTTGTCATCCAAAATTCGGAAATCCGCATCAGTCAAAACTTCAACCGGGAACGTATGCGAGCGATCGTGAATATCACCGTTCCTTACGAACGCGATCCTGCGGAAATCGAGTTTGCCGTGCAAACCGTCTCCTCGCAGATGGTCCAGGAGTGGCCGCAGTTGTTTCTCAAGGACGATAAGGGAGAGCCGGTAGAGCCTCCTCAGCTGTATGGGATTACCGACGTAGAAAACAACGCCCTCGGGGCCAAATATACAATTACGAGCCTGGTTAAGGACGAGCATTACTGGACAGCCTGCAAAGAAATCCGCAAAGCTCTTGTCCGCGAGCTGAGGGGAAAGGGCATCCAAATTTCTTATCCGCGCCGAATCGAGCGCAGAGATCCGGACGTCGGCTACGAATCGGTCACGACCTCGGGATAAGCGGCGCGTGATCCCCACGGCTCCGCTGCTCCGGCAAAGTGCCGGCATGGATAAAAAGTGAACTTTTAGATAAACCGTCCGCTAAAACCACCCGGAGACAATTGCTTGGTCTTCAAACCCCTACGTCGTCGGAGGAAACGGGTAGTGGCTCCAACCGCCGTTGAAGTCGTGTATCTTCATCCCGTGGTATGGCTAACGAACCCAGCATTCGTTATTAGAGCCGAATGAGGACGTTTGAATTTGTAACGAACTCTTGGATCGTTATTCCAGCAAATCGGATCGTTTTTTTCCACTTTCTGCTCGATAACGTTACCCGGATTCGTTAGCCTGCAATAACGTCGTTTTTCAGCCCATAAGCACAATACGATTCGTTAGTGTTTCGGTGCGTCAGATGGGATTTGGCATGGACAAAAAGCGGTTCGCCTCCTTAGAGGCGTCCGCTTTTTGTCATTAATCGCACAGGTTCCGATCAGGTCCGGCTCCTTTCTCCCTCCGTTTCCCCGCCTGCAGCGTTATGATAACGTTTCCTGTACTCCCCCGGCGTCATACCGGCAATCCGTTTAAACACCCGGATGAAGTTTTGCGAGTTGTTGTAGTTCATCCGCTCCGCGATGTCAGCCACCTTCATCTCTGTGGAGCGAAGCAGTTCCTTGGCTTTCTCTACACGGAACGAGATCAAATAATCGGTAAAAGTAAGGCCAACCTCCCGTTTGAATAGCTGGCTCAGCTGCGTCTCCGGCATACCGGTCAACTCGGCCAGCATGCCGAGAGAAAGCTCCCGGTCGTAATGATGCTGCACATAAGCGATCGTCTGTCGGATGACATCGTCCTTCACCCCCTCGCGCATCCGTCTCTCCCGCGTTACCTGCTCCACAATCCGGACGAATAATTCCCCCTCCAGCCAACCGATGATCTCTTCAACCGTTCTAAAGCTCTTCAACCGCTCATAGCCGTTGTAGGGGAGCAATGAGAGAGCGGGGAGGCTGTTTCCATCAAACAACAGACGCAGAATGGATGCCAGCAGCATCGCAAAAGCCTGATTGGCCTGCCTCTCGCCGATCGTCGGTGCGGCAAGCAACGTGTCGACAAAGTCCCTCAGCGCTTGCGCCGCCTTCTCCCGGTCGCCCAGCTTCAACTGCGCCACGATCATTTTCTCCTGCTCAAACGGGTATTCAAGCGGCTCTGCTGTCCGCCTATCCAGCCCGTAGAGAAACAGCTTCCGCTCGGGATCGACCAGCCGCTGTCGGAGCGCACGCTGCGCTTCGTCAAAAGAACCGCTTACGTCCTCAGCCGCTTCCTTTGTTTTCCCGATCCCAACAGATATGGTCGCCAAGGCTTCCAATTCCACGTACGCCAACAGCTCTGCTCCCCAATTTTCCGAAGCCCACTCCGTTGCCGAGTCCGCATCGGTTCGTTGTATCAGTACGCCTGCGATTCGGTCATTTCCCATCCGGATGTAGTGTCCCGACACTTGTTCCGTATTCAACCGCCGCAACAAATCAAGCAGTTGGCCGGAACGGGTGCCAGCTTCGATCTCGCCGCAGTCCCTGAGTTCGTCCGCTTCCACACAAACGGCGGTGAACCGGCGGCTGTATAGTTCAATCCCTAGCCCTTCCAGATGACCGCCAATGTCAGACCCGAACGGTTCATGCAGCCATCTCTGGACCCAATAGGCTCTCAGTTCCGGCTCCGTCTCTCCGATCCGGCGCTCCAGTACGGTGTTCTCGAATTGCAGGCGCTCGATTACCCGTCGTACCCGATTGTACAAATTCGTCGTCAGCAGCAATATCGTAACCAGCGAGATTGAAGCCAGTGCAATGCAGATGACCGTTACAATTCGTCTCACCGTCCCTATAGAACGGGTCAGTTCCTCAAACGGAACGATGGACATATAGGTCCATCCTGATTCTGCGGATTTTCGGGCATGCACCAGCCAGTCGCGTCCTCCGACCGTCTCCAGCGAATCCGCGGTTACGCCGTCATTCAGCTTAGCCGAGAGCCACTGCTTAAGCTCCTCCGGCGGAAGGTGCTCCCCGATAAACGTCTGCGTCTCGTCATCGGCATACACATTCCCGGCCGGACTGACGGCCAGCATGCCCCACGCCTGACCGGCATCGGCATCCTCGAGCACATCAAACATCGCCTGTTCCCGAAGCAGCACGACAAAATAGCCGAGCGGAGACGAAAAGGAGGACGGCAGCCGCCTGGCGTAGCCGATGCTTTGAATGACGCCGTAACTGCCAGGATCGGCAGGTGCCGCCAGTCTGTCATGCCAGAACGACAGTTCCTTGTTGCTCACCATCGCCTGATACAAGGTAGCCCCCAGCGTCCGCTCCGGCAGAGAGTCGATCCCGTCCGAGGTCACAAGCACTTCTTCCTCTGGGACGAATAAATATACCGCTTCCGCATGATCAATCAGCGTCTCCATCGCGGATAAAGCCGTCTTCACCTGTCCCAGCTCGTATTCGTTGCTCAGCAGCGTGCCGTCCTTCAGCAATACGGTCAGCGCGTCGTCCATTACATGCTGCATCACGGCCCGGTCGACCGTTTCCATCATCTTGTCCGTACGCTGCTGCACCTGCTTCATCAGCATATGATTGTAGTTCTCCACCTCGCGGACGAGACTGCCTCTGGCCGCCGTATAGGCGGTCCAGCCGACAACAAGAACGGGAACGATCGCGATCATCGCCGCGAGCATGACGATTTTAAGCCGCATCGCGGTTTTGGCGGACAACCGCTTGTCACCTGTCCGCACCCTGATTGCCGCTTCTAACCGCCGATTACTATCCGCCATCCCGTCTGCCCTGTTCTCCGTTCGACCGGTAGGTTCGATACCATTCATTTACTTCCCGTGTCGCCTCCTTCCCACCTCGATCGAGCCATTCCCGCCGAAACCATGCGAAATCTTGCACCGGCACGTTTCCTTTGACGAAATCGGTTTCGAATCTCTGGATTTTTTTCGTATAAATACTGGCAACCGACAATCCGGTGTTCGGCATAAAGCCTTCCGCCGGATTCGGGATTCCTTTATCCCGTACCAGATCGAGCATCGCTCTTTGCTTCTCCTGCACGTATTCAGGCGCGCTCGTGGATACATAATAATACGGATCGTACGGATTCATCAGCAGCAGCGACCCGAGATCCTCCACCTGTAGCGATTCACGGTTAATCTGCAGCGTCCCGTCTTCCTTTACGGTATGATGAACGCCCTCCAGACCGAATTTGCGAATCCGGTTCGCTTCTTCGCCGCTTTGCCAGTCCAGCAACTCGACGATCCGTTTTACTTTTTCCTCCGGCACCCGTTTCGGAATAAGAAACAGACCGTAATACCCCGGCCGCTCGCCGAACCCCGATATGCCTTCCGGACCGACAGGCGGCCCCAGCATCAACAGTTCCGCTCTCGGGTTTGCACTGGCCAGCCTTGCCCGGAACCGCTCGTAATCGGCGATGGGAGCGACGATAATGCCGGTTTTGCCGGAGGTAAACCGGTCCCATACTTGCGACTGCTGCAGCGAAGAGAAGCTTTGGTCGATTCCCCTCTCGGCATAAAGCTTGCGGAGCCACAGCAGTCCCGATTCGCGTTCGGGAGATACCTTGCTCGCTTCCAGCGAACCGTCGGCCCGCAAAATCCAAGAGTTGCCCGCTCCAAACGCCGGAAGCAGGTTGTGCAAAAAGTTCAACCCTTCTCCCGCCGCGAACCCGTATGTATCCTTCCTGCCGTTGCCGTCGGGGTCCGACTGCCCGAATTTGACCGCCGTGTTATAGTAATCGTCGATCGTTTCCGGAACAGGCAGCCGAAGGGCCTCAAGCCAGTCCTTGCGGATCATGACAGCCTGATCGACTTCGGCGCGCGGACGCGGAATCCCGTAATAACTCCCGTTCAGCTCCACCCGGTTCCAGATGCGCTGCGGAATCGCCGTTTTCAAATTCGCCGAATTTCCGATATATGGCGTTAAGTCGTGAAACAACCCGCTTTCGATAAAATTGATCAGTTCCGACATAAAAGACGTCCATAAAACGATATCCGGAGGTTTCCCCGAGGATACCGCCATCATCAGCTTCGTACTGTAGGAAGCAGCCGGTATGGAGACGGGCTCGTAGCGAATGTTGAACTTGTTCTCCAGAAGGTCCCAGACTTCCGATCTCTGCGGCTTCCGGTCGTACATCGGCTGCATGATAGAAACGGTCAACCGGTCCGAAGCCTCGCCCGGTCCGGCACTGCCGTGCAGCCGGTATCCCGGCTGGCCCAGAAGCACGGCCGTTGCAGCCAAACCCGCTGCGACAAGCAGGGCTGTCAATCCTGCCGCCCAGAACCTTCTTCTCATGGTGGTGCCCCCCGTCGACGAATAATCCCCTCATTTCCTATATTATACATACACGACACTTAAATTGTCTCCGGTCGAATACGGCAAACCCCGGCAAACGATGGTTCGCCGGGGTTCGCCAAGTTTATAACAGTCCGAACGCTTGCGCAATATTCATGATGATTTGCGCCGCTTGGGCGCGGGTAATATCGGAATGAGGGTCAAACCGTCCGTCGGGATAGCCGTTCACGAGTCCCCGACCGCTCAAATGCCGGACGGCTTCCCCGGCCCACGGCGACAGGAGCTCCTCATCGGCATATGTTTCCGTCTGCCTGTCTCCGGCGGCCGGATTGCCGGTGCCGGTTTCCGGTACGTGAAGCTTGCCGATGATCCGGTAAGCGATAACGGCAGCTTCTTCCCGTGTTGCCGGGTCGTTCGGCCGAAGCTTCGTGCCGCTGCCTTCGAGCAGACCGATTTGAACGGCGCGCTCTAGCACAGGTGCATACCACGCCGATGGGTCCGCATCGGTGTACCGCGCGAGTGCGGGATAGCCGCCTCCGCTTGAGGCGCCGGAACTCAAGCCGTCGCCTGCAGCAGCAGCGCCGCCGGCGAGATCCAGTAGACGGATCAGGAATGCGGCCAGCTCGGCACGCGTTACCGGAAGATCGGGAGCAAAAACCCCCTCGCCTGCTCCATTCGCCAAATGCCTCGAGGCCAGCAGCCGGACCGTCTGCTCCGACCAATGTCCGGCCAGGTCAGCGAAGGAAGGGGCAAAGGCCATAACCGCATATACCCCTGGCTGCCCGATGACCGCTTCAAGCCGGCCGCTGTCCGGATCCCATCTCCCGCCTGCATAGTGCCATGTACCCGGCTTCTCTGGATCGGCCCGGTATAAGGCAAGCAAACGCCGGTCGTGCTGCTGCCATTTCTCTTCATCAATAGACATCCGTATCCGTAAGAATCGTTCGGAATGCGCCGGCCAATCGCCGGATGTTTCCAGCTCGACAGCTCCGGCTGCATGAATGAATCGTATATCTGCAGGCCAGCGAACGTCGGAAGCTTCCCGGACCACAAGTTCGTTATCGCCACCGGGGGACGGCCGCGGATCTTCAGCGCGAAGCAGCAGCTTACCGCCGAGTGCCGAATAATACGTTTCGCCTAGAAGCAGATCCTGCCATCTTATCGTCTCGGCTCCATTCGCTACGGTAGGCGGCGTCCGGGGAGGCGTTCCGGCTCCCGGTCCCGGATTCGGATACGATCCGCCGCCCGGATTCGTCCCGGTATCGGAGCCGCTTGTCGCAGAAGTCAGCACAACGGCTTCCGAGCGATTGCCCGATTCGTCGTCCGCCACCAGCCGGATTTCGTACGTCCTTCCCGGCTGCAAACCTATTATCGTATAGCGCTGCTGTCCTTTCACAACCGTTGCGCCACCGCCGTCTTCGGCTTTCCCCCGCTCCCGCCAGTTGACGAGCACTCCGCTCAAATCCGGATCAGCCGGATCGCTCCAGGCTAGCGTAATCTGATCGGTTCCTGCAGCAGCGCTGGCCCCTACGACAGCCGACGGGCCGATATGATCGGTTTTTCCCTCCGTTAGTCCCGGCTTCTCCCGCAATGCTGCGCCGTCGGATCGGTTCCCTGAGGCATCGACCGCAACCAGCCGGATCTCGTAATCCCTCCCGCCTTGAAGCGAATTGAGCTCCGCCAGGCCGACGCCCTTGCCGACCGTAAGCTGCCGGTAGTCGGTGCCCGACGTTTCCTTCCATTCGACCAGCATCGATTCAAGATCGTCGCCTTTCGGATCGTTCCAGGTGACGATCAGCTTGCGGTGGCCCGGCGTAACCCTCACGTTCGTTGCGGGGTCCGGCGGAGTGCGGTCGGCTGCCGTCACTTCAATCAGGAACGTCTGATCGTACGCCGTCGCAAGCCCGTTGTAACCCGGCGCTCCCGCCTTCACCGTCACTTCCAGCCGATCTCCGGCGGCAAGACCAGCGTCCGGTTCAGGCACGAACGACCAAAGCTTTGCAAGAGCACCGTCCGCTGCCGGGGCAACTGGCATCAGATCGCCGGCAATCAGCGTCCCCCCTCTCTTCACTTGAACGGCAGCCGTGGGAAAGCCGTCCGTTCTCATAGGCTTGGAAAAGACGATGTCGACCGACCGGCCTTCGTTCTCCGATCGCACTCCGGCTACGACTGGCGCAATAGTGGACGTCATCGCGATATTGACATCAAAATGCGGCGGCAGTACGGTCATTTCATGGCTGTATACCGTCTCGTAGCCTTCCTTCTCGTAGCGGACCTTCCATCTGCCCGGCGGCACGTCCCAGCGGTATTTGCCGCTTCGGTCCGTAACTTGCGGATTTTGCTGCAGGTACCATTCCGCGTCCCAGTCCGCCCAGGCTGAAGCGGCTTCGTCCCACTGCATAACCGTCGCCTTTACGCCCTCCAGCCTCTCTTCGTGGACAGCCTCGTATACGTATCCGCTCGGATCGTACAGCCAGCTCGGCTTGGCGATTATGCGAAAGCCTTCGCTTGTTTTCCCGCTCTCTGAGTGCGGATCCTTCGGCTCGCATTCGATATCGCGATCCACAGCGCGGTCAATATCGGCCAGCTCATACGACATCTCCTTGTCGATCACTTTTCCGAGACCTTGCCCGGCTACGGCGGTCAGACCCGCAATCAGCGTTCCCGGACCCGGAGCTCCCGCCCCGATGGCGAACAGCCCCAGACTTGCTACCCATTTCGCCGACTCCGCAGCCATCATGTCGCCCATAATGTCCTCGTAGGCGTTATGATATCTATGGGCGGAATGCGAGCTGCATCGGGCGTAAGCCGACTTGATGCGCTCCTGAATGCTGTCCAGCGTCGATTCGAAGCTTCCGCTTCCTTCCAGCGTCAGCCCCATATCGATCCCCTCGACCAGAATCTGAGTGCCCGTCTTGGCAATCTCGGTCGGAGCCGACAATATTTTAACGTTCCCGCCGCCGGCCTGCTCATAGCGGACGTAAGCGGAAAACTCGGCGACCAGACTCATGTTTTTCGCCTGACCGCTGCGGATGAACGACCTGACCATTCCCGCCGAGTCGCGGTATCCGGTGGGCGCGGATGGAAACGGCGTCGGAGAACCCGGAGCGAGCTTCGCCGATCCGGTAGCTTCATACAGTGTCCTGCCGTTTACGCTCATCCGCGGCTTGCCTGCGGGATCGTAGGCAACTCCGGTCTCCGCATACAAGCTCAGCTCGGCCCGAGCTCCCGAACCGAGGCGCGAAGGCAGATCGTAGCTCACGCTGTACGTTTCCTTGCCGCTTCCGTCCCGGACCGTCTCCACCTCGTACGGCTGCGGGACGTCGGCGTCGCGCAGCCACCACGCCAGCGTTTGCCTCAATTCTGTCTCGGTTCTGGGAGCGATGCCGCTGTCGGCCGGAACTTCATGGTAAGACACATACAAAGGACCGGTGATCTCCTCCATGTTGACCACCTTGATCAGCGACCTGTATACGCCGCTTTCGGTCCGGTAGGCTCCCTCCCTATGGAATCCGAGACTCACAACCGCCTCGGAGACGGCGTCCGGTTCGTCAAATTCCAGATCGATGAACATGTTCCCCGGCTCCAGCATAAACGGAAACTTGGCAATTCCCTTGTTCGGGTCAAAGCTGTGGTAAAACCCCCAATCGTTGCTCAGCGTTACTTTCGTAAGCCTCGGTCCAACGGACGTGTAAATCACCTCTCGGGCATCCGACGCCCGGGACAGGCCGTTGATCTCGGCTGCCGCCGACAGCTGGTAGCTGTAATTCATGCCCCGGTCCGGCAGCTCGACGGCATACTGCCAAACTCCGGAATCGGCGGTTCTCGTCTGGCCGAGAAGCTGCTCGCGTTCATAAATCAGAATATCGCTTCCTGCCGCGGCACGCCCTTGCAGAAGCAGTTCCCGGGTTTTCGTCCGGTCCGGCGCCTCCAGCGTGACCGGCGCGACGGATATCGTCCGCTGGCCAAGCGCAAGCGTGCCGCTCTCGGACCCCGCGGTGTACCGGAGTGTGCCGGCCAAGACGGCGGTGCGGTCTGGATAGTCGAACGGCAGTTGCACTGTCGCCCGGACGAGCTTGCGCCCGTAATAAAAGGAGATGGAGCCCGTCTGCACGACAAGCTTGCCGTCCTGTACGGTCCACAACGAGCTCGCCAGCGGCTTCTCGTCCACAAGCACGCTTCCCGGCACTACAGTGGCGCCGGCGGGAAGCGCGAATTCAAATGTCGTTCCGGTAAACGGAGTGACGGGAGGGCCGACATCCGGAGTCTTTGTATACTCGGCTCTTATATCGACCGAATCTCCCGCAACCGCGTCCAGCGTGCTCACGGCGAAGCTGGCTCCCTTGGTCGCTGGATTCATCCGCTCCCTGAACAAATCGATTCGGATTGCCCGATCGGCCGTTTCGCCTCCGCCGACCGTAAACGTGCGGCTGTAGCTGTCCGCCAGTCCCGTCCCGGCATGAAAGATCTGCACCGTGTATTCGCCGGCAGGGAGAAATTCCATGAAATCAGACCGGGGCGGATAAGGGAAAAAGCTCACTTCGTCATATCGGCCGTCGGCGGACATAACCCGGTACATCCATCCCGAGTTCCACGGCGCACCGAACTCCGGCATCAGGTACGGATCAAAGATCCAATGCACCATCCCGCCGTTAGCCGGAAATTCGAACTCTGCAGTCACTTCGCGGTTATCGCCCAGTGTAACCGTCTGGCAGCGATAATCCATTTTGTAAGGTTCATAGCGCATGCATAACCGGAATTCGTCTCCCGGCTTGCCGGACACGTTAAACGGATAGTACCTTGAATCGATGCGCTGACCGTTGGATACGTAAGTGAGAACGGGCTCATAGGATCCCATCGTATACGAGGCTATCCCCGACTCGCCGTGAACGATCCAAGATCCGTCGACATTTTGCCGCTTGACCGTCACGCGAATCGTGCCCGGCCTTTTTTCGACCGGCGTCAGATCCTGCTGTACTTCGGTGTCTCCCACGACCACCGCGAGGGGCGAGAGCGAAGCATGTTCGTTATAGCCGTTAATCCGCAGCTCCACACCGGCGAAAACCTGAACCGCATAACGGCCGTTTGCGTCGGTTTGCAATTGACGCACGTACCCTTTGTTATCCTGATTGCCGCTGTAAGGCGACACTGTCAGATGAAAACCTTCGATAGGGCCGGTATGACGGGTTACCTGACCGGATAACATAACGAGCTTGCGCCTTTCCAGTGTAACGATCTCCTCGTTTAACCCTTCGGTTAACGTTAAATGCCGCTCGCCAAGCAATTCCTTCAAGTGCAGAGGGATTCGGCTCAGCTTCACGCTGACCGGATCACCCTTCGCCACCCCTTCGCGAATGCGTAGCCGGCCGGTGTCGTCCGTAATCGCCGAACGCCACTCCTTTTCTGCGATCCGGTAATAGGTTCGGACCCCCGGTACGGGTACGCCGGCATCGTCCTGTACCGTAATACGAAGCTCCGTCGATTCCGTATCGACGTTCATCAGCTCGCGTACCGTCTGCGATCCCTTCACTTGAACAGAGCGATCCGGCAGCAGAGAAACGCCGCTGACTTTGTCCTTGAGCTGAACGGTCGCCATACCCGGAAACAGCTGTGTGAACGAGTAGGAGCCAGGACCGGGAATGTCCAGATAAAACGCCGACATATTGGAAGGCGACACCCAAACGAACGCATTCGACACGTCGCCCTCTATGTCGAGCTTCAAATTTCCGGTTACGTAAGGGCTGCCGCTGCCTTGCGCATTGATATCCCCGAAGGCAACGGGCGATGATATTACCGTCCCGCTTCGCTTCAACACGGCTACCGCCTGCTCGATCCGTTCTATGCCGAGCGATTCGGCCACGATCCAATCGGCCGTATACAATCCCGGTTCAGCCGGCGATTCGGTCAGGCCGACCTCTAGCTCTCGTTTCACCAGATCCGGCTGAAGATCGCCGTTCCCGTCGATCCAGCTGTCGTATTGGATCGATACGGACGCCTCGTAACCGCTGCTCGTCGTTTGCAGCGAGATACCGAGCGGCTCCCCCGCTTTTAGGGCCATCTTCCCGTAAAGACCTACCGATTGCGGTGAAAATTCCAGTTTCAGGACACCTTGCTCCAGTGCCAGCGGCTCGCTTTCCCGTCCGGCCCCGTCGACGGCTTTTACCGAGACGCCGACCCGGTCCCCGGCTGCCAGCCCGGCTTCCAGACCGAACGTAAATTTCGTACGGTCCCGACAAACTTCCGGAAACCCTTCGCACTGTACAGCCGCAAACGTCTGTTCGACCGGCGCTCCGCCGTTTTTGGCCCAGCTCAGCTTGTATTGGGTGACGACACCCGATGCTTTCGGCCAGTTAACCGAAAATCCTTCCTGCGACAGATCGCTTACTGATAAGGATGCGCCTGCTGGCCACTTGGGGGACAAAGGCACAGCCTCTCCCACGCGCTGCGAAAGCAGCAGCGGCGCACTCGCGGCATAGGTTGATCCGACAACTGTCATCGTCACGTCGACCAAATCTCCACGGGATAAGCCGGTGAATGTATAACCGCGCGGCAAAATCCCCAGCATCCGGTTGACGGGGACCCCGCCGTTAACCGCGTATGAAAGCCCGTACGCGGCAACGTCCCCGGTACCTTGCGGCCATTCGATCGTAAACCCGCTGTCGGTCAGCCCGCTGACTGTTAATTGGGCGTCCGGCGGCCATAACGGGCTGCCCGTTCCTCCCGGAACCGTTATCCGGGTCTCCAGAAGCTCGATGTTGTAAGCCGCGTCGAAGGCGGCCAGCTGTACGTCGTAGCTTTGCCCCGGCTGAAGACCGGATACGCTGTAGTCGTAGCCCGGCACCCCCGGCGTATGGGCAATATCGTCGCTGAACGACCACTCCCCTCCCGCCGTTCCTACTTTTCGGACAACCAGGGAGTATACGGTCGTTTGCGGCCGCACGCTGGGTTTCCAGTGCAGCTTCAGTTTCTTCGTCTGATTCGTCTCCTCCTCATACGAAACGGCGAGCTCCGCGTAATATTGGAACGTATCCTGCAAACGGATCGTCCCGCTTTTCGTACCGAGGATGTCGGTTTCGCCTTCCTTGCGCGCCATGACTCTGACCTCGTATTCGACAGCGGGGTCCAGACCGGTCTGGATCCACCTCGTCGATATAAACGTTCCCGGTTCCTCCCACTGTTCGGGAGATGAGAAATATCCCGGCGCGCCAAGCGGCTCAAGCCCCGGCCTGCTGTAGAACTTCACCTCATAACTGAAGCGCTGCTCATAGTCCTCGGTGTCATAAGGCCGATCCCAATACACCTGGACCTGGTTGCCCTCCATTGGTGCGAAATTCGGTGTGGAATTCCAGTAGAAAGCGGCGCTCGCCCTCTCGATCACTCCGTTCAGCTCTGGCCAACCCGCCATCTGTACGAGCATCGCGATTAGGAGCAGCACGGAGATTTTCCGCATGACCTTCAGCTTTCCCATCAACTTGACGCCTCCCACTCCAAAAGCATAGTAATGGGCTCATGGTAGCACGATGCATTTCCGGCGCGAAATAATCATTTATAATGATTACTCCGTTTGTGGCTGAACTTGAATAAACGCGATAACCAGCCGGACGGCTTCATTATCGCGTTACATGAAGTTAAAGCGCACTATCATCGTTCGCGCTGCAGCAAGCTCCAAAAACCTCCGCCCGAACTTCATCCCAAAAACGTCAGCGATCTCAGCAGACGAAATCGGCGGTACCCGCCCGCAGCCTATTTCGCAAACATTGTGCAATCCGGCCGATCCGAGGAACAGCGTTCGTTCCATACCACTTGATCGCCGTATTCTTTCCCCCAGCTGTACATCATTTGCAAGATCGGCATTAAGCTTTCCCCGTAAGAGGTAAGCGTATATTCGACACGCGGCGGAACCTCCGCATACACTTTCCGGGCCACCAGCTGATCCTCTTCCAGCTCACGCAATTGATTGGTTAACATTTTTTGCGTAATGGACGGGATGCGCTTTTTCAGCTCGCTAAATCGTTTCGTTCCTTCCAGCCCCAGGTGCCATAAAATAATCAGCTTCCATTTGCCGCCAATCACAGCAAGCGTCAGTTCCTTCTCACAGTTGATCTCTTTCAGATTAATCCGCTCTTTCAACACATTCGCCATGCTCTCACTCCTCGTCAATTCATACGAACTTGCCTATCGCAGAAGTCCCTGTACCCCCAAGTTTAACATCCGCTGCGTTTTTGATAAACGTCCAATAGTATCCTTACGGTAACTACCCCACTTTAAAGTGCGTACTTCCTCAATTGAAACTCAACAATTAGAATAAATCGTGTTACGAGAAATTACAACCCTTGCCGTCCGGCTCTGCGCAGCCATTGAAGCCACCCGAGGCAAGCTTACTAAATTGAAATAAGGAGCGATCATCCCTATGGAATTGCAATTAGCGTTGGATCTGGTCAACATCCCGGAAGCTATAGAGGTTGTGAAGGAAGTCGAAGCTTACATCGATATCGTCGAGATCGGCACACCGGTCGTGATTAATGAAGGACTGCGGGCCGTAAAAGAAATGAAAGAGGCCTTTCCGAATCTGAAAGTTCTGGCCGATCTGAAAATTATGGATGCCGGCGGGTACGAAGTCATGAAGGCTTCCGAAGCCGGAGCGGATATTATTACCGTACTGGGCGTTTCGGACGATTCGACCATTCGCGGCGCTGTGGAAGAAGCCCGCAAGCAAGGCCGGAAAATTATGGTGGATATGATCAATGTGAAGCATATGGAAGAGCGGGCTCAAGAAATCGATGCGATGGGCGTAGACTACATCTGTGTGCATTCCGGATACGATCATCAAGCGGCGGGCAAAAATTCGTTCGAGGAGCTTACAGCGATCAAGCGCGTCGTCAAACATGCAAAAACCGCCATTGCTGGCGGCATTAAACTGGACACCTTGCCGGAGGTCGTCAAAGCGAACCCCGATCTGGTTATTGTAGGCGGCGGAATTACCGGACAGCAAGACAAAAAATCGGTAGCCTCCGAAATGCGCGAGCTGGTCGCTCAAGGAAAATAATCCATGACAACGCTGACCGAAATCCTTGCGCTCACCCGCAGCATCCTTCAAGAGCTGGACCAGACCGTCAAGTCGATCCAGGTGGAAGAGATCGAGCGGCTGGTCGGACAAATTGCCGAGACAGGAGCGCGTGCAGGCCGCATCTTCGTCGCCGGTGCAGGCCGCTCCGGCCTGATGTTGCGCGCCTTTGCCATGCGCCTGATGCATGCCGGATTCCATGCTTATGTAGTTGGCGAGGCGGTCACACCCGGACTACAAGCAGGCGATCTGCTGATTATCGGCTCCGGCTCCGGTGAGACCGGCAGTCTGGTCAACATGGCGGCCAAAGCCAAAAAGCTGGGCGCCAGCGTGGCGCTCGCCACCGTCCGTCCGGATTCCACAATCGGACAAATGGCCGACACCGTCATTGCCGTTCCGGCTGCGGCCAAAGAAAGAAATGACGGCAGTGCGACCACGACGATTCAGCCGATGGGCTCCTTGTTCGAGCAGAGCCTCCTGCTCCTTCTCGATACGGTTGTCTTATGCTGCATGGACAGGCTTGGCATCGATTCCGCAGCTATGTTCGGCAGACATGCGAACCTGGAATAGTCCGAATTGGCAGCCAAGCTTAGCCTGATGAGCAATTGAAGGTTTAGAACTGCAATCCTCTAAAAGCCGCAGAGACCCAGCATCTGCGGCTTTTTAACTTTTACACGCTCACAGGCAGCACGATTTCCACCGTCGTTCCTTTGCCGATCACACTGGTGACGGCGATTTTCCCGCCGTGATCGCCGATGATTTTATAACACATCATCAGTCCGAGTCCCGTCCCCTTTTCCTTTGTCGTATAAAACGGCTCCCCCAGTCTGCGGATCTGTTCCTCTGTAATGCCGTCGCCCTGATCCATAATCCGGATACGCACATGCTGATGAGGCTGCGCCGAAGCGACGACGCGAATCGCTCCGCCGTTTGGCATCGCCTCGATCGCATTTTTAAGCAGATTGATAAAGACCTGCTTGATCTCCACCTCCGAGCATTTGATGAACGGGAGCGCTCCCTCCGATTCGAAAACGATTTGGATATTGCTTATAGCGGCCTGCGATTCCAGTAAAGCGATAACGTTCGGCACAATCACCGCCAGGTCGTGTGTGCGAAGACTGGTTACATGCGGCTTGGCAATAAGAATCAGCTCGCTGACCATACTATTGATCCGGTCCAATTCGGAAATTAAAATATCGTAATATTCCAGCTTTCCACTGCCGTTTGCATGCATGAGCTGCAGCAGCCCGCGCAGCGTCGTTAACGGATTGCGGATCTCGTGAGCCAGCCCGGCGGCCAACTGGCCGACCACATTTAATTTATCGGCTTTTTGAAGGAAGTCCTCCGCCTTTTTCCGTTCCGAAATATCTCTCGTTATCCCGGCCAAAGCAATCACTTTGCCTGTCGCATCTTTAAGCGGCGATATGGTGTTGCAGACATGGAGCAATTCGCCGTCTTTCCGTTGCCGGACCGCGTGCTGGTTGACGATATGATTTCCGGATTGAAGCACGCTGCAAATGTCTCCCAGCTCATGTTTTAAATAATCGGGGAAAATAGGCAGCTTCCGTCCGATCAGTTCCTCTTCCGACCAGCCGTACATGTTGACGAAAGTGGCATTCGCCCGGATCACTTTGCCCGTTGTGTCCGTCACGCATATGCCGTCTGCGGAATTTCGGAACAGCGAATCCAGCAGTTCCTTGGTCGCTCTTAATTCTTCCTCCGCGCGTTTCCGCTCCGTAATATCGACACAGGAAGCGACTACCTCGACGATCTTGCCGGACACTCGAATCGGTCTCAGCGAGGCGATATAAGAGACTCCGCCGATTTCCCCCTCGTAGGTCACATTTTCTTCACCTTCCCAGGCGCGCGCGTAAAACGTTTCTTTCCGGATCGCGATCTGGGCCGGATAAAACTCGATAAGCTCCCTGCCCACCACCTCTTCCGGCGTTAAACCCAGCTTCAGCAGCAGCCTTCCGGTGCAATATGTATGGATAAACTTGCCCCCCGTCTTGTAAAAACGGAACGTCATCCCTTGCTGTTCCCGTAACGTTTCTTCGAGCTCCAGCTGCACCAGCTGCTGGTCCCCCTCGCCGTCTAGAGTGCTCATCAACCATTCACCTCGGTTAGTCAAGTTAGGTTTCGACGATTCTCGAACGAAAACTGTTCTTGCCGTTACAGCCTCACCTGCGGCGGACAAAATGCTCTATTCTACATGTAAAATTATCATTAATCATCCGTTTTGATCAATGGATAGTTTCCGGCTTTTCGAAGCAGACGCCAAAAAAGCAAAAAAGCCGGCAGACGAACGCTGCCTGGCTCCTTTGCTTCTTGATCTGTGCAGTTTTGGTTTCTCTGCCTCAGTCGTCTCCCGGACCGGGTTCCTGCATGGGAGACCGGCTCCGGCATTCTAGTTCAGGTTGATGATTCTGCCTGTAATAACGCCCTGCTCGTCTTTATGAAACTGCATGGCTTTATACGTATCCTCCGACCCGCTGAACTGGACGGAGTCCGAGAAGCCCGTCTGGCCTTCCGCGAACAAGATGCCGGGGGCCAGCGTAACGCGCCAACCATCATGCTCATAGTGAATATATCCTTTTTGGTCGATGGTCGCCGCTTTGACGGATTCAGGTACGACTGTGCCTTCGGGCAGCTTTTTCTTCCATTGTTCCAGACGGTTTGCAAGCTCCGCTCCGGCCTCATCGGCAGGCGCAGCCCGGCCCGAAGCGTCGCCGGCGGAGTGCGGTTCCTTCAACAGTTTCTGCAGATACGCTTCGGCCTTGGCGGGGTCGGCCTTCGCTTTATTCAGAGGCAGGTCGAACAGAATCGAGCTTCCTTGAAAGTCGGCTCTCGGTCTAATTTCGCCCGTACTTTCCTCATAGGCAAATGCTTCGTTGGAATAAAAGGTGCTGCCGCTAATAATCGCCAAATACACCCCTTTGTCGGCGAACATCTCCACCCCGTCGCATTCAATCAGCCTGTACATGATTCCGTCGACCACAACTTCGCTATAACCGCCGTTCATCGTTACGATGTTTACCTGCCATGGCTTCTGCCCTTTAATAAGAGGCGAAACGAAAAACGGAACTTGGCCGTATTCCGGAGCGCTTGCAGCCGGCATCGGGCTGCCATCTTGTCTGGCGATCGAAACGACGGCGTACGTTCTGTCGGGATTCAAACGCTGCGACGTGCTGTTAAATTCCGTTAGTCCCGCACCTGAGACAATCCCATGCAAGGTGAACGTATAGCCGCCGGCATCGGCGGAATGATTGATTTCGATGGCGTCAGCGCTTTCGAAAGCTCTGGCCAACACTTGCTGATCCAGACGCTCGGCCACCTGTTTGGAGCTGAATAGCTGCGTTGCGGCGATAGCCGTTATCGACATGACAATCGTGAATACGGCAGCCAAGACGCCGGCGGAAATTCTTTTTCGATACCCTCGCTTCATCGCAGTTCTCTCCTTATACAAATGAATAATGCTTTCATTCAAGCTATCGCCCGGTTCCTCCGTTGAAGCGAGAGCTTGCTTGAACATCCGGTCCCATTTCGTGGAATCGCTCATGAAGGCTCCACCTCCAATAGTTGTTTCATCGCTTTGCGGGCATGATATAGCCTGCTCTTGACCGTGCCTGAGGGAATCTTCAATGCCGATGCGATCTCATCGACGGA
Organism: Paenibacillus sp. GYB004; assembly: GCF_036577605.1. Lineage (NCBI taxonomy): Bacteria > Bacillati > Bacillota > Bacilli > Caryophanales > Paenibacillaceae > Paenibacillus > Paenibacillus sp. GYB004. The sequence goes on from NZ_JARBDB010000057.1 coordinate 449,452, forward strand.
CATGTCCGCGGTATAGTACATATAAATCGGTATTTTCAGCTTATCGTCCAGCCTGTCGGCAGCGGCTTGAATCCTTTGACGCAGCTCGTCAGAAAGCACGGCTTGTTCCGGCGTCGCCCGGTCTTCGGACACGCATGCCTGATCCACAGCCTCATTAAGCCCGGCCGTAGGGGCAATCCGTTGCCTCCAGGCGAATTTCCGTCGTTTGTTTTTGCGCAATCGGATCGCGATGGAGATGAGAAAGGCTTTCGGATTTTGATTCACGTCCATTTTATGACGCATCTCCATCGCCTTCAGGAACGTTTCCTGGTAGAGATCGTCCGTATCCGCCTGATTGCCTGCAAGCTTGTAGCAAAATCCGTAGATCGCTTTCCCATGCTCTTTGATCAGATCGCTCAACTCTTCGATATCCAAGAGGCTGCTCCTTTCTGAATGGCCATTCGCCTATATATTGTCATAACCCCGATGCCGGTTCACTACTTACAGGAAAATTTTCTGATTTCGTGTACGGACCCGGAGCCGGGGCCGCTTACGGCATGCAAAAAAACGCCCCTCGTTGATAACACGAAGGGCGTCGCTTACGGCTACAGACTCCGACTACGATTCGGAATCCCTGTCGTCCCGCTTGAACCGGCAGGCTGAATCGGCCGGTCAGTTGAGGCGCGACAACAAACAGGTTTCGTTGTAGAATCGTTAAGAACCGTTTGGATTGTTAATGTAAGTTTGAAAGCCCTTCCAATATAATGAATCCAGTAGACCACATATACAAGGAAGGGGACATTGTACACATGAGCAACAGGAAACTAGGCATAACGATTATGCTGCTTGCGGCTGTGTCGGCGGCCGGCTGCGGCGGCAATACCGGGGGTTCGGACGATCCGGCAGCAGAGAAGGCGGAAGGGAAAGCGTTTAACTACGGGCAGTCCGCTACATTGACGTTTTACAATAACATCGGGGTTCCGGATTCATATTTTACAGACTATATCGAACCTCACGTGAAGAAGAAGTTTCCCAACGTTACGCTTACCTACATCAGCAGCGCGGTCAAAGAAAATACGATGGAAAACTTTGTGACGGCCGGTACGGTGCCCGATATTATTTTGACAACAGACAGTTCCCTGATCCGCTATATGGATCTCGGCGTCATGCAAAATCTCGATCCGGTCGCCAAAACGAACGGCATCGATCTGAACGTATTTCGCGACGATATGATCCAGACGCTTCGCGGTTATTCCGACAAGGGCGAGCTGTACGTGCTTCCCTGGACATTCGGAACGTATGCGCTCTTCTACAACAAAGATATATTCGATAAATTCGGGGTCGCTTACCCGAAAGACGGCATGACCTGGGACTCGCCGGAATTAAAAGCGATTGTCGAGAAATTAAGCCGGACGGACGGCGGCGTTCCGTATCGCGGACTGGAAATCAATATGGGCGGGTTAATCGGACAAAATCAGCTCTCCCTCCCGCTGGTGAATGCCCAGACGGATAAAGCCGCCGTGAATACGGACGAATGGAAGAAATTGATCGAAACGTATAAGGCGTTTTACCAAATTTCCGGCAATCAAAAGCCCGATTCGGCCACCTTTGACGGTGCGAAAGCGTTTATCGAGGAGCGTTCGGCCGCGATGTGGGTCGGCAACGCAGTATATCCCCGCCTGATCGATCTGGAGAAGAAAGGAGACGGCTTTAACTGGGACATCGTTTCCGTGCCGACATTCAAGCAGGCTCCGAATACGACCATTCAGTACGGCGGAGCGTTGTACGGCATTTCTTCCATGGGCGGCAACAAAGATTTGGCCATGCATATCATTTCCATGCTGACATCCGCCGAAGTTCAAACCGAGGGAGGCCGTCTGCTGAGATATCCGACACTGAAAGCGGTGGACGTCAAGGAAGCATTCGGCAAAGGCGAAAGCTTCCTGGATCAGAAAAATATGAAATCGCTGCATCTGACGAAAATTGCATCGTCGCCGAAACCGACGAAATACGACTCGATTGCGAGATCCGTGCTAAGCGGTAAAGTGAACGAAATTTTAAAGGGTATCAAGGATACGAACACGGCGCTCCGGGAAGCCGAGGAAGAAATCAATAAAAAGATCGCGGAACAAAAAGCGGCGGGCAAATGATTTCGGGGCCCCCGCCCTATCCCTATAGCTGCTTTCTTCGCTTCACCATGGCAGACGGCGGCTCGCCGCACCATTTTTTAAACATCCGGTTGAAGTAGGTAGGGTCGCAATAACCAAGGTAATCGGATATTTCGGCCACATTCATACTGGTGTGCAGCAGCAAATCCTGGGCGGTCGTCGTGCGCATCTGATGGATGTATTCGATCGGCGTTTGTCCGGTCACTTCTTTAAAAATCGTACTCACATAATTGGGGGTCCGGCTGACATGCCGGGCCAACTGTTCGATTTTGATCTCCTCTCTGAAGCGGGCCAATATATAATTTTCCATTTCCTTGACCACCATCCATTTGTGGGGGGCGATATTCTGCTTTCGAATATCGTCCAGCACCGCTCCGACCAGTTCCATCGCAATGCCGGTGCTCGTCACTTCGCGGAATGTCGTCTGGGTTCGCCATGCGCGGTACAACGTGGCCATCCGCTGCCTGAAATATTCGAAACGCCGCAATTTGACCGGCGTGTTCGCGATCCGGTTAATTTCCTTGGCGAGCGAAGGTTCGGCGGAACTGTCCATTCTGAAATGAGCGGAATATTTTCGATGCGGGGGAAACTGGCCGTTGGTGCCGATCCGATTGGTCCGATCACGAATAAACATGATTTCCCCTTTGTTCATTTGGACGGTGGCTGAATTAAGCGAATACAAAAACTGGCCTTCCGCAGCCAACAGGAAGATGTAGTTCTCGTTCTGCGGGCGCGTTACATGCCAGTTCGGGATAAGATCATCGTAATAAACGCCATCCAGTACTATCGACACGGCAACGCCCTCCCAGTCTAGTAACGAATGATTTCACTTCGCGAAAGCATAATCCATCCAGCACGTACAGGACCGATAAACGTCCCGCTCGGCCGGATTCGAAGAGACTGACTGGAAGCGGCCTGCCGCATCGTCAGTCTCTTCCTCCTACTCGCATCTGGCCGCCTCACCGGCAGGAATGGTTAAGCCAGCTTGAACAATGTTCTGGCGTTTTCGCTTAATATTTTTTTTCGCTTCTCTACCGGAAGCTGCTTCAAAATCTTCATCGGGTCGTCGAAATCCCAATGCGGATAATCGCTGGAGAACAGCAGCATGTTTTCGGCATCGAACATTTCGAACATCATGGCCAGATGCTTCGGATTATCCGGCTCCTCGATCGGCTGTGTCGTCATGAAGATGTGGTCCCGGACGTATTCGCTCGGCATCCGTTTCAGCCATGGATTGGACGAGCGCAGCGCCTTGAAGTTTTTGTCCAGTCTCCACAGCAGCGGAGGAAGCCACGAGACCCCGCCCTCGCTGAGCACGAGCTTGAAATTAGGAAACTTCTCGAATACGCCCTCGCATACAAAGCTGACCAGATGCGCCATATAAGTCTGCGGCAAGCACGTATGCCACTCCAGGTAGTTCGACACATAACCGACGGCGGTCGGCGGATTGAAGATACCGGACCCTTCCGCCCCGGGATGAATTACTAGCGGCAGATCGTTGCGCTGGCATGCCTCATAGATCGGATGAAAGAAACGTTGCCCGTACGGCATTCGCGATCCGCCGACAATCGAGACGCCGACGATGTCAGGATGGGGACCGATCCGATCGATCTCTTTCGCCGCCTGAAGCGGATCTTGCGTAGCTACGCACAAAAACCCTTTAAATTTCGGACTATACGACAGCCACTCGGCGATTTGGTAATCGTTATAGGCACGGCATAGAGCCGCCGCGTAGTCCGCATCCGCGAAAGCCGATACCGCAATAATCCCGTCCGAGCACAGCAGCGCGTAATCCATGTTGTAAGGCTCGATCAAGTGTTGGATCATATACTCCGGGTCCGCTCCGACCGGCAAGCCGCTTGGCGGATTCGCATCTTTGCGCTTATTGCCGATCGGAGTCGCGTAAGGCAGCCCGCCTCCGCGCAGTACCGCCTGACTTTTCCAAGTATCCTCCAGATAGGGAAAGAGATCCTTGCCGGTGCGAAATTGGTTGTGCACATCGCAATCAATGACCCGCAATACTTCTTCTTTTTCCTTATGCATCTTCTGTTCTCCTCCTTATTGGCCGATCACTATACACACTTGGCCATCTGTAATCTCGACCGGATACTTTCTCGCGCGGACCTTGTCGCTGAACAGCGATTTGCCCGTCTTCAAGTCAAACTCCCATCCATGCCAAGGACAGCGGACAATCTCCTGATCCCGGCCGTATATAAATTCATAAACGTCCGATTCAAGCGTTGTGCCGCACACGGGCCCCCTGCACAGCTCCGCGCCTTGATGGGGACAGTAATTGTGAATGGCAAAAAACTCCCCATGCACATTGTAAATGCCGATCGAACGGCCTTCGACCTCGACGACTCTTCTCGTCCCGACCGGTATTTCGCTTGCGGCCGCTACTGGGAACAATCTCATCCTGCTCCCCTCCTCCTAGGACTCATAACGAACCGGTCTACCGGAAGATCGTTATTGGCTTTCATTATAAAATGAATGACTTGGAACAGCGATAAACAATACCTCCGGATCTGAACGATTCTACGATTCATTTAAAAAGGTTATAAAAAGATCGCCCACCACTGGCAATAAGCCATCAAGGGAGCGATCGCATTATACATCTATAGGTAACTCGTACAATTCATGCAATTCGTACAATTCGTCCATACCGTCCCGAGGAACGCACCCCCGAACTTGTCGAAGATATCCTTGTAACCGAACCAGTAACACGGAAAGATAAATCGGCTACTTCGTATACCTCAACGATACAAGGTGATTGATTCCGATTTTGTTTGCCCGTTTCATTGGAATTTGTTTGCGTTTGTATTCTTCAAAACCTAATTTTTGATAAAGTTTCATGGCTGGAATATTGGTATCGGCGACTTCTTCAATCAAGTAAGCCTTATAAGGTGTATGCTCGAGGATATGACGTATCAATTGGGAAGCCACGCCTTGCCCCCTGAATTCGGCGGCCGTCCCTACAAATTCGATGGAGCCTGCCTCGTGTAAAGGATGAACAAACGGGGTTTCAAACTCTTTTTTCAGGAAAATACCGGCCATCATGCCTTTATAAAAGCCTAAATGTTTGCGAAGTTCCTTGTTATCCAGTTTTACCGAAAGTGAAGTTCCGTCCGTGCAGGCCGCCATTCCGACCACTTGCCCCTTGTGTAAAGCCACATAAAATTGATCCAAAACGAAAATATGGGCGAACGCTTCGGCAATCTTTTTCGGGTCCTTGGTGAAAAAACCAAGCCACTGGGTGAATCCCTCTGCAAATATTGCAGCTATCCCTCGCCTCACATCAAACTCAGCCTGATCGGCTCTAACCATGTTAAGCACGCAGGGTCACTCCCTTCCATTGAATAGAAATGCGGTAAGGACGGATGGTGAGGGCATAGCAAAGTTACTCTTCAGCAGTACTTTCATCTCAGCCAGCCCCTGAATCGATGCGTATAAAAAAACGGCCATCTCCTTCGCATCGCCCGAGCAAATTTCCCCAAGCTGCTGCCCCTGACGAATGAGCTGTGCCGTAGTATCCAACAGCCTGGCATTAACCCGAAGAATCTCTTCATAGGATTCAGAGGCTGTGGCAGCGCCAGCTAAGAGCGATTGATGGATAAGGATCATCAAATGGGCCAGTTCCTCCCCATGGATCATGTCGGAATAGACTTCGTCTACAAACTGTGTCAACAATGTTTTAGGGGATTGACCGGATTCGAAGAAAGCTATATTACGTTTCAATCCTTCAACTGCATAGGCAACCAATTCGTGAAATAACTGATCCTTCGTTTTGTAATGACGATACAACAAACCGATACTAATGCCGGCTTTATCCGCGATATCTTGAACATTCGTTGAACCGAAACCTTGATGCACAAATAACTGCATCGCAGCTGAATGGATTTTCTCCCTGGTGGCCCTGCGCATTTCTTCAAACTGTTCCTTGGTGCGTGGCAACCAAACCGCTCCTTTTTTATGAGTGAATTTTTACTCATTATAAATTAAAAAAAACGGATTATCAAGACTCAATTCCATTTGCGTAGTCTGATCTCCAGGCTCGGCATATGTTGAACAAAATAATCTCCATGGCAACTCTCCACTACATTCTGCTTAATCATGGAAGATATTTAGTTCAACTTGAAGACAAAAGCGGCAGCAATGCCGCCTATGTCCCTGAAGGAATAGCCTTCAGAATTCCTACACTCTCCCAATGGTGCTATTCCTCCTGTTGCGTACATGAAAAGTTACCTTCGTCCCTGTACCTAGCTCACTTTTGATATGAAGTCCTGTTCCGAAGTGCCGTTTTAATCGCAGATCCGTATTTATCAATCCGACACCCGACCTGCCATCTACTTTTCTCTCTAATATTTGTTGCACTTGAACTTCGTCCATCCCCACCCCGTCGTCTTCAACGGTTATCTCCGCATGCGTTTCATGGACAGAAATCCGAATAAAGATCTTTCCCCCGCGAGCGCGTTTCATAATGCCATGTCTTATTGCATTTTCAACCAGAGGCTGGATCGTAAGAAAGGGGACTCTCAATTCCTCGCAGCCGTCTGTCTCCCAAAAAACCTGCAGCCTTTCTTCAAACCGGACCTGCTCAATGTATAAATAAGAGCGCACTAGACTTAGTTCCTCATCGATCGAAACAAGTTCATCCATATTTTGAAATTTGAATTTATTTCTCAAAAAATTGCCGAACTCATCAAGCAAATTACGCATCTTATCCAGATTAATGGTACTTAAAGCTGTGACTGCATTCATTGCATTAAATAAAAAATGAGGCTGGATTTGCGCTTGCAGCCATGCAGCTTCTAGCCGCAGCTGTTCCCGGACGGATTGTTTAATCGTAGTTAGCGCCTCTATCCGCGATTTTATTTCTATTGCTTCCACCGGTTTAGTTACATAATCGTTTGCTCCCGTTATAAAACCTCTTTGAATATCAATCGGTTGGCTTCTTGCGGTAAGGAGCAAAATAGGGAGCTCCGTAAGTGTAAACCGCTCACGAATCAAACGCGTCAGCTCGTAACCAGACATTTGCGGCATCATAATATCAGAGATGACCAGATCCCATTCCTTTGTATCCAGTACAGCCAACGCTTCTTTACCGCTCGTTACCATCGTTACATCATATTCGTCCGGCGGCAGTATAGCTTCAAGCACTTGAAGGTTGACCGGATCATCATCCACAATTAATAGGAGCGGACGGTCCCGATTCATTTCCAATAAAGTAATTGGTTTCGTAGGCGGGAGGATATCCGCTTCTTCCATAGTTATCGGGACTTTTTCCTGAATCGGTATAGGTGGCGAGACTCCCTGTTCCAACAGGCTAGCAGCATCCTCCTCGTCCTCCGCTTGCAAACTTGCCAGCTTTAACGAAAATGTAAAGGTTGAACCTTCTCCTAATACAGAGGACACATCCAATCGGCCTCCATGAAGCTCAACCAATTGCCTGCTTATACTCAAACCTAACCCAAAGCCGCCTTCAATCAGGGTCTCACTCGTGCTGGCTTGCTCATACGGACGGAACAGGCGCTTAAGCATGTCTTCATCCATCCCGATCCCGGTATCCGAAATGACGATATAAGCTCGTTCGTCCTTTGCATAAGCTTGAATCGAAATGATCCCTTCGTTCGTAAATTTCACAGCATTATGAAGCAGATTGAATACGATTTGAATTACCCGGTTTTCATCCGCATGTACCGGAGGACAATCTTCAGGAATCTGATTTACGATGATTACAGATTTCACTTCTGCATTTAATTGCAGCATATCAATTACGCCGGTCACGATCGGCTGAATAAGGATGGCTTTTTTCTGTAGACGCGGATTGCCTTCCCGTAAACTCATCACATCTATCAGATCGTCTAATATCAAGGTCAGCCGGCGTCCTACGGTTAAAACCGTTTCAAGCTCTTTGACACTTCTTTCCTGCAGCAAATGCCGTTCCCTTTTTAAAACGGATTGTGACATGTTAAGAATGCTATGAAGCGGATTTTTAAATTCATGAGAAGTATTTGCCAGAAATTGATCCTTATGGTCATTCATTCTTTGCAAGGTTGTAGCAATCTCTTTCGTGTTGGCATGCATGATAAAATAACCCTTAAACCATACAGAGGCTAAACACCCCATCGAAATAATCAGATCAAACGGATAGTAGACAAGACTCCATCCGCTTTCCCGCCAGAATAACGACCAAAGAAAATGGTGAAGCAGAGCAAGAATAGAAATAAGCAGTAATAGATTGCTCTTTATATCCTTGATTACTTTTTTTAAGATCGCAATCATCGTGATAACTGCAGCAATACCGCCCCACAGAAAATAAACCGGAAAGAGCATGATCACCTGATGGGGATCTAAAAACAACGTAATGCCGGCAGTGCCTAAAGTCAGCACCCTATATACCGGGTATATCCTGCTCCAATAAGGAAGTTCGCGATGGTTCGTACACTCGAGCAATGCATAAGCTCCAATAACTAGAGCCGCATTAGCCAGCCGAAAATCCCAATCGCTGCCCATGTAAAATAATTGGTGGAACAACTTCTCATCATTACTCAACACATTAGTAAGGGTTATACATAAAGCGAGCAAAGAAAAATAAAGCAGCTTCTTTTCCTTATCTCCCAGTACGAACAAAATAAGCGCATAGGCAGAATGCATAAGGAATATAATCGCTGCCAGAAGCTGCATAGAAATGGAGGCTTTCATTTCCTTCGCAATTGCTTCTTCCGAACCGAATTTAATAGACCGGACGATGCCGCTGCTTCGACTATCCACATAATTGGCCGCCTGAATCACTAGTTCGATGACGCCGTTTTCGTCTGCCGTAAAAGCTGCAGAATAAGGCAGGTTCTTCGCCGTATATTCATCCTTCGATTCCGCCACACGTCCGGATTTGGCAAGCAATCGGCCATTTACATATAATTCCGACGAGGTTCGTACGCTGGGTACACGTATACTATAATTCAGATCCTTTTCGGGATTTACATAAAGACGCAATCGATAAGAAGCAAATCCGTATGGAGTTGATTTTTCGGCATGCAGAGCTTCGTTCCATCTACCCGGAACCTGAATAAATGTCGGCTCATTCCCCCCTTGCCGTTCGCCAACCATCAACCATTGCGAGGGATACAACTCCCATTCCCCATCAAGTAAGAGAATGTCGCCATCTTCGGCATTCCAGTCGCGCAAATTTAACTGCCCGTTTTTAATGGGCTCCAGTTTTTGATCGCGAAACGATTCCATCCACAAAAAACGAAAACCGGATAAAATAACTAATAATATCCCTATTCCTATTAGAATATGGCTCTTTTTCATTTGGAATTTTGGTGCATGATAGGCCAAGACGTTTTCCTCTCCTAGTCATGGATAGAGAAGTCCATTCGTCTATTATACAGCTATACCTAGCCGAGGAAGTAGTTTCTTCTATTTTAATGCAGCCCAAGCAGCCGGAATCATCATTCAATCGCGGGGAAAAAACAGGCGGACCGTCTTGCTTTGCTCTCCCCTCCTGTCGTGCACCGTAGGGGCACGGAGCGATCCGCCACTCAGCCGGACACCCCCCTCTGCATGCGTCGGTATTGAACAGGAGACAAATGAACCATTTCCTTGAACACTCGACCGAAATACGCGATGCTGTCGAAACCGACCTGCTCGGCGATGCGCAGCACCTTCCATTCCGTTTCCCGCAAAAGCCGCTTCGCCTCATTCATCCGGACGTGATTGACGTAATCGACGAAGGAGAAGCCGGTAATTTCTTTAAAAACGCGACTCAGATAATAGGGGCTTATATAAAACGTTTCCGACAGATGGGTCAGCGTGAGAGGTTCGGCGAAATGAGCTTCGATATAATCTGTAATATCCGCTACTTTGCGGTGCAGGGGAGAATCCTCGGGCGGCACCGCTTCCGTATACTTGCCGCAGCAGCGGGCCAGGTGGACGAGCAGCTCGACGACGAGCGCCTTCAGGCACATTTCATAGCCGTCCGATTTGCTCCTCATCTCCGCGATGGCGCGAAGCAGGAGCGCTTCTACATACTTGCGGTCTTCCTCTTTCAAGCGAAGCGTCGGGTTCGGACTGCGAAACGGCTTCAGCAGATCCAGCTTCGACTCCATCGCCCGCGACCGCTCCAGAAACGAGTCGGTGAAATTGAGGACAACGCGCTGGTGCTGGAGAGCGCCGGCAAAAAGCGTGCGATGCAGCACGGATTTGGGAATAAATACAAGATCGCCCTGATTCACCGAATAGACTCGGTCTTTGATGAAATACGATCGCTGCCCTTTGAGCAAATAATAGACCTCGTATTGGTCGTGGACGTGTCCGGTAATATTGTACGGGCCGTTCTTGTGCGAATAGGACAACAGAAATTCGTCGTCGTTGTAGCCGTAATGGTCGACGATGCTGGTGCCTGCTAATGACAACGCGTCCCCTCCTCACGTGCACTTATCGGATACCCAAATTATAACAAAGGTCACTCACGGAAAGTTAGCAAAATAGGTAAAGAAAAATTAAAGTTTCGCAATATTCTATACAGATTCCGTTTCGGCACATGCGCTACGATAGAAACACCGGGCGAAACGCGGGAAAGACGCAGAAGGGTTCAGGGAGAACACCGCTGCTTGGCCGGATGCAACGGGATGCACGATGAAAAATGTAAACCAACACATCTATGGAAACGGAGATGGCGGACTATGACCTTGCGCCTGTATCTGATTCGCCACGCGCAGCCCGCAAGCCAGGAGCCCGGCTACGATGGAGGACCGAATCCTCCACTTGGCCGGAAAGGACGGCTTCAGGCCGAGCGGGTCGGCAATCAAATGAAGCTTTGGGGCGTCGACGCGATTTACTCCAGCAGCATGCAGCGGACGCTGGAGACGGCTCGGCCGATTGCCATGCAAACGGGGGCTCCGTGGTACGTATGGCCCGCTCTGAGCGAAACGGACCGGCGGGGCTGGCCGCGAGTCCGGGAACTCCTGGAGGCGGGGCTGAAACTCGAGAGGTCCGTGGAGGCCGAGCTGCGGCTCGCCCACCCGAACCATGTTCCGTTAAACACGCTGCGCGAGCGGTTCGGCACATTCGAGGCCAACCAGCCTTTTCCATGGCCGGACGAATGGTGGATGCCGCTGGAGGACGAAACCCGCGAGCAAGCCTACGGGCGGGCCGAAGAAGCATTGCACGCATTGGTCGCCCGCTACCGCGGAACAAACGCGCGACTCGCCGTCGTCTGCCACGGCGCGCTTGGCTCCGTGCTGCTCTCGCTGCTCGCGAGCTGCCCTCCGGGGGACCATAACTTATTCAGCCAAGCCCATGCCGCGATATCGGCCGCCGACGTATTTGACGGCTATAAGCAAATCAAATTCGTAAACTATGTAGGTCACCTGGAGCCGGAAGATGTAACCGAGGGCGTAGATTTCGGCACGCCCGGCTAATATCCGAACACCGTTATAAACCGACTACTTCAAGGAGGTATAACGAATGATTAGCAAAAACAAAACATACGCCGTAACCATGTGCATTCTAGCCGCTTTAACCGCCGCTTTGACCGGCTGCCAGCAATCCGGGAAAACGCAAACCCCAAGCGCGCCGCCGGTGAATGAGCCGATCAGCACCGAGCCGGTCAAGCTGACCGTATTCAAGGGCCAGGCGATCAGCGACGAAGAGTGGGACCAACTGCTTGTGCAGCCCCTTAAGAAAAAATATCCGCACATTACGCTCGAGCCGCTGAGCGGCAATTTGCCCGATATTATCGCTTCGGGTATCGTCCCGGATTTGCTGACGCAGTTTAACGGGTATGCGACCGATTTTATCCCGTACAATTTGTTGATGGACTTGACTCCTCTTCTTGCGAAGCACAAAATCGACCTGAATCGGTTCGACCCCGTTTACCTGGACGCCCTGCGGGTGCTGTCGGACAAAGGAGAATTGTACGGCTTGCCGTATTCGACCCAATTCAACGCGCTGTACTACAACAAAGATTTGTTCGACCGGTTCGGAGTCCCCTATCCGAAGGACGGTATGACTTGGGAGGACGCGGCGCAGTTGGCCGAAAAACTAACCCGCCTGGAAGGGGGAACCCAGTACGTCGGGCTCAGCTACGAGCATATTTCCCGCCTCTCCTCCTCCTTGTCGCCCGACATTGTGGATATGAGAAAGGAAACCGCGACTGTCAATAACGACCTATGGAAAAAGGTATTCGTGCTCGGACACCGGATCAATTCGATACAGGGCAATGTGTCGACCGGTAACGATGAGTTCATCAAAAACCGCAGAGTGGCGATGTACGCGACCGTCAATTTGCTGACCAAATTGACGGATGCGGTCAAAAATGGGCTGAACGTCGGCCTTGCGCAATATCCGAGCTTCAAGGAGCAGCCGAACGTATACGGCTACGTGGACGCGCATTACATGCTCATCTCTCGGCAGAGCAAATACAAGGATCAAGCCATGCAGGTCATTGAACTGTTCACGTCCGACGAGGTACAGCGGCAGATGACCCGCAAGTTCGCCCGCCTCTCCCCGCTGCAGAACACGGAGCTGAAAAAGCAGCTGGCCGCCGACATCCCGCAATTCAGCGGCATCGACATCAGCTCGATTTTCAAAAGCAAACCTTCCCCTGCGCCGGCTTTCTCCAAACATTACCGGGACGCGCGGAAAATTCTAATGGCCAAATACGATGAGTACAACACAGGACAAAAGGACGTCAACACCGCGCTGCGGGAAGCCGACGAGGAAATCAACAAAATGATAAGCGGCGCCAAATAACCGCGGTCGTTGCCGGATACCGGCAACGACTGCCGCTTTCGGGAGGAACCGACTTGAAGGCTTTGCTAATCTCTGATATCCATGCGAACATTTATGCGCTGGAAGCCATATGGAAGGCCGAAAGCGATTGCGACGTCGTGTACTGCGCAGGCGACCTGGTCGACTATGGCCCGTTTCCGCGGGAAGTGCTCGACTGGGTGCGGGAACATCGGGCGGTATGCGTGCAAGGAAACCATGACAGAGCGGTAGCCGCTGCTTACCGAGACAGCGATACGCTGTGGAGCCTCGCCGATGGCGAGCTCTGTTGGAAACATTGCAATGCGCGTTTGCTGACGGAGGAGGACGTGCAGTTTCTGGAGTCTTTGCCCGAATCCTTGCCCTTCCTGCTGGATTCCATCGGTTACAGCCTCCAGCATATGTATACTGGGTACGAAACGATCGTCAGCTTGCCGCAGTTTGCTGAATATTGGCACATGCGTACGCAAGGGGATAGCCGCGTCGGCAAAACGGCGGAACGGCGGCTCATCTTCGGCCATACGCACCGGCGATGCGTCCATTATTTGAGCGACCGCGAGCTGTGGCTGAATCCGGGGAGCGTGTCGTACCGCCGAAAGGACGATCAGACCCGGATCGCCCATTACATGACGATTACGGACGGCCGCATCGAGCTGAAAAGTGTGGACTATGATCGCACCCCGCTGTACCGGACCGTATCCGGCATGAAGTTAAGCGAAGCGGAGAAGACGACGGCGCTCGGATTTTTCCGTTAAAAATTCGTGCGGCTTCTTCCCGGCTTCCTCCAATCCCCGTTACTCTACACTTTTTAAAGATTCGATCATATTGATTTGGGTTACCTTTCTCCTGAGCAGCAAGTTGGCCAGAATGGTAAGTAAGAATGCAAAACTAACAGCTGCCGATACTATGAAAATGTTTAATTGGTCCGGGATTTGTTGATGGGCGCTAGAGAGTGCCTTTACAATAAGCGTGTACATATAGCCGCTAATCGGTAATGCAACTAGTACCGCAAATGTCGTTAGGATGATGTTTTCAAAAAAGAGGAGTCTGTTAATTTTATTTTTGGGATAGCCTAGTACCTTCAGTGTGGCAAGCTCCCGATTCCTTTCATACATGTTGATGGAAGATATCGTATAGATGGCGCCAAAGGAGAGTATGACGGCACAAATGATAAACATGATAAAAACAAAGCTGTTTTGCTTCAGAATATATTGAGCTGATTTCTTCAGATCCTCCTTATCCGTAATCTTGTCTACGCGAGGATCTTGCTCAAAAAAGGTACGAATGTTTACAAGATCTGCAGCGCTGCCCGCTTCAATCATAAGCGAGGTTGGATTGTAGTTGATGCCAAAGCTCTTTAAGTAGGCTGGCGTGCTATAAAACGACGGATTCGAATATTGGGTAGATATATGTAAGACCTTCATCTCGATCCTCTTCTTATTAAATTCAGGTGCTGTAAACTTGATCTGGATGAGATCCCCTTCCGCAATATGGTATTTGTCGGCATAAGATTGGGGCACCAGAACGCCATGGTCTTCCAAAAAAAGTTCATTTTTATGTTCATCAAAGAAATGAATGAGATTGTTTTCCTTGGCAGTAACCGTTAAAGTGGCCTTTTCTTTTTTATCCTCTTTGATAAGTTCAACAGGAAAAGCGGATACATCATATTTTTGTTTTATTCCGGAAGGGAGTTTGGACGCATCGGGAGATGCTCCCAGCTCATAATCCACTCTTAAATCATAAGCGTAAACCTCTTCAACCTGATTAGCTACTTGCAGCAAGGCCGCTTGCGTGCTGAAGGCATTTATTAATAAAACCGTGCTTGCCACAACACCAACCGAGCTCACGACAGCTTTTTGTTTATTCAATAAAATATTTCTCAAAATGAGTTTGTAACTGAAGGAAATACGACTCCAAATCCCCGGAATTCGTTCTATAAGAAGTGTTTTCATCTTCTTGGGCGGTTTAGGCCGCATAGCTTGAGCCGCACGTTCCTTTAATACGGTTCTCCCGCTTAAGTAACACGACAAGAGTCCAAAAGCACTGGAGAAGACAATGGGGGGAAGGATCGAGTAAAACGAAAGGACAAACTGAATGTCCGGCAACGAGTACGACCTTGAGCTCGACCCCGTTACTAAAGGAATAAATACAATATTGGCTACGAAGCAGCCTAGAAGGGAGCCTGTAATCCCCGCCAGCAAAGGGTAGCCCATGTAATGAAGCATAATCGTTCTGTCCTTTGCACCCAACGCCTTCATCATACCTACCTGATTTCTTTGCGAATCTATAATCCTCGACATGGTAAGGAATAGGATAACAGCTCCTATCAAAAAGAGAACCAAAGGGATAACCTTGCTCATCCTATTATTATTATGTATCGTTTCCTTTAGTTTCGAATAACTGAACGTCCTTTCTTTACTTACCTGGTCTACATAGGAAAGCGGTTTGGATTGTGCTTCAATGGATTTGCCTAATTGGTCCAGATCATAACCTTCTTTGGCATCGATCAGAACTTCATTATAGGAGAAGCCGTATCCCATTTCAGGAATCGTCTCTTCAGCCACATAAGCTACTCCGAAGTTTTTATGGTCTTGTATTTCATTCTTTTTGACATATTCAACATTCTCACCCAAACCGCTAATGGTAAAGGTGTAGTCTTTATTATTTGAGCTTATCTGGATTATATCGCCGACACGATACTGATGCTCTTTGGCATAATGGGAATCTAACAAAATCTCCCCTTTCTTCGACGGGACCCGGCCCTCCATCATAGCAGGCGTATTGATTTCATTCTTCACCGGTATTGAATGGATTTTTATGGAAGCTTCATACCCTTCAAACGCTTGCGTGGCGTCCAGCGTATAACGTCCTTCTATTTTCTGTATCCCTTCTATTTCGCTTAAACGAGCCACGTCCTGCTTGGATAGTTGACTGTAATACACATTCAAATCGCTTAAATTATGTGCTTTAAAATAAGCCTTCGCATAAGCATCAAGGGTACCGCTGTACGTGACCAGTCCCGCATAGAAAAAAGCTCCTACTGCAAGTACCACAACAATGGCTATGAACTGCCCTATAGATTGTCTAATATCCCTTACTAGTTTTAATGATAATTTCATCATTACCACTCAATCCCTTCCACGCTTTGCTTGACCTCATTGATCGCAACACTTTCTATCCTTCCGCTTTTGACTTTAATAATTTTGTCCGCCATCGGGGCAATGGCTGAATTATGCGTGACCAGGACGACGCACTTTTTCGTTTCCCTGTTTACATCTTGAAGAAGCTTTAGAACGGATTTGCCGGTCACGTAATCCAGAGCTCCTGTCGGTTCATCACAGAGTAAAAGTAAAGGGTTTTTGGCGACAGCTCTGGCGATTGCCACTCTTTGCTGTTCTCCGCCAGAGAGCTGGGAAGGGAAGTTTTTGATTCGATCCTTTAATCCGACTTTGTGTAAAATATGGTGCTACAAGATGTCAAGACAGTTTTTTTAGATTATTAAGGTGTGAAAACCTTCACAATACTTGTTCCCCTTGCCCCGAAGGGGCAGGCAGTTCGTTTCCAGAATTGGGAATCTGATCGCTGA